>CALLPQ010000117.1 GCA_938015425.1 uncultured Parvularculaceae bacterium | reverse complement strand
GCGGCCATACGCGGGTGGCAACGCGGCTGGCAACAATGATGAAGAATTGACCCTTGATGAAGTGCTGGCGAGATTCCGAAGTTTGAAAGATTAGAGACATTTAAGATTGGGGCCTGAAACAAAAGAGACTTAAAAGCAGGGAAGACTTACAAAAAATAAGGAAGAAAATTATGGGTTTTAAAAAAACTGTGTTTGCTTTTTTGAGTGTCCTTTTCAGCGTAGCCTCAATCAGTCCATTTACTAGCTTTTGGGCAATAGCCCAAACCGAGGATACCTCCCGTACTAAAGTTCAAAACGAGAGCGAGCACCAATCAGAGGCAGAAATTGAGGTCATGATCCTGGGGACACTCCATTTGACCGGAGGAGGAAAGGATGCAGTCAACTCTAAAGTTCAAGATTATCTTACGCCCAAAGGTCAAGAAGAGATAAGGCAGGTGCTGGATCATTTGCAGTCCTTTGAGCCCGATAAGATAATGTTGGAACTCGATCTGGAACATGAAGACGCGTTTAATGAAAAATACAAAGCTTACCTGCAAGGCAAGCACAAGCTGAGTGTCAATGAGCGCCAACAGTTTGGCATGCGGTTGGCCAAGCGACTTGGTCATGAACGCCTTTATGCAATTGATTTTGATAGTTTTCTGGATTATCGCCCCGCATTGGCCGCAGCGAATGAGCTTGGTCAGGAACATTTATTAAAACAGATTGATGGTTTGACTGATCAAATCAGAGCGACAATTGATGCTGAAGAAGGCTTGTCGTTGATTGAAATTCTTGCCCGCATAAATGCTGATGACCAGAAACTGCAACGCAAAATTTTTCTAGCGATTGCGCAAATGGGTACAGTAGAAGATCCTCAAGGGGCTTTACAGATATTAACATGGTGGCAGCGTAATATGGTAATATTTGCCCGAGCGGCCCAATATGCCAAGCCCGGCGATAAAATACTCATTGTGTTTGGGAGCGGACATAAAGATATATTAGAAGAATTCTTCCGCGATGCCCCGGGGTTCAAGCTTGTAAGCCCGTTGCCTTATCTGAAATGATAACTTTCTCGAGCCCAAAAAGTTTGACAGTCTAAAACCAGACAAAGATGTCTTTTATGAAAGAAAAGACAGAATAAAAAACTTATGATATAGACTTCACCATTGAATTTTAAACCATTGAATTTTAAGCCTCTATCATGAGGGGCGATGTGACTGGGCTGTGCCTGTAAAAAACTATAAGGAAGGTTATTTCTTCATGAATAACAATGCGTTAAAATATCTTGCTCTGGTGACTTCTTCACTATCTTTACTGGCGTGTGGCGGTGCCAATGGTCAAGGACAATCCGACACATCAGCGGGAAAGTCTGATACCGCCCAAGTTAGCGAAACTGAATCGGCTTTGGAAAAAGAGCGTTCACGCGATGGTGCATTAGGAGATATGGTGATCGGTAACCCCGACTCTGATATCACATTGATTGAATATGCTTCTTTCACCTGTGGTCATTGTGCGAATTTTCATCTTAATGTTTTTCCGGCCATTAAAGAAAAATATATTACCAGTAATAAAATCAAATTTATCTTTCGCGAGCTTCCAACCGGCCCGCAAGAATTATCTTATATCGGGTCTGTGTTGGCACGTTGCGCATCCGACAGAGGGGGGGATGAGGCCTTTTTTGCGGTGGGAGATGGCCTATTTAGAAACCAGCAATTATGGGCTTTTGGCAATGAGCCAAAACTTGAATTATTAAAAATCACCACCCAAGCGGGCATGGATGAAGAGGCGGTTGATACTTGCCTGAAGCGTCAGGAAATTGTTGATGTCATCAATAAGAACGTCAAAGAAGCAAACGATGTTTATAAAGTGACGGGAACACCGACCTTTATTCTTAATGGTAAAAAAATCAAAACCAGTGCCTTGGAAGAAGAACTTGCTAATGCATTAGGCGAAGAATAAACGCTTATTAATCAATGGGCAAAAATAAAGGGGTGAGTAATAGCTTGATCGCTATGACTTGCCTTTAATTTAACGGTAAATAAAACTTAGGTTAGAGTTATGCCATATCCGGTTTGTTATTTGTCAGGAAAAATTAAATTTTTCTTTTTGCTCAGCGCGCTGATGGTTCTATCGGCGTGTGGCGAGGCCGCCAATGACGCAAGCTCTTCAAGTTCGCAAAAAGATGTTAAAAATATTGATGATAACAGGGTGGCCGATCGTATCCGCGAAGGGGCATTGGGGGATATGACCCTTGGTGATCCAGATTCGCCCGTGACATTAATCGAATATGCATCTTTTACCTGCGGTGGGTGTGCTAATTTTCATCTGACCTCTTATCCCACTATTAAAGAAAAATATATTTCTACCAATAAAGTCAATTTCGTTTTCCGCGAATTTCCAACAGGCCCCCAACAGCTTTCCTATATTGGGTCTGTGATTGCGCGGTGTGCGGCTGATATTGGCGGTGATGATGCTTTTTTTGCGGTTGGTGATGCCTTGTTGCGCGGTCAACGCCAATGGGTTTTAGGGTCTGATCCAAGGGGGGAACTTTTGAAAATTGCCAATCAAGCCGGGCTTGATTCGGCTGGAATGGATCAGTGTTTGAAACGTCAAGAAATTGTGGATGTCATTAATCAAAATGTGAAAGAAGCGGGAACCCTCTATAATGTGGGATCAACACCCAGCTTTATTTTGAATGGCAAGAAACTCAATATTAAAAACTATAATGAATTGGATGAAGCAATCGCCGAAGCGATTGCCAATGCTGGCGATTAATCTGTCGATATAAAGATATGGAGTGCGGATCGGGCGGCGTGAAAACCAAATTCCAACGAGCCAATAGGTTGTGAGCTTTCAAGCACAAAATAAGAACACTTTAGAAATATCAATAGATTAAACCCATATTTTTCCAAATTGCCGTCTTTTCCTTTGGTCAAACATAAGAATCGGCAATCATTACCATTATTGACAAATTTCGACTATACTCTGGCCAAGCTAGGTTTGGTTAAAAGCCGCTATCTCCAATATCGATTTATCTTGGGAATAGGGGCAAAGATGGCATGAAGTGTGGACTAATAATTGGGTCTTTTAGTCTGTATCATCTAGTTTGGTATCATCTCGCTTGATATCATCTAATTTGGTTTATTCGGAGCCATTAAAGACGGTTATATCAAGGTATTGCCGTTCTGGGGCCATTTTGAGCCTGTGTTGGAATTGTCATTAACTTATGGGTATGCAGAGTAATTTGCCCATAATGAAAGGAATAGCGTTCGTTGGATAGAGCGCGTGTGTGGTAAATATAAGGTCATTAATGATTGTTTGCTTGGGCAATAATCGATTTTGAGCTTACTGATTGGGAAAAGTTTTGTGAAGTTTACAAACCTTCGGATGACAGGCTTTAAGTCTTTTGTGGAGCCAACCGACTTCGAGATTAGAGATGGTCTCACCGGTATTATCGGGCCTAATGGTTGCGGTAAATCCAATGTGCTTGAAGCTCTACGCTGGGTTATGGGGGCAACCTCGGCCAAGGCCTTGCGCGGTGACGGCATGGAGTCGATTATTTTCTCCGGTACCACAATGCGTCCTGCCCGTAACTGGGCCGAGGTCACCTTGACACTTGATAATAGTGATCGTTCTGCCCCTGCTGAATACAATGAAGAAGAAACCATCGAAATAACCCGCCGTATACTTCGTAAAGAAGATGGCAGCCAATCCATTTATAAAATTAATAATAAAGATGTGCGGGCAAAAGATGTGCAATTGTTTTTTGCTGATGCATCTTCTGGCGCTAATTCGCCGGCCCTTGTGCGTCAGGGGCAGGTTGCCGAATTGATCAATGCGAAACCGCAAAACCGGCGTCGCTTGCTTGAAGAAGCGGCCGGCATTACGGGGCTCCATTCGCGCCGCCATGAGGCTGAGTTGCGATTGCGGGCGGCGGAAACAAATCTCTCCCGCCTTGATGATGTGATGGGTGAGTTGGATAGCCAAAAAGGGGCTTTAGGACGACAGGCCCGACAAGCAACGCGCTATCGTAATATTTCTGGAGATATTAGACGCGCCGAAGCTATGGCCGCTTTTATTCGCTGGAATGACGCAATCAAATCATCTGAAGAAACCAATATCGAATTATCAGCAGTAAGCGGATTTATTGAAGAGACGGCTCTTGCCGCCACCAAAGCGGGCACCGCACGAGAGGAATCCCATACAGCTCTTGATCCGTTGCGCATGAAAGAGGCAGAGGCGGGCGCAGCCTTGCATCGTTTATCTGTTGCGCGGGAAAACCTTGATGACGAAGCGCACCGCGCCGAGGCGGAACTAAATCGCCTGAACAAGGAAATAGAACGTCTACAGGGAGATTTAACGCGGGAAAAAACACTGCTGGCGGATGCAGAAGAAGCCATAAAAACGCTGAATACGGAAGAAGAAGGCTTACGCAAGCGTGAAAATAGCGAAGCCGAGAGATTGCAAAATGCGGAATCAAAAATGAATGAAACCGCCTCGGCATTAAGCGAGAGCGAAACTCTTTTTGAAACACGTTCAAACGAAAATGCGCAGCAAGAAGCAGAGCGCACGGCGATTAATAGACGCATTAAAGAAACAACCAATCGTCTAGAGAGGCTGACAAGTCAGGTTAATTCATTGCAAGCCGAGCGTGCACGGGTTGAACCCGACGCCAGCGAAGCGCAAGCTTTAACCGTTGCTAAACGCGCTTTTGAAAAAGCAACCCAAGCGGTCCAGATTTCAGAAACAGCTTTGGGGCGGGCGGAAGATAATCGTGCCAAAGCCGAAGCGCAAGAAGTGTCGACCAGAGCGCCATTACGTCAGGCTGAACAAGCTCTATCGGAAATAGAGGCTGAACGCGATGCTCTGTCAAAACTGTTAAATGATCATGGTAGTGACTATCCCGCTCTTATCGAGCAGATAGATGTGGAGCCGGGTATGGAAAATGCCCTTGGGGCGGCCCTGGGGGATGATCTTAATGCGGCAATTGATCCGCAAGCCCCCGCTTTTTGGTCCCAGCAGGGAAGGGGCCCGATTGCGGTTAATCCTAATCAGGCGAATAAAGAACTGCCAGCTGGTGCCGCGAGGCTTAGTAATTTTGTTAAAGCCCCGCCAGAGTTAAGCCGGCGCTTGGCGATGATCGGTGTTGTCGCCCGCGAAGTGGGTGATCGATTGCAACCCACTTTATCGCCGGGACAAAGACTGGTTTCTCGCGAAGGAGATTTATGGCGTTGGGACGGGTTTGTGGCCCGGGCTGAAGCGCGCACGGCGGCGGCCATCCGGTTGGAACAGCGAAATCGCCTCTATGCCCTTGAAGACGAAATTGTAATGGCAACTCAAAATCTGGAAAATGCTGAAAAAACCCATCAAGAATGCCATAATGATCTGGAACAATGTAAGGTTTTTGCCGGAGAAGCCCGTCAGGCCTTCACTATCGCGCGGCGTCAGACCGAAGAGACAAGATCAACACTTAGCAGATTGGAAAAAACGTTCGAGCAAGCATCTTCGCGTATTATTGCGATAGATCAAAACCTTGATAGTCAGCGTAGAGAGCAAAATCTTGCACAAACACAACTCACTGAAATTGAAAACGAACAAAAATCCCTTCCTGACCCTGCTTTAATTACGCAGTCCTTATCGACGGCCCGCGATGCTTTATCACGGGCGCGGACGCAAGCGAGCGAAGCCCGTGCGACTTACGGTGATTTGTCACGAGAATCTAAAATGCGTACGCAGCGCCTTGATGAAATTGCCAGAGAACGCGGTGTTTGGAGCACCCGCGGGGAAACGGCCACCACGCGGACACAAACCCTGACAAGCCGCCTGACGGAGGTTAAAACCGCCCAGCAAGAAGCGCAATCAACGCCAGCTGTCATAGAAGAAAAACGCAAAACACTGCTTGAGCAAATTTCTGTTGCGCAAACAACCCGCAACGAAGCAGCCGACACATTGGCTGTCGCAGTTTCTCAATCGCAAGAAATGGATAAAGCGGCCCGCCTTGCCGAAGAAGCGGCCAGCGAGGCCAGAGAAGCAAGAGCAAGACTGGAAGCCCAAAGCGAGGCCGCATTGGCCCGTGTTGAAGAAGCGGCCATATTGTCACGGGAAAATTGTTCTGCCGAACCTGAACAATTATTGGAAATTGCGGAACATAAAGACGGTAAGGAGCTACCGGCGCGTGACGCAATCGAGAAAAAACTGGAGCGCTATAAGCGAGAGCGTGAAAACCTTGGCGGCGTTAATCTGCGTGCGGATGAAGAGTTGCAAGAAGTGATTGCGCGCCTTGAAGAATTTACGGTTGAACGTAGTGATTGCGAAGAGGCAATTGCCAAATTGCGTAATGCGATCCGCAATTTAAACAAAGAAGCGCGTCAACGGTTGATTGATGCTTTTGAAACCGTCAATAAAAATTTCTCACGCCTTTTTGTTTCACTGTTTAATGGCGGCCAAGCGGAATTACGCCTTGTTGATGCGGAAGATCCGCTTGAGGCCGGCTTAGAGATTTATGCTTCGCCTCCGGGGAAAAAATTGACCTCCATGTCCCTTATGTCGGGGGGCGAGCAAGCCTTGACTGCTACCTCGCTTATATTTGCGGTGTTTATGGCCAATCCTGCCCCTGTTTGTGTTCTTGACGAGGTGGATGCGCCCCT
>CALLPQ010000116.1 GCA_938015425.1 uncultured Parvularculaceae bacterium | reverse complement strand
AATAACGCTATTTTACGATTGACGGGCCATGCACGAATAGCTATGACCCCCCAATCATCTTAGCGGGTGTAGCTCAGTTGGTTAGAGCGCTGGCCTGTCACGCCAGAGGCCGCGGGTTCGAGTCCCGTCACTCGCGCCATTCCCTGGAATGGAAAAATTATTAAGCGGTTGAAAAGTCTCAGTTTTTTAGCTGAGATTTTTGCGTTTTTAACGTATATGCAAAATTTGTGATTCAAATTGTGTACAAAATGTGATATAAAATGCGTGTGAAACCAAATTCGGGACAAGATAAGTACCTCATAAATCGTGGAGGGCATTGGCACTATCAACGGCGTGTGCCCGGAAAGTTTAACTATGTGGATGATCGCGTGCTTGTTCGGAAGTCACTGGATACGTCTAGCCTTGAGATTGCCAGAATCAGGCGAGATGCACTAGTATCAGCTGACGACGCCTATTGGCGCAGCATGGTGCTAGAGGCAGATGAGAACGGAGGTGTTACAGCCACCACTCGAAAGGTTCAAAACAGCCGGTATGAGGCCGCTGTGAAGCGCGCTCTTGTCTATGGGTATGTCTACAAGACCGTAGAAACTTTAGTCGAGGAGGGGGATGCTTGGGCGGTAGTCGACCGCCTTCAATCCTTGAAAACCAACCTCAAGAGCGGCGAACTTCCAAAACCCCAAGATACGCTCGCACTATTGGGAGGCGTGCCAGTTCCGGACATAGCGAAAACAAAGATATCCAAAGTGCTCGAAATATACCTCGCAGAGATCGCGTTCGACGACCAATACAATAAATCACCAAACCAGAAAGATAAGTGGGAGAAGCGAAAAAGAACATCTGTCAAGTATTTCATCGAACGTATGGGAGACTTGTTTATCGAAGATTTGAGTCGTGAGCAGGCATTGGCTTATCGAGCATGGTGGATGGATAAAATGATTGAGAGTCAGGAAAACCCGAGGCCTGCTAAGCCAAATACGGTCAATCGCCATATCGGAAATATGCGGACACTCTACCAAAGGTATTTTGAACACATCGGTCAAGAAGAACGCACCAATCCATTTAGAAACATGTTTTTCAAAGGTGAAACTCGCAGCAGTGTACTGGCGTTTCCGGATAAGTGGGTCAGGCAGAAAATTCTCCAGCCTGGAATGTTCAGTGATTTATCAACAGATTTGCAAGTCATTCTTTATACGCTGATCGAAACAGGGGCGAGGATGAGTGAAATCATTAATCTCATGCCGGAAGACATTAGGTTACACGGCTCAGTTCCACATATATCCATTAAGCCACGGCAAAAGCGAGAACTCAAAACGCCTGACTCGGAACGTGATATTCCGTTAGTGGGGGTTGCATATATCGCAATGCAGGCCCGTCCTGAAGGGTTTGAGAAATACCGTGATAAAGGTGAGCTTGTATCGGCAAATCTAATGAAGGCTTTCCGAAACAGAAACCTGCTGCCCACGCAAAATCATGTAATTTATTCGTTTAGGCATTCGTTTGAAAAACGAATGCAGGAAGCAAATCTTGACTATGGTTTGAGGTGCCTGCTTATGGGACATAAAAACGATCGCCCTGCCTACGGAGACGGAGGGTCAATGGAGTACCGTAGAGAGGAGTTGCTAAAAATCGCACACCCATTCTCGAGCGAATTATTTATTAGCAATTAAAAGAATTGGAATTCACATCATTACCAATGATACGCTCTTGGTCTTCCGCCATTTGAACGAAAGATGAGGGTGGGCGTTACGTGATCACGTCAGTTGTCTTTGGTGAATATATTATTCAATGGACCGCCGATGATACTTCAGTAGCTCTGTCTTATGACACCTCTACTCTCTATGTTTTGGATGGGATAAACCCATTGGGCATAAAAAGATTGGAACGTTCTAATATTTTGCTGTACATATATAAAAATATGTGATTATATCATAGAAACGGAGGTCAAGAAGATAATGATAAGAGTAAATCAGTCGATTAAAGCGGTAGATCTTAGTGAGGATCTGGAACGTTTTTGGAAAATTTCAGAAATGAAAATTCGTAAACTGGAAGCGCGTTTGGCTGATTCCGATGAAGTTCCGGTTATTACAAAAAGAGGGCAGTATTCTGGTCAAGAATGGACGCAATGGACACTTGGGTTTCGCTATGGATCTGCACTATTGCAATTTGAGGCCTCTGGTGACGACTACTTTCTTGAATTAGGGAAATCTGGAACAATGAACCGGTTGGAAGAGTATGTGACGCATTTTGGCGTGCATGATCATGGTTTCAACATAGGCTCTACTTTCGGGAACCTATATCGTATGGGGTGTGAATCGATAATAACTTGTCAGCCATATGAGCGAGATTATTACGCTTTGGCTTTAAAATGTAGCGGAGCGGTACAAGCTAGACGTTGGACTAGTTTGGGTGAAGGTAAGGGTTTTATCCATTCTTTCCATGGACCGCATTCGCTATTTATAGATTCGATTCGCAGTCTGCGCTCCTTAGCTACGGCTTATTTGTTGGGGCATCAGTTCGTGGGTGAAAATGATAGAGAAGAATGTCTAATTGAACGACTAATCCAACATTTCGATTCGCTCGCTGACTACCTCATTTTTTTTGGGGACGGGCGCGACATATATGATGAGCGGGGTAGAACGGCACACGAAGGTATTTTTAATGTAAAGAATGGTAGCTTCCGGTGCGTCAATTCTCAGCAAGGGTATTCGGGCTTTACAACTTGGACAAGAGGTCAGGCATGGGCAATATTGGGTTGTGCGGAGCTACTGGCTTTGTTCACTGAATTGAAGGATAGGCAAGAGCTTTCGAACATAGACCTAAATGCTTTTACAGATAAGCTTCAAAAAACGGCAATTGACGTGTCGGAGCATTTTCTAGCACATGTCGCAAGTGATGGCATGGCCTACTGGGACACTGGTGCACCAAATATAGAAAAATTATTACAGAGAAATGACGAACAGGTCGACCCAAATAATGAATTTGAGCCAGTCGATAGCTCTGCCTCAGCAATTGCGTGTCAAGGACTCTTAATTCTTGCGGATAGTTTGAAGGCAGATGGGAAAGAGGCTGCTGGCTTTCAGATGCGCCAAGCAGGGTTGACCATCCTGAAGCGACTATTTTCGAATGAGTACTTGTCCAATGATGAGAGTCATGAAGGTCTGTTGCTGCATAGTATATATCATCGCCCCTTTGGGTGGGATTATCAGGCAGAAGGAAGTAAGGTTCCGAGTGGAGAGGCATGTATGTGGGGTGATTATCATATACGTGAGTTGGCTCTATTGTTACAACGAGAATTAAACGGCAAAGCTGTTTATAGATTTCACAATGGGCTGCTGAGTTAATGGGTACAGGGTTATTGTGTTCATATCGCTTCTGGTTAGTTTGATCTTGAAAGTGATCGGATGTGATTTATCAATCTCCGCCTTCTCTTAAGATGGATTTTCTGCCCGCTTGACATATCAAAGGTGTCTATCTAATAAATAGGAACGTTCCAAAACGATAGTGTGATAAAGTAGCTTAATGATAAGGGTGGTTAGTTTTGGCCTATAGTTTGTTTCAGGGAAACAGCGTCTGATGTAGCAGGGTTAGAGATGCTTTGTTTTCCAAATTCTGACGTATTTGAAGATGCGTTTTTTTTTTTTTGTGGGTGAGTCCTCAATGCTATGATGTCTGCACTGGATGTTTCGATAACAAACTTAATGGGCCAGGACAGAAAAGGCTAGAATTAAGAATGGAAAATAATGTTAAATAAAGTTGTATCCCCAAGAGAGGCTGTCTCTAGCATTGCTGATGAAGCGGTAATCACGGTTTCATCGTCATCAGGATTGGGTTGCCCCGATCTGGTCATGAAGGCAATTAGAGAGAGGTTTGAAGTTGAAGGGCATCCCCAGAAAATTACGACCTTACACCCTATCGCCGCAGGCGATATGTCCGGAATTGATGGCATAGATCATATTGCTGTATCGGGGCTGCTTGGAAAGGTCATAGCCGGATCGTATCCAAGTGGGCCATCTTCAAAACCGATGCCTAAAATATGGCAGATGATCACAAACGATGAAATTCCCGCATATAATATTCCCTCTGGCGTTCTTTTCGATATGCATAGAGATGTAGCGGCTCGCAAAGCAGGAGTTCTCACTAAAATAGGCCTGCAAACCTTTGTAGACCCGGATTTGAATGGTTGCGCTATGAACAATATGGCGAGTCACGAACCGGTTGTGAAGAAAGTGGAATTTGATGGTGAGGAGTGGCTTCATTTCCAAAACATTGTTCCCAGTGTCGCTATAATCAGGGCTACAACTGCGGACGAGTGGGGCAACCTTTCGTTTGAGCACGAAGGGGCATATCTTGGTACTTTGGACCAAGCTATTGCCGTTAGGAATCATGGTGGAGTTGTTATTGCACAGGTGAAAAGATTGGCTGCCGCTGGTTCCCTTCACCCTTATGATGTGCATGTTCCTGGGCATCTGGTGGATAGAATTGTTGTCGATCCCAATCAGAAACAAACAACTGAGACGGATTATGATCCTGCCATATCGGGCGAGATAACCAGGCCATTATCCAGCTTTACCTTGCCCTCGCACGGCGTTCAGAAAATCATGGCACGACGTGCTGCCTTGGAATTAAGGGCTGGTCAATCTGCCAATCTTGGCTTCGGGATATCAGCCATGGTCCCACGTATAGTTTTAGAGGAGGGGGAGCAGGAAAAAGTAACATGGGTGATTGAACAGGGAGCCGTCGGGGGAGTCCCCTTGACGGGCTTTGCATTTGGCTGCGCCTCAAATGCAGATTCCATAATTCCTGCGCCAAGCCAGTTTACATATTTCCAAGGTGGTGGATTTGATATCTCTTTCCTTTCCTTTCTAGAAATCGACAGCCAAGGCAATGTCAACGTTTCCAAGCTTGGAAAGAAGCCATACCTGACTGCCGGTTGCGGGGGGTTTGTTGATATTACAGCCCACGCTAAAAAAATTGTGTTCCTTGGCTATTTTGCCGCTGGTGCAGAAATTGAATTGAAGGCAAATGAAATTAGGATTACTAAACAAGGCCGCTTTACCAAATTTGTGGACGAAGTTGAACAAATCACATTCTCGGGGCGGCGAGCCAAAATTACCGGTCAGGATGTTCTATATATCACTGAGCGGTGTGTTTTGCGATGTCAGGCTGACGGATTGGTGGCGACTGAGATTATGCCTGGAATTAGGCCAGATATAGATATCGTCGAAGCGTCCGAAGGCCGGGTGCGTATAGCAGAAGATGCAAAACAATCCCCTTCTTCTTTATTCTCATCGGGGCTCATAGGGCTGAAATTATGAGCATAGTCCGTTTATCAGTCGATGGCAAAATTGCTTCTATTTGTTTGGATAATCAGAAGAAGCTTAACGCGTTAACGCCTTTAATGTTGAGCCAAATCGAAGAGCATTGTGCTGCTATTGAAGCGAATGCGGATATCAGGGCGGTGTTGCTGAGGGCTGAGGGTGAAAGGGCATTTTGTGTTGGTGCGGATATTGACGCGTGGAGTTCTATGACGCCTTTTCAATTTGCCCGGCGCTGGGTACGTGAAGGGCACAGGATAATCGATAGGTTTGCAAATCTTCCAATTCCGACCATTGGAGTGATTTCTGGTTACGCGTTCGGAGGAGGGTTGGAGCTTGCGGCCGCTTGTGATCTGCGGGTTTTCGCGAACGATACGATATGTTCAATGCCTGAGACAGGAATCGGTATCGTTCCAGGGTGGTCTGGAACCCAACGTTTATCTAAGCAAATACCACAAGCGCTTATAAAAGAAATGGTGTTTACGGGGTGCCGGATAGGTGCGAAACGGATGTATGAATGTGGTTTCGCTAATCTGATAGCTGAAGATCCGCTAGAGAACGCTCAGAAAATAGCTGATAAAATTGCTCAGCGATCGCCCAAAGCTGTCGAAGCTTCGAAATACATGATTTCCATAGCACAAAATGAGGATGTCGGGGCTCTGGTTGAGGCTTTAGCTGGAGGATTAGTCAAGGGTGATCCGGATTTACAAGAAGGTCTTGCGGCATTTTATGAAAAACGTGAACCCCTTTATTAGAGATAAGAATTCATTATGAAAGAAGAATTATTAAATGTGATTACTGCAGCTGATACGGCGTTGGTTCCTGACAGTATTTTTGAGTTAACACACTTTGTTAATGGCAAGTGGTTGGTATATGACGAAGAAATGGCTCTAGAACGTATTTCACCAGCGACAGGAAAGGTTGTTTCTCGTCTTTCCAGAGGTGATGAGAAGGTTGCAAAAGAAGCGATTTTGGCTGCGCGGCAAGCTTTTGAGGATGGTAGGTGGTCCCGGTTACCGGGGGCGAAAAGAGCAGCCATTTTGAATCAGGTTGCGGACCTTATAGAAAATAAAAAAGAACACTTTGCGATATACGAGACACTGGAGACGGGAAAGCCAATTACGCAAGCACGAAGTGAAATTGATGCCGCTATAGACTTATGGCGGTTTGCAGCGTCTCTGGCGAGGACACTAAATGGTGAAAGTCACCCGAATCTTGATCCAGATATTTTTGCTTTTGTTATTAAGGAGCCGGTCGGTGTTGCGTCCATAATTACACCTTGGAATTTCCCCTTCCTGATTCTTTCTCAAAAGTTGCCTTTTGCTCTAGCCGCGGGCTGCACAGCGATTGTGAAGCCCTCAGAACTTACATCTGCAACCGCGATTATGCTTGGGCAATTACTTACCAAAGCTAATATGCCGGATGGCGTTGTGAATATTGTTCTCGGTCTAGGTGGTGAGGTCGGACACACATTAAGTGCCCACTCGGAGGTGGACGTTGTGTCATTTACCGGTTCAACGAATGTGGGTAAGCTAATTGTTCAAGCTTCAGCGTCTACGCTCAAGAAAACGTCTTTGGAACTTGGTGGCAAAAACCCTCAAGTAATCATGCCGGACGCAAATCTCGAGGAAGCAGCAGATGCAATAGTTTTCGGAACACTTTTTAATGCGGGCCAATGTTGCAATTCCGGCTCGAGACTTATCGTCCATCAGGATATTAAAGAAGAATTGTTGCATCGGCTGGGTAATTTAATTCGCAAAGTGCCTATCGGTAATCCTTTGAATAGCCAAACCAAGGTTGGTGCCATTATTTCAGATGAGCATAGTGAGAGCATAGATGCCTGTATTAGATCACTGTCTCAAACTAACGCAAAAATTTTTGTGGGAGGTCGCCCTCTTCTTTTGGAAGGGCTTACAGGCAGATTTTATGAGCCAACGATCGTTGTGGACGTTGACCCGGCAATGGATGTTTCAAGGCAGGAAATATTTGGCCCGGTTTTATCAGTGCTAACATTTGAAACTTTCGATCAAGCTGTACAGCTTGCCAATGATACATCCTACGGTCTGTCAGCAGGTATTTGGTCTGAAAATGTCCACACTTGCTTGAGTTTTATCCGACAAGTGAAAGCAGGTACAGTTTGGACCAACACTTGGATGGACGGTTTTCCTGAACTGCCTTTCGGTGGTGTTAAAGAAAGCGGTATTGGCCGAGAACTTGGAAAATATGGAATTGAAGAGTTTCTTGAGCTCAAAACCTGTCAGATGCGTGTGGGAGCGACGAGAGAAAAGTGGGTTTAAGCGACCTCACTGGGATGACTATCCGAACTCATCTGATGACGACACCATATCTAAAGGTGCCTCAAAACCATTACTGGAAGCCGTAAACGGAGATCGATTCAATGTTGGATATTTATGATTTCATTATAGTTGGTGGGGGATCGGCTGGATGTGTTTTGGCGAGACGCCTTATTGATAGAATGAACGTTTCGGTTCTTTTGTTGGAGGCTGGGCCGAAGGACTGGCACCCCTATATCAAAATGCCTGCAGGGTTCACCAAGCTTACAGGGGAAACTCACAGCTGGGGTTATGAAACTGTACCGCAAACCGGTCTACAGAATACTAAAATATGGTACCCACAAGGCAGAGTTTTAGGTGGCGGATCATCTATAAATGCCCAAGTTTATACCCGGGGCAATAAATGGGACTATGACAATTGGGCCGCCCATGGTTGCGATGGTTGGGCATATGATCAAATATTGCCGTATTTCTGTAAGGCGGAGGATAATGATCGTCTCTCCAACAAATTTCACAGTAGCGGCGGGCCCCTCAAGGTATCAGACGCAAATCCTCATAAACTAACCAAAGCCTTTGTACGTGCCGGTCAGCAGGCTGGCTTAAATTTCAATTCGGATTTTAATGGAGCAGAACAACAGGGTGTTGGGTTTTATCAAGTTACAAATCGTGAAGGTCAACGTTGTTCGGCTGCAGCTGGATATGTGCATCCAATTGCGGATGACCCAAGGCTAGATCTGCGGACAAAAACCTTGGTAACGAAGATAGTGATCGAAAAAGAACGTGCTGTTTCTGTAGAGGTTGTTCTTAATGGGGATGTTAGGCGGGTAAGCGCAAGAAAAGAAATAATTGTAACAGCGGGTGCCATCGGCTCCCCTAAACTCTTGCTTCTCTCTGGTGTTGGCCCGCGCGAACATCTTCTTTCCGTCGGCGTTGATCCCATTTTGAATTTACCTGGAGTTGGAGAGAACTTGCAGGACCATATGGACGTTTTCTGTATAGGAGAATGTTCTGGTGATTTTAGTTTCGATATTTACAAAAAATGGCATATGGCTATGTGGGCTGGCGCCCAATATCTTTTCTTTGGCTCAGGACCTATTTCTTCCAACGTATGTGATGGGGGCGGCTTCTGGTTCGCTGACGAATCCGCACCCGCACCCGATATTCAATTTCATTTCTTACCTGGTTCTGGTCTCGAACACGGTTTGAAGAAAATTAAAAATGGTGTGACCCTAAATTCAGCACTCTTGCGACCTAAATCTCGAGGGTTTGTTAAGTTGCGTTCGAATGCTCCATCAGAAAAACCTTTGATTAACCCTAATTACTGGTCCGAAGATGCCGATGTAAAATGTTCAATTGCAGGTTTTAGAAAAGCCCGAGAAATACTTTCTCAACCCGCCCTTCGATCGTTTATAAAGAATGAGGCAATGCCTGGTAAGGACTGTATTTCAGATGATGACATTAAGGAATATGCCTACAAATTTGCTAAAACGGACTATCATCCCGCCGGCACTTGTAAAATGGGGTCAGAAGAAGATCCATGGTCGGTTGTAACGCCAGATCTAAAAGTGAAAAACGTTGAGGGTTTGAGTGTGTGCGACAGCTCGGTCATGCCGTTTCTGGTGTCTTCAAATACCAATGCGCCGACAATTATGATTGCAGAGAAGGCGGCAGACAGACTCATTTCAGAGTATAATCTTTAATTCATTACTGAAAGGAATGTGCTTAAATAATTGTTGTCGACTTCCTCCGAAACTCGGATGCATATTTTGGACGACTCAAAAGAGCACGACTATCTTGGAATGCTTCGTCATTTAGCCACCCGACAAAGATGAGCTCTCTCGGATCAACAGTTCTGCCGAAATAGAATAATTAGAAAAAGGTATTTCGGGGGCAGACAAGCGCTTCAATAATACCTCGGCTGCTCGCTTGCCAATGGCTTCTATAAAGACTTCTGTCGTAGTCAACGAAGGGTGGACATCTGACGCTCCCTGAATATTGTCCATTCCTGTAACGGCGATATCAATGCCCACTCTTTTTCCGCAACGTTGTATGCCCGAATATACCCCGAACGCAACTAGATCACTGTAACAGATAATGCCATCAGGTTGGGGCTCTGTAGCCAATAAAGATTGAGTGACCTTGGAGGCTGCATTTCGGTTAATAGCACAAGGATTGATTGTGAATGAGTCTACTTTAGCTTGGTTATTTTTAATCGCTCGGTGAAAACCTGCGAGGCGGTGCTCAAAGGCAGCGTTTCCTTCTTCACCGCCGACAAAAGCTAAATTACGGGCACCTTGAGCAATAATGTGCTCTGTGGTTAAAAAAATACTGTTATCACCATCAACAGAAATAAAATCGCATTTTTGATGCGGAATGGGGCGCGCAACAGTAACCATCGCCATGCCATACTGGTTTACATGTCCAATAAAATTGTTGGGGGTTCCCAACGCAGGACACACAATGACTCCTTTCACATTATGCTCGCTCAGTGATCTAATAACTTGTTCCTGTTTCTCAATATTTTCGGATGTATTGACAAGGACAACTACATACCCTGAACTGCCCAGTTCCTGTTCGATAGCAACGGCAAGCTCCGAGAAAAAAGGGTTTGTGAGATCGTTAATTACCAACCCGATCAGGTTGGAGTGGGGTTTTCTAAGGTTAGCGGCAGATCGATTATAAACATACCCAAGCTCTCTTGCTACCTTGAGTATCTTCTTTCGGGTGGATTTTTTTATTTTTGGGCTATGTTGTAAAGCAAGAGATACCGTTGACTTTGAGAATCCGGATTTCTCTGCGATTTTGATAATCGTTACTGCTTTAGAACGGTTATTGATCATCGAAAATGAATCCTTTTCCAAGTTTATTGCGTTTAATACGCTTACCTATAAAAAAATATAGGTTTGAAGAGTAATTATGGAGGTGACGCTATCGGCTCCTACATATTTTTGTTCTCGTATACTTGGAAATTGGAAGGATAACAGTATTTATTACAAGAAGAATGTGTAAGCCGACTCAACCAAAATGGTCCTGTCAATCACATCACGGCTTTTGCATGTATAACCCATTGGTGTTGATTTGCAATGGCTATTTCAAAGAGCCTACCTCATTTTCTCGACTCAAGTCTGACATTCATGAGGGAATTGCTGGACATATTTGAATAAGCAATTCAGATGACCATGCGAATAGCTAATTAACCGTTGAGTCCAGTTGACAGGCCCCCATCCATTGATTAGAATTAGAACCTTCCAATTATTAGATCCGAAGAGCTGATTTGTGGGATGATATTAATGCAACCGTGTTGTGCGGAGAGAATAGTTGTTAACCCTAGTGTTGGTCTAGATTGAGTTCAAGCGTAACCCTAGTTTACGGGAATAAGGTAAATCAAATGAGCAAAAAAATACCGCTAGTGCATAAGGAAATGATCCTGCCTTTTATTCTTGTAACCACCTGCTTCGCCGCTTGGGGGGTTGCTGCAAATATGACAGACCCACTAGTCAAGGTATTTGGAAAAATATTTACTATGTCGACACTGCAGTCGACATTAGTACAGTTTAGTTACTATGGCGCATATTTCTGCCTCGCTCTACCTGCGGCAATGATAAATAAGCGATTTTCTTACAAGGTTGGTATCCTTTCGGGGCTAGGTTGTGCCGCGTTGGGGGCATTGATGTTTTACCCCGCATCATTGTCAATGACGTATGGTTTTTTCCTTGCCGCTTTATTTGTTTTGGCGGGCGGTCTCTCCATCTTAGAAACATCGGCCAACCCATATGTTATGCTAATGGGCCCTCGTGAAAATGCTACACGGCGATTAAATTTTGCTCAGTCGTTTAATCCTGTTGGGACGAATATGGGAGTTTTCCTCGCAACGGCATTTATTCTCCCAAGGCTTCATCCGGCCACCGAATTGGAGCGGGCGGCAATGGATGGGGCTGCGTTGAAAGAAGTACAAGCAGCCGAACTGGCTGCAGTCATGGCGCCATACGTAGGTATGGCGTGCGGATTAATTCTTATTTGGATAGCAATAGCACTTACAAGGGCCCCTGATACGCAAGAAGAGGGGGGAGTGGCTGGTCTGGAGGCTGGGGGATCAATCCGAAGGCTGTTTGCTATTCCACATTATCGTTTTGGCGTGATCGCGCAATTTTTCTATGTTGCGGCACAGGTTTGTGTTTGGACATTTACTATTCAATTTGTCGTCGAAGCTCTGTCAACAGATGAAGTTGAGGGGGGTCGATATTTACAATATAGTTTGATCGTTTTTTTGATCGCCCGGTTTATTATGACGTGGCTTATGGGCTTTGTTAACGCGGTTCAAATGCTGCTTGTGGCAAGCTTGGTTGGTTCTGGCCTTTGTTTTTTTGCAATGGGAAATGCAAATATTTTCGGAATTTGGGCTGTTGTGATGGTTTCGGCCTGTATGTCACTTATGTTTCCGACAATATATGGAATGGCCCTAAAAGGACTAGAAGGTGATACCAAATTCGGTGCTGCCGGACTCGTTATGGCAATATTGGGGGGCGCTCTGGTGCCTTTAATTCAAGGAGCATTCATAGATGGTTATTCAGCTGCCATCTCATATATCGTGCCAGGATTGTGTTTTCTCATAGTTGCAGTATATGCCTACTCCAGCATCCGTCATTAACTGGAAGTCCAACCCTGTTGCCTAGGTATGATCGGTTGATTGTCGCATACAATAAAAACGGTATTCAGGGGGGGGCGTACCTGCAATGAATATTATGTTTCCCTCCTGGTGGAGACACCCCATGATTTCAAAAAGGCGGCTGTTGGCAAGAGTGATTCGATTTAGTGGTTACAACACATTGTTGAAGAAGTTTGCTGCAGATTGAATGTGTGTACAGGCTTTTGTGATTCGCCTTTTTCAAGGCTCAGTGAGAGGCCTTTATGAGCTCAATTTGCTGCGTCATCTGTGATTTGCCTCCATATCCACATGGTTCCCAATGGGTTTCACTTACTGCAAAGTTACATCCAGCCAAATCGTATTTATAATATAAAAACTATCCAAATATTTTATCCACTATGTGTATTGACATAAAGAATATTGCTCTTTAATAGGCATAATTATCAATTGGAACGTTCTAATATTAATTGGAAAGTTCTAATATTAAGTAGTAATTTACCCATGGGAACTGCATGCGGGCTCTGGATTGCTACATCCACAAGGGAGGATTAAGTCATGAGTGATATAAAAAAAACAGGTAACAACAATAAGAAGCGAGCTTTAAAAAGGGCTCTTGTGCAGTCTACAGCTATTACTGCGTTCTCGGTGCCAATGCTCTTAGGTGCTGGTACAGCGTTTGCACAAGAAGACAATACGGAAATTTTGGATGAAATCGTGGTTGTTGGTACTTCGCAGCCTAAGGAAAAACTTGAGGTCATTAACGCAGTCACTACGTTCAATGAAGAGAAGTTAAAACGGTTGGCTCCAAACAGTATAGGTGACTTGGTCCGGGGCATTCCAGGTTTTCATGCAGAAAATACAGGCGGTGAAACCGGGAATAACATAGCGCCTCGCGGGTTTCCTTTATCCACACAGCAGGAATTTAACGCCATTCTCAAAGATGGACTGACTGTTTTTTATAATCAGGATATTCTGTTCACTCAGGGCGATCGATTTACACGGTTCTCAAGTTTCTTGACAGATGTTCAGGCGGTCCGGGGTGGTTCATCATCCATCTATGTAGGTAATTCGCCTGCAGGTTTCATAGATTTGATATCGCGCGAAGGGGGAGATGAAACGGAAGCAGAATTTGCACTCAAGGCAGATACGAATAGTGGTTTTGGTGTTGAAGGTTGGGTAAGTGGGTCATTAAGTGACCAAATTACTTATGCTGTAGGGGGGTGGTGGCGTCAAAATGATTCACCACGTGACCCTGGTTTTATCGCAAATGATGGCGGTGAGATTAACGCAAACCTCAAGTACACATTTGACGAGGGGTACACGAAATTTGAGTTTAACGTGCAGGATGATAAAAACATCTTTATTGTTCCGCAGCCATTAACGGGCTCGACGACGAATGTGCAAACCATACCTGGTGGCCCTTCGGCGGTAAACGGAACTGTGGGGCATTCTTCACGTGCCCGCATTCTGGACCTACCAGGCACGCCTGACGGAGATCTCTTTTTCGATCTTCGCGATGGAAATCATACCCAAGCGATCTATTTCGGAAACACTACGGAATATGACGTCAGTGATAACTGGACTATCAGGAACCAAGCTCGGTACACCGATCTCAGTGCACCATTTACGGGCATAATCAATGTTGGCAATGCTACGCTTCTCTCTGCAACAGCGCAGGGTATTTTTGATGACAATAGCGCTCTTCTAACTAATGCCCAAGACGTCAATGGCGATGTGTTGTTTGAAGTAAGGGAGGCTGGAACTGGACTGGCTTTAGCCAATCAATCCAATGCAGATTCTTTTAATACAAATGGATTTGGGATTGCTGCTGGTTTCTGGAACCGTGATTATGAAGGCGACAACTTTCAGAATGACACGCGTTTGCAATATGAAAGACTTGGAGACAATTCTAAATTGTTCACGACTTTCGGTTTCTTCTTTTCAAACCTCAATGGGCGCTTAGAAGATCACTGGACAAATACGTTGCAATCAGTAGAGCCTTCGCCTCAGCGCTTGGATATCGTTTTCGTGGATGAAGCCGGAAATGACGTCGCAAGTGGTACTCACAATGGCCTATTACCTGGCTTTAATCTTTTCAACAATATTGTATACACTGAACGGACGTTCGCTCCATATATTGATGCTGAATACCAGATAGGGAATTTAGACATAAACGTAGGTGCTCGGTATGAAATTCTACAAGCAAACGGTGAGGTTGAAAACGTACAATCGGTAGCATTGGGTGATATATTCAATGGAACTGATGCATTGAGTGGGCTTGCTACCCTTCCGTTTGGTGATGGAACATTTAGAAATTTTGATCTTCAGTATGAGGAGTTGGCGTGGACGATTGGTGCGAACTATCAGGTTGCGGATGACATTGGAATTTTTGCGCGTTACGCTGATGGTTTTCGTTTGCCTGATGTGGACAAATATCTGCAAATTCGAGGCTTAGAAACCGAAGCGCTGACACCGGAAGGTCAATGCTCAATTGAACTGTTCCGAGATTCTGAGTGTCCGCTAACTGCAGTGACCTCAACAACAATGGCAGAACTTGGTCTAAAATACTTTGGCGAACGCGGCTCTGTTTTTGTTACGGGCTACTTTGCTTCCGCAGATGATCTGTCATTTAATGTTCCAACGGTTGATCCTGTTACAAATATGATTGTTAATCGCGATGCGTTCCGAAACACTGAAACTTTTGGTATTGAGCTTGAGGCAGATGCCAATGTGGTTGGAGGATTGAACGTTGGTGCGTCCTTCACATGGCAAGATCCCAAATTCGTTAATACGCCTATTGCAGAGGCAATAGTCGATGGTATGCTGCTAACTGCAGATATTAATGGTAACCTACCGGTTCGTGTACCTGAGACATTTGGACAAGTTAGGGCGTACTATGAATTCGAAGATATGCCTTGGGGGAGGGGCTCTCTTAATGCGAGCTATGACTTCAGTGGAAGACGCTTTGCTGACGATGCCAATACAGCTGAGCTTCCGTCATATGGTATTTTAAATCTGGGAGCTTCTATGGAGACTGAAGATGGTTTCTTTGCAGGTGTAGAAGCGAAGAACGTTACTAACGAAGTCGGTTTGACCGAAGGTGATCCACGCGCTGGAGAAACGATTGCCGGTCAAACTCCCACCTTCAATGCGCGTCTTACACTGCCAAGAACCGTGACATTTAAAGTTGGGAAGCGTTTCTAATAACGATTATTATAATCCATTAAAACTACCCCGGTTTTGTGAAAATCAAAAACCGGGGTAGTTTATTTGGGGTACAGTAAAAATTTTGAACCGAACCAATAGTTTATAAGTGTGAGGAGCAACAGGCGTATGAACACACGAGTACATGAACTATTCCCGACCCCAGTGATAGAATCAACTGAACTGAAATCACAAGCTCTTATAGAAACGCTTTATAATGTAATCGATAAGCAACGCCGAGCTGATGAGGGGGTGCAGCGTTCGAACATTCAATGCTGGCACTCAAAAACGGATATGCTTTCTTGGGGTGGGGAGGCGGCGGCAGACCTTGGGCGTGGAGTTATATCAATTTGCGGTAAACACACTGCACTATTAGGCAGCTCTGAAGGGTTGAATTGGCGAGTTGAGATGTGGGCAAATCGCATTCTCAAAGGAGGTTCAAATCAACTTCACGCCCATCTCGGGGCTGTATGGTCAGCTGTGTATTATGTGCGGGTTGGCAAAGAACAGGACGACGGTGATATGGGGGGGGATTTGAGGTTATTGGACCCGCGTTTCCCGGGTGCCTATATGAATGCCCCTTTTTTGCGCCCTACTTGGGATGAAAATGAAGAAGAGTATCAGCAATACACCCGTGATTTTTCACCTTGTGAAGGTATGCTGATTGCGTTTCCCTCATGGCTTATGCATTCTGTTGTGCCTTATCAGGGCAGTGGCGAGCGGATCTCGGTGGCCATAAATCTATATTGCTAAATCTGAGAATATTTATTACTGAACTTAAAATCGACATATGCTTGCTTATAGTTGTACCAAGTATATGTTAAGGAAGGTCATTATGGATATTTACCGTGTGACAATTGCCAGGGCCTTTCGCCCCTTCAGAACTGTATATAACGGTGTTTGGAGTTTTAAAGTGGAGAATGGCTACGCCGAAATTGATGATTCTAAACACGGGAAGATATTTCACTCCCTTCAAGAAGGGGAAAAGATACAAATTTCCTGTTCTAAGAAAACAAAAGCACAAGATGACATTATCCAAGAGTTCTTCTCGTCAAGGCCATTCACGTAACAATCTACAGATTCTACTCAATTTTACTTCTCGTTGCAGTTTACTCTTCGCAGCGACGTAAAGGAAAATTGTACTTACTTGAAGCTGAAAAACCTAACAAGGCAATATGGCTATGAACCGCCCCGAGTTTGCCGGAGGCTTTTTGGGTTATTGCTAAATTATTTACCAAGCGTTCAATACAACCCTTTCCCTACAACAATAAGTTATCAATGTTTTTCAGACAATCTTAAGAAAGGTAGAGGACTTTGGTTGGATAAGATATGGATTATCTTATACCTATACCAGTATTCTTGAAGAAAAAAATCATCTTTGATCTCTAGGCTTATTAACGTCCTAAAAAAGCAAAAAAGTATTATTTCACTCCAAACTTGCACTCTCTGTACAGTTTGGCATTTTTATCACAAAAATTTATAATTAAACCTCTTCAAAAACTAGAAAAGACAAAAGCAAGTAGATTTTAAGAACAGCATTAACACTTAGCTAAACTAGGCTCAGCTTAGGCCCCAATGAAGGTCACATCCAACTCATAGATAC
>CALLPQ010000115.1 GCA_938015425.1 uncultured Parvularculaceae bacterium | reverse complement strand
TTAACAAAATCCATCTGTAAACGGAATATTAACCATAAATCCCGATTTTTATTGAAAAAAGCCCTCTTTTCTTGGATCAATATGGAACGATTTAAACGCTTCTTTACCCAATGGCTCTATAAACATCCTAATAGTTTTAGTGAGGATACGCATAAACATGGCCAAAACCGTTTTAATCGTTGATGATGACCCGACCCAACGCCGCCTAATGCAAGGCGTTTGCGAAAAAGCAGGATACCCCGTCTTACAAGCCAGTAATGGTGAGGATGCTCTTTCAATTATCCAAAGCCAGGAAGGGCAGGATGTTGGTCTTATTATGCTAGACCTTAAAATGCCTGGGATTGGCGGCATGGAAGCATTAAAACGAGCAAAAACCTTTAGAGATGAATTGCCAATTATCGTTTTAACCGCGCAAGGCGGCATTGATACGGTGGTTGAGGCAATGCAGGCGGGCGCCGCTGACTTTTTCGTCAAGCCGGTTTCACCAGAACGTATTATTGTTTCTATTAACAATGCTTTTAATATTACAACTTTAAAAAGCGAAGTCTCGCGCCTTAAACGCAAAAATGACGGCGCTATGGTCTTTAAAGATATTATTGGCGCAAGTTCGAGTTTGGCCCATGTTATTAGATTGGGTGAACGCGCTGCAGCGTCAACAATTCCGATTTTAATCACAGGGGAATCCGGTGTTGGTAAAGAAATCATTGCCCGCGCCATTCAAGGGTCGTCTGACCGTTCCGGCAATCCATTTATCACTGTAAATTGCGGTGCTATTCCTGAAAATCTGGTTGAGAGCATTCTATTCGGCCATGAAAAAGGATCTTTCACAGGCGCTAACGCAAAGCATGTGGGTAAATTTCAAGAAGCCAATGGCGGTACTCTCTTCCTTGATGAGGTGGGTGAGCTCCCCGCTGATATGCAGGTTAAATTGTTGCGTGTCTTGCAAGAAGGCGAAGTCGACCCCGTAGGATCAAAACGCCCCGTTAAAGTGGATGTCAGAGTTATTTCCGCAACAAATCGCGATCTCGCCAAAGAAGTAGAAAGCGGCAATTTCCGGGAAGATTTATTTTACCGCTTAAATGTATTCCCGATCGAGGTTCCCCCTCTTCGTGATCGTGTGGAAGATATTCCAGCCCTCATCGAACACTTCATTCAACGATATAATGCAGAAGAACGCCGCGACGTGCGCGGTGTGCAACATGAAGTTATGGAAGTTTTGCAAAAACAGGCATGGCCCGGCAATGTGCGTCAATTGGAAAATACAATTTTTCGCGGCGTGGTCCTGGCCGAGAACGCTTATCTGAGTGCGGATGATTTTCCATTACTCGCCGCCGAGTTTGAAGCCGCAGGCATTGTTGCGGGTCCCCCACTTGCCTTTGGTGATCCGGAAGTCGAGAGTTTAGAAGAAATTACAACCGGTCTTGGCTTTCGCCAAGCGGGCCTTCCGGCTCATATGGCTGACGATCCGGTACATCTTTTTGACCGTGAGGGTAATCTGCGCACCCTTGTGGATATTGAAACAGACGTTATCCGTCTTGCCATCGAAACCTATGATGGGCGCATGTCGGAAATTGCCCGCCGTTTGGGCATGGGACGTTCAACCCTATATCGTAAAATCCGCGAATACGGCCTAGAAGTTCGCCGCGCTGGATAAAATTTTGATAATTCCAATAAAAACGCCCCTTTTTGAAGGGGCGTTTTTCTTATTAGTAAAGCAATAATCCGTAAACCTATTAACGTTTCGAGAACTGGAAAGAACGACGCGCTTTGGCACGGCCATATTTTTTCCGTTCCACAACCCGGCTATCGCGTGTCAGGAAGCCACCTTTTTTAAGCACCGCCCGAAGGGATGGCTCATAATAAGTAAGGGCTTTAGAAATACCGTGACGCACCGCGCCCGCTTGACCCGACGGGCCAGAACCAGTCACCGTGCAAATCACATCAAACTGGCCATTACGGTCAGCCGCAACCAAGGGCTGCTTGATGATCATTTGCAAAACAGGACGGCCAAAATAATCGGCATGGTCTTTTTTATTGACGGTAATTTTGCCCGTCCCCGGTTTAATCCAGACCCGTGCAACGGCTGTCTTCCGTTTGCCTGTTGCATAAGAACGCCCTTGGGCATCAATTTTAGGTTCGGGTAATTCAACCACAACCTCTTCGGTGATAACCGCATCCGCGCCCGCTTCCGCAGCCACAACAGATTTGATATCTTCTAGGGATGTTGAACTCATGATTATACTTCCCTTTTGTTTTTAGGATTCATAGCACTTACATCAAGTGTAACCGGTGATTGCGCTTCATGAGGATGTTCAGCACCCGCATAAATACGAAGGTTTGTCATTTGGCCACGCGCAAGCGGGCTTTCTTTCGGCATCATCCGCTCAACCGCTTTCATCAAAACGCGCTCGGGGAAACGACCACCAAGGATTTTTTCCATTGTGCGTTCTTTAATACCGCCGGGATAACCCGTATGCCAATAAAACTTTTTATCGGTCATCTTCTTACCCGTGAACACCACTTTGTCGGCATTAACAACAATAACATTGTCGCCGCAATCAACATGGGGGGTGAACATCGGTTTATGCTTACCGCGCAGACGCGTTGCAATAACAGAGGCAAGACGGCCAACAACAAGGCCCTCCGCATCGATTAAAAGCCACTTTTTGTCTACTTCGGTCGGTTTGGCAGAATAGGTTTTCATGCTCTTACGTCCTATCGAATATTATCGTTTAGTGATAAACCCTCAAATTGCGGGGCCTAGCGGGAATTAGCTTATAAAATAAATTCAGCCGCCCTCATCATCAGGCGGCCAGAATGGTGTCTCTATAACCAGATGAAATGTTTGCGTCAACAGGCTTTGAATTGTTAAGCAAAAACAGGTGGCTAATAATGTGGTATTATAATGCCGTGATTAATTAGTACCAACTAGAGTCAGTCAGGAACCAACCCAAAATTAGTCTAGAACAAGCCTAAACACACTTAGGCATCAATATTATTTATATTGATACTCTTTATCAAACGGTGATATTGTACCCTTATAGTGTACATAAAATTAGAGCTTGGGTACTAAAAGTATGAATATGAATGGACTAACGGATGATCATATAAGTCTTATCTCCGATAAGATTAGCGAGCTAGTTGCTTACGCTGTTTCGGAGAAGCTAGCCGTAGAAGTTGAAAAGGTCGAATTTAAGCCTAATATAAATGCAAATGGAGATGAGATTATTGAAGTTAAAATTACATTAGCCGTTAAACCTGTAAAGTGGGATAATGGAGGAATGTTTGATATGGTCGCTGCAGCTTCTCGAGCGTTAAGAGAAAACGGAGTGGAGCAAAATCCATATTTTTATACAAAGTTTAGCTCTAACAGCCACTTAGAGGCTGTGTGAATTGTATAAAGATTTACTTACCCAAGCAAACCAATTAGCTACACGTACAAAATCGCCGAGACAGGTGGATATGAGAAAGAGTGTAAGTTCAACATATTATGCTCTTTTTCATAAACTATGCGAAACTTGCGCTAATTGTTTACTAGGGCCTGAATCACCTGATCGATGTGAACGTGCTTGGCTCCAAACCTACAGGGCGCCAAGCCATAATCAATCTAAACAAGCATGTGAACGTTGCTCAAAGTCGAATAACGGTTATAAATTTCCATCAGAGATCGAGGATTTTGCTGCTTACTTTATACTTATGTACGAAGCAAGGATGAGGGCAGATTATAACCCATCAGCTAAGTTTAAGCGAGACGATGTAATCAATTTTATTCAAGGCGCCAAGAAAGCTGTAAAAACTTTCGATAAAGCTTCAGATAAACACAAACGGGCTTTCGCAGCTTTAATTTTATTCCAAGAGCGTAAAATAGGACTTTAAGTTTTCATACCTCAAACCTTACCATCGCTGGGGATAAGCCCGCGCACTGTGTCGATCATGTCGATGACCTGATCCGAGGCCCCTTGATCGCGCATGAAATTGGTGAAGCTTTCGCCCAATAAATCAGGGTCATTGCAGGTTGCGCCAAGGGTCTGCACGTCTTTTAAGGCTTGGCTATCTTGAATTTTACCCAGCATTTTGGTCACCGCATTGACCAATTGCAGGGATTGGAAAGCCCCTAACACATTGCCGCCCTCTGCCACCCTGCCGGCGCGTCTGAAGGTACGCATCATCGGGCGCACATCGCGCCCAAACTCCGCCATGGCTTTATCAGTGCGGGCGGATATCCATTCGGCGCTGCACACTTCTTCCGGCACGGGCGTTGTGGCGCAAGCGCTCACCCCGAGGCATATCCCCGCCATCAGCACCGTGGCGGTGCTTTTTAGGGTATGTCTTCTTACGGTATTTCTGGCTAACTTTGAAATTGTCGCGGAAATAGTCGCATATGAATGTCCGTGCATGAAATCACCTTTTGCGGCTTTATAGATATGCCGTTGTTAAATAGATATGCCGTTGTTAACCCGCCCCATACCCGGTTTTTCAACCAGTGGGCGTATCATATCAAAAAGTAAGCTGAAAGCCAGAGCCGATTACACTCTGCAAAGCCGGCCCCCTTGCATAAACTGGCCCCCAGCACAAAAGCTTGACGAAGAGGGTGTCGCCTGCAAAAGATGAGGGTGATGATATATCATGGTCGGCCCGCGCAACCGCGCCCACCGACACCAATAAGACTTATCAAATAGGGTTATTATGCGTTCTTATTCGTTTCATGTTTTTACCGCTATCTTTTGCATTTTACTTTTGGCCGCATGCGGTCAAAAAACCTCCAACACTCCGCAACAAGATGGAACCAACCCGAACACAGCCAACCAAGAACAAAAACCAGAGGGGCAAAACGATAAAGACGGTGTGACCTTGGATTTGCCCCCACAAAAAGATTACTCAACTCCCCAAGAAGTCGCCACCACTGATCAACCCATCCCCCTGCCCGCACGGGCCACAGGCATTAGCATTTGGGATCACCCAAGTCTTACCTTCCAAAGCTTGATATTGGCCGCCACCCCCAATGGTATTTATGCCCATACCTTGGAGGGGAACGAAGAAATTTCGGCGGTCAACGATATAAACGCCAATAATATTGCCTTAACATTCTGGAACACCCAAGCGGGGCAAGCCCCCACCCGGCAAAATGTGCAAGCCATTTTCACCACCTATGATGAAACCAATAAAGCTTTTCGGCTTTTCAGGATTAACGATAAAGACACCGCCATTAAAGAAGATTTGCTTTCGATAAAATATGCCGATCCGGTGACAAGCTATTGTATGGGGGTTGATCCTGATGCGGAGCATAAAGCCGGTGCCTTGTTAATGGTGTTAAGCGGGAGCACCATTACCAGCTTTACTTATGACACGGCGCCTACCCTTTCTTCCCCCAAAACAATAAACACTGATATTGATAACCTCACCGCCTGCGCTATTGATAATCGCAGCGGGGAAATTTACGTCGCGAATAAACGCGGAAATATTTACAAATTCAATGAGGGGCAAACCGAACAAACGCCGATTATTCAAGGTCAGGACGATGATATTATTTCATTTTCCATACTTCATAACCAATTTAAAGCAGCCGATGAAAACCAGAATATAAAGCAAGCGGAAATTCAATCCCAGTTTGCTTTGCTCAGTGAAAAATCCGGCCTTGTGCGATTATATGACGTGGCAACAAATAACCCGCTTGGCATTTTGCAATTTGCCCAATTCAACAGCAATGAAGGCGTTTTACAAGCCAGCGCCATGGGCATAGGTCATGGCAATTATGGCGGGATCTATCGTTTCGGGGTGATTGCCTTGGCCGCCAGCGGCAATCAACCTGCGGTCCGGCTAACCCCCTATATCGGCGCGGCAAGAGCTCTTGATTTAAAACTAACCAATTCTCTTAATCCCAGAGACCTGCTTATCGAAAAACCATCCCCCACCCAAACCCTGATCGGCCTTGATAAGGTGCGCACGAATGTGGAAGACGTTTTTCCGGATCATAATTAAGGCCGCCCCCAACAAACAGAGTTCTTTTTCAAATTCTGGTCAAACAATACCGCGATCAGAGCTCATAATCTTTGCACAAAAAGCCGTATAAAGAGCAACAAATAAAACCACTAACGCACCCCCTTGATGCAATAATCCTAGCCACAAAGGTGTGCCCAAAACCAGTGTGGTAATCCCCAAAATGGCCTGCCCTCCGACCAGCAACAAAACCCATAATGCCTGTCTGGATAAGGCGGTTTTTCTGGCATTGATAAAAAACCAGACTACCCACACTAAAACCAGATAAGCGCCAAGCCGGTGATTAAACTGCACCGCCGCAATGGACTCAAACAAATCGAGAAACCGCGGGCCCGCATTAAAATAGGCATCAGGAATAAATTTACCGTCCATCAACGGCCAGCTATTATAGGTTCGCCCAGCGCGCAACCCCGCCACAAAGGCCCCCAGAATAATTTGCCCATAAACCGCAATCACCGTTATGATCGCCATAAGGGGAACCTGATTTCCAAGCCCCTCCCCATACTCGTCATAAAGAGGGCGCGTTTTCTGCCTTAGAGAAAAAGCAAGCCACGCCATTAACGCGAATAGCAATACAGCCAATCCTAAATGCGCCGCTAACCGGTATTGGCTTACATCCACGCGGTCCGAAAGGCCGCTTTTAACCATATACCAGCCAAGGGCCCCCTGGGCACCGCCCAACAAAAACAAGCCAAACAGGTGTAACCTTAAAACACCCACAGCCCGTTTGGTCAGCATAAAAATCATCATGGGAATGAAAAACGCAATGCCGATAAAGCGCCCTAAAAAGCGATGCCCCCACTCCCACCAATAAATTTCCTTAAACTCTGACAGGCTCATCCCGAAATTGACTTCACTATATTCGGGGATTTGTTGATATTTCTCGAATTCCAACAGCCACGCAGCCTGTGATAAAGGCGGGATAGAGCCCACAATTGGTTTCCATTCGGTGATCGACAAACCTGAATCCGTCAACCGCGTGGCGCCGCCAACGATCACCATCAAAGCAACAATGGCACACATAGCAAACAACCATAGATAAATGGGCCGCAGCCGGGCATTGTCGTCAAAAGCTTTAGAAGCTATGGATGATGCATCTGTCATTCTAATCTCGCGCGTTGGAACCATGTTCTCAAATAATCCCATAAATAAATCCATAAATAATCCCATAGCAAAAACAAATGCCCGTGGGGGGTGGTTTTAAGTCGCGGTTAACAATTCCATATCCGGTCTTATGGTATGGCAAGCATAGATGGAGCAATGTTCAATGTCCCCCCGATTAAAGAAATTTATAGGTCTTTTTATCCTACTGCCGAGCCTATTTATCTATGTGGTTCTTGCCATCACAATTGCGGATTTTCTGCCGGAGAATGCGATAATTCGTATAATCTACTACGCAATTGCTGGCGTAATTTGGGTTTTTCCACTTAAGCCATTGATATTATGGATGAATTCAGAACCAAAACAAAAATGAACTATTATCGTTAATGAAACCGCTTTTTAAGGCATTTTGGGTATGGTGTTCTAATATTTCATCGTAACTAGGATATTGATAGATGTTTCAAAAGACTGGGGCAAAATTTAAGGTCGAAGAATTCGTCATCATTACACTTACGGGTCAAAAGCCATTCGAGGCGATTGTATTTTTATCTATAGGCGACCGCCTTATCGATCTGCTTAATGATGCGCGCTTATTCATTCCTGTGAAACGAATGGATAACTCCACCGTTATTATGGCAAAATCAAACATTGTATCGATCGTCGAGAAAGACCGGTTTGAAGCCGCAGAAGAAGACCCTATAGCCAGTCAAGACATTACCCCGCAATATGAATATGAAGACTATGAAGGTGATGGTGCCGAGGGAGAAGCCGATGCAGAGGATAAAGAAAAAGCCAAGAAACGTCGTCGCCGTCGTCGCAAGAAACCAACCGCCTTCGATGCTTATGCGGTTTTAAAAGTTTCTCCAGATGCGAGCATAGAAGAAATTCGCAAAGCCTATAAGAGCCGGATTAAAGCGGTTCACCCTGATTCAGTTGCCGCCCTCGATCTGGACGATGATTTGATACGCGCCGCGTTACATTCAACACAAAAAGTGAATTATGCCTATCACCATATTTTAAAACAGCGCCGCAACGAAGAAAATCCTCCTAAAAAAGAGGGCGCAAAATCCGCCAACAATAGTGCAGAAGAAGCCGCAACAAAAGAAACTGCCAAAGAAGAAACGGCAAGAGAAGAAACTGCTCGGCGCAACGCAAACCCATCAGAAGGCGAAGCCGCATAATGGCGAGAGAATTTTAGAACAAAATTGCCAAAGGCTTTATTGGTTTCAAACTAAACAGCCCATCATTTCTATAATCCCTGGGGGACACCTCCCAACACTAGCCTATGGTTCGAGAAGGAGTTGCCAACTTTCACCAGCATTTTAAGGTCCGTCAAGAATGAAGCGACAATTTGCAGCAGCTTTAGGTAAGCGCCTTTTTTCTCGAGGGCCGTCAGGCACCAGGCAAAGTCCAGCCTATTAAATGCTTTTGAATAATCGATAGACAATAGCATGACGCCAGCCCTCGGATCTTTGCAGCCCTCCAGTACCCTCTGTCACATTTCTATCAGAAAGTGCTCCGATCCCAAGCC
>CALLPQ010000114.1 GCA_938015425.1 uncultured Parvularculaceae bacterium | reverse complement strand
TTATTTGAAGAAGACTTGTTTGCTTTTTTAAAAGCGCAAGGCGCGGTTGGGGCTGTCCGGCGTAGTCCGCGTGATGGCGGACTGATTGAAGCGTCAGCCTATCTTCATAAAGTGGGACAATCCCCAGACATTCCGGCAATTGCTATGGCCACCGAAGACTATGAACGGGTGTTGAGATTATTGGATCGTGATATTGCCGTCTCGCTAGAGCTTGAGGTTGAAGCGCAATATCATGATGATGATACGAAGTCTTATAATACGATTGCGGAGATTCCAGGCCGTGGCCGTGATCCGGAAATCGTGTTGGCTGGCGCGCATCTTGATAGTTGGTTTATTGGTGATGGCGCGGTTGATAATGGTGCTGGTACTGCTGTGGTGATGGAAGCAGCGCGAATTTTAAGTGCCTTGAATATTAAACCAAAACGTACAATTCGCTTTGCTTTGTGGGGCGGCGAGGAACAAGGGCTTTATGGTTCCGGTCATTATGTGCAAAACCGTTTGGGAGATAGACCGGTAATTGATGATCCGGTACGGGCGAATTTACCGGCGTTTTTCTGGTTTAATGAAACATGGCCAATCACGAAAAAACGCGGCCATGATAAATTTTCCGCATATTTCAATCTTGATAATGGTTCGGGTAAAATACGCGGTATTTATGGTGAAGGTAATGCGGCCTTGAAGCCGATTTTTGAAAGCTGGTTTGCCCCTTTTGAAGATTTAGACGCAAAAACAGTTACGCTTAACCGCACGGGCGGCACAGACCATCTGTTTTTTCAATGGGTAGGGTTGCCGGCCTTTCAATTTATTCAAGACCCGCTTGATTATAATTCAAGATTGCACCACACCCAGATCGACACTTATGACCATGTATCAGAGGCAGATTTAAAACAAGCCGCGGTTATTATGGCTAGTTTCTTATATCATGCGGCCATGCGCGATGAACGTCTGCCCAGAAAGCCCTTACCCACTAGACCATAGAGTAAGGTTTGATAATAAGAGTTGATGTAATATTGCTGATATAGGAATGTTGCGATTAAAAAAATTAATCCGTATAGGATTGTTTGAAATAAAAATTAAAGGCTCACCAGATATTGGTGGGCCTTTAATAGTTTGTGCCGTTTATTTTTGGTCGCGGCCAAAATTGGGGACATCTCTTTCTTGGCCGGCATCAACAATTGCCCGCCGCAGGGCGCGGCCCCGGGTAAAGCTTTTGGTGAGGGTTTCTTCATCGCCCCATCGGATAGCGCGTTGTAGGATTGTCAGCTCTTCGCTAAACCGTCCTAAAACTTCTAATACAGCCTGTTTATTATTTAAGAATACGTCGCGCCACATTATCGGATCAGAGGCAGCGATGCGGGTAAAGTCACGAAAACCACCCGCAGAATATTTAATAATCTCTGATTGGGTAACAGATTCTAAATCATCTGCCGCCCCCACAAGAGTGAAGGCAATGAGATGGGGAAGGTGGGACGTAATCGCCAGAGCAATATCATGATGGGCCGCGTCCATACGTTCTGTTTTTGCCCCAATGGCGCGCCATAAATTTTCCACTTGCTCGATTGCGTTTTGATAGGGCGCGTCATCCCGGTCAAGTGGGGTGATGATGCACCAACGGTCTTTAAACAAACTGTCAAAACCCGCCTTAGGGCCAGATTGTTCTGTACCCGCCACCGGGTGAGCCGGAACAAAATATTGCTCGGTCTTTAAAATCCGTGCTGCCGTTTGGGCAATAGTCCCTTTGATGGATCCCACATCCATAATGATAGTGTCTGGTTTTGCGTGGGTAAAAATTTGTTCGCAAATATTTTCGATGGCACCAACAGGTGTCGCCAGAATTATCAAGTCTGATGCTTTTATAAGGCTGGCCATGTCTTCAAAAGAACGATCAATGAGTGTTAACTCTATCGCTTGGGCGCGAACGTCAGAAGATTGATCATATCCAAAAATCTGCTCAGCAAGATTATATTTTTTAATGGCCCTTGCCAATGACGAGCCGATAAGGCCGATACCGATAATACCAATCGTGGGGAGCTGGGGTTTTGTCATAAGGTTTAGGTTTCAAATTTTTCACAAAGAAGAGAGATAAGTTTTTGGTTTGCTTCGCGAGAGCCGATAGAGATTCTTAAATAATCGGGTAGATGATAACCACTCATTTCCCGCACCAGCACACCGTTTTCTTGCAAATAGGTTTGAACCTCTTGTGCCGTGTTTCCTTTTTGACGGGGAAATTTTACAAGAATAAAATTCGCAAAGGAGTTTTGGCAAACAAGCCCTTCTCCATCAGCAGCGCCGTTTATACCCATACCATTTAATCTTTGTATCATGATATCGCGCTCGGTTTTATTATGGGTATTATTTTGGGTTATAAACTCTTGGTCGTCCATGGCCGCGATGCCCGTTTGTTGCGCAGCATGACTGATATTAAACGGCCCCCTGATGCGATTTAGAACATCAATGATTGTCGCGGGACCAAAAGCCCAGCCAAGGCGTAAACTTCCAAGGCCGTAGATTTTTGAAAATGTACGCGTCATGATGACATTGTGATTGTCTTGCACCAGTTTAATGCCACTATCATAATCACTTTCGTTTATATATTCTGCATACGCAGCATCAAGCACCAAAACGATGTCTTTGGGCAGGTTTTCATGAAGGCGTGTCACTTCACTGTGTGAAATATAAGTGCCGGTGGGGTTGTTCGGGTTTGCAATAAAAACAAGCCGTGTGCGCTCATCCACGCATTCTAAAATAGCATCTACATCCGTGTGCAGGTTTTTTTCCGGTGCAAATTTAACATGCGCTCCGCAACTTTGTGCGGCAATCCCGTAAATTAAAAATCCGTGTCGGGATTGCACAATATTGTCACCTTCGCCTAAATAGGCTCGGCATAAGAGTTGGAGGATTTCGTCTGAACCTGCCCCACAGATGATACGCTCTGGATCTAGAGCATGAATATCTGAAATCTTTTGACGTAAGGCGCTTACACTACTATCGGGATATAGATGTAATCGGAAACTGGCTTCCACATAGGCGGCAATGGCTTTCGGGCTGGCGCCAAGGGCGGATTCGTTAGATGATAATTTATAGATAGGCCCTTTTTGCTGACCCTCTATTTTGGCTTTCCCTGCTTTATAAGGTTCGATATCCATAATCCCGGGCCGGGCCACGGGCAGGGGTTTAGAGGGTTGATGGGGGTTGGGCTTTATGGTCATTGTTTTATCTTGATTGGAATTATCTCAATAAGAGCTTTGTTTAATAATGAATGTTCAATCGCGTTATATAGCTTTGCATGTAAAACTGGCAAGTGAATAACTTGCTTATGGATTGTAATCACTTTGCTTGTTTTGGCTTTAACTATTTTGGCTTTAACTATTTTGGCTGGAACAATTCTGGTTGGGACAATTTGGGGGTGAAAGAGTTGCGGCGGGCAGCAATGGCCCACTTAATTTAGGCCTGATGACGTTCAAAACCCGTTGCGGTGTGCCTTTCGCCGGATGCATCAGGCTTTTGTTGGCTTCAACAATCAGCATACCACAAAACCCAGGCCATAAATGTTGCCCCAGTTTTTCCCATATGTGAGTGCCGCGTAAAAATAGTGAGGGGTAAAGGGGGGGGAAGTGCAATGCACGTCGCCACACAAGGGGCGTAAATAAGGAACGCTCCAAAAACCGCCCTAATTGCCCCCGTAACCATGGCCGCCCCGCCGCCATAGGCGTGGTGTCGAAAGAGGCCCAAAATCCACGGCGTTGGGCGGCAACAATGATTAACCGGCCATCATCTGCGAGAACGCGCCAAGCTTCGCGTAATAAACGGCTTATATCGCGCGCTTCTTCTAATCCGTGTACGATTAAAACCTTATCCATGGTGCGGTCGGGTAATGGCCAGCTATCTTCATGGATTAAGCAGATTTTATTGGGCTGCGGGTTTTGATGGTCATGGGGCCAACGCATTACCCCTTGGGCATCAGGGGCCATCGCAATGGTGGCGCGGGCTTGGGGGAAAGAGCCAAGATAAGGCGTGACATAGCCAAATCCGGCGATACGTTCATTTTCGGCTTCTCCCCAAAGGGTTTTTATATGATCTGCAATAATAGTGCGGGCCTGCATTCCCAAGGCAGATTGATAAAAGTGATGAAGATCGAGAATATCAGTATGCATAAAGGCCTTTGAGATCGGAATTTTTGTTGAAACCGTAATATATCATGGCTGTTATCCTGTCGCATTAATTTCTTTTATGATATATCAAAGCCACTATTGTATTTATTGAGGATTTTCATCATGGCCCTTGAAATTGTCCAGTTCCCCTGCCTCTCCGATAATTATGGCTATCTTATTCAGGATCAAAAAAGCGGCATTGTAGCGACTATTGATACACCTGATGTGGAAGCGATTAATGATGCTTTAGGGCAAAGAGGTTGGAAATTAGACATTATTTTGAACACGCATCACCATTATGATCATGCGGGGGGTAATTTGGCCCTGAAAGATAAATGGAATTGCAAAATTATCGGCCCCAAACAAGAAGCGGCGCGCATTCCCGGGATTGACCAACAGGTGGGGGATGGAGATGTTATCGAAATAGGGCACGCTAAAGCGCGTATTTATGACACGCCGGGCCACACATTAGGACATATTGTCTTTCATTTCGAAGAGGATGGTTTGGCCTTTGTGGGAGATACTGTTTTTGCTTTGGGGTGTGGGCGGTTGTTTGAAGGAACGCCAGAACAAATGTGGTCGTCCCTTTCAAAAATTGTAACATGGCCTGAAAACACAATGCTTTACTGCGCCCATGAATATACCGAGGCGAATGCGCAATTTGCGTTGAGTGTTGATGGAGATAATCACGCCTTAAAAAAACGTTCTGCAGAAATTAAAGTCCTGCGTGCCAAGAATACACCAACAGTGCCAACACGCCTTGGTGATGAACTTGCTACTAATCCGTTTTTAAGGGCGAACCGAATAGAAATGAAGCAAGCGTTGAATATGGAAGGCGCAAATGATGTTGAAGTGTTTGCCGAAATCCGTAAGCGGAAAGATAATTTTTAAACTCGATAGATAAAACTTCTATCATCATCGAACGATCAATAAATTTAGTAAAGGTATAAAATGAAAAAGTCACTATTAGCTTTGTTGTCAGGTGCTGCGTTAAGCGTTGCCACTGTTGCGTTTATATCCATACCCATCACGGCGCAAGAGGCAAGTGTTGAAGCCTATGCATTGACGAAGCGGCAAAAAGAAAACGTTAACCTTTTGATTGATCGCGGCCTTGCGGGTAATGGTGCATATGAATTGTTGGAAAGCCTAACCACTGAAATTGGCCCCCGTCTTGCTGGTTCCGATGCTGAGGCGCGGGCGCGCCAATGGGGTGTGGAGAAATTAAAATTTTTAGGATTCAAAAATGTACGCATAGAGACATTTGAAATACCCTATTGGGCGCGCGTAGTGGAAGAAGCATCTATTGTTGCGCCTTTCGCGCAAAAATTAGAAGTCACGGCATTGGGCAATTCTGTTGCGACCCCGACCGAAGGTATCACGGCAGAGATTGTGCGGTTTGAAACTTTGAGTGACTTGATCGAAGCCCCCATGACGGGTTTTGAAGATAAAATCATTTTTGTGGATGAAATAATGACCCGCACCCAAGATGGTTCAGGCTATGGCTGGGCTGTTGCAAAACGCTCTGGTGCAGCAAGAGAAGCCGGACGGCGTAATGCCCTTGCGGCGGTTATCCGCTCTGTCGGCACGGATCGGGATCGTCGAAGTCCCCATACGGGTAATATGGGATATACAGATGGTATTAAAAAAGTACCGACCGCGGCTTTGTCCAATCCCGATGCTGATCAATTAACCAGAGCTTTGGCCTATGCTAAAAAGAATAAATCCGGACCTGTAACCATGCGGTTGCGGGTTGAGGTTACAACGAAAGAAAAAACCCTGTCAGGCAATGTGGTTGGTGAAATACCGGGTAAAACCGACGAGATCGTTGTGGTTGGCGGCCATTTAGACAGCTGGGACCTTGGCACTGGCGCGATTGATGACGGGGCCGGTGTTGCGATTACCACCACGGCGGCAAAGCTTGTGGGTGATTTAAAAGAAAAACCAACCCGCACGATTAGGGTTGTTTTATGGGGGTCTGAAGAGGTGGGTTTGTTTGGCGCGCGCGCCTATGCGCAGGCCCATAAGGATGAATTATCAAAGCATGTTTTCGCGGCTGAATCTGATTTTGGTGCCGGAAAGATCTGGCAATTGCAAACACGTTTTGGTCCAAAGTCGGCCGGTAAAGCCATAACCATGGCGCGTTATTTAAGAAGAATTGGCGTTGGCCCCGGCGGTAATGAAGCGCGTGGTGGCCCCGATGTATCGCCTTTGCGTGCAGCAGGAGTGCCGGTGGTGACAGCGCAACAAAATGGCTGGGATTATTTTGATCTGCATCACACGCCAGAAGATACTTTAGATAAGGTATCGCCCGAAGACTTATCGCAAAATGTTGCGGCTTATGCCGCCCTTATTTATATGGCGAGTGAGATGGAAGGCGATTTTCGGGATTAATAATTAATCTTAAGAAGTAAAATCAATAAATATAGGTGTATTGATGAGATGTAATTTATTTTTGCTAGGGGTTTTGTTTTTAACCTTATTGGGCTGTGCTTTGACAGATGGCCAGGCGGCGAATAGTCAGGAGGTAAATAGTCAAACCGCGAATGCAGAGCGTTCTGGTCGTGCGCTTGGTAATCAAGATCAGAGCCAAAGCCGTGAAACGGCTTCATTGCAGCGAGATCGCGGGTTATCGGTAAACGCACCTGATGGCATTATCCAGGCGGTGCCAATGTCATCTGCGCCTCTTAATGTATCGAAAAATCTATCGCGTATTATTTTTGCTTCTTGTGCACAACAAAATGAAGATCAATCATTTTGGCATGAACTGACGGCGCAATCTCCGGATTTGGTTTTATATCTGGGAGATACTGTCTATGGAGATGTTCGCAGTAATGATCCGGCCTTGCCGGAGTTGAAAACAGCTTATATGCGGTTGGCCCAAAGCGAAGCTTTTGCAGAACTAAGGGCTTCCGCGCCTATGTTGACTGTGTGGGATGACCATGATTATGGATTAAATGATGCGGGCGGCAATTATCCCTTTAAGGAAGATAGCCAAAAACTGTTCAACTATGTTTGGGATGTTCCCCAAGATGATACGCGTCGTCAACGACCCGGTGTTTATCAATCATGGATGGTTGGCGAGGCTGGTAAAACTGTGCAAATCATTATGCTCGACACGCGATATTTCAGATCTGATTTAAAGGAAACCGATGAATTCGGTGCCCGCGGGCGTGAGCGCTATATCCCTGATGATACCCCTTCTAAAACCATGTTGGGTGAGACCCAATGGGCGTGGCTGCAAGAAGAATTATCCAAACCTGCTGATTTGCGGTTATTGGTTTCTACCATACAAGTGATTGCTGACGGGCATGGCTGGGAAGCGTGGCGAACTTTGCCGCGTGAGCGCGAGCGCCTTTACCAGACTATCCGCAAAAGTGGCGCGGAAAATCTTTTTATACTATCAGGGGACCGGCATTCATCGGCAATTTATCAGCGAAAAGACGTGATTGACTATCCATTATTCGAAGCCACCTCAAGCTCTGTCAATTTACCGGCATCTATATGGCGTGCGCAAAGTAATGATAGCTTTATCGAGCCGGGGCCCCATCGGCTTGGCACCATGATTTATGAGGCCAATTACGGGATGGTAGAAATTGACTGGAACAGCAATAAAGTAGATGTCAGCATACGCGGTGAAAATGGCGTAACCTATTTGGCGGAAAAAATAGATTTAACCACATTGCGTTCGAAAAAATGAAATCTGTTAAAGTTGAAGGTAATAAATCTTAAGGTGAATAATTTAATTATGAAATTAACCTTGTACTGATTTTTCTTTTTTCCAATAGATTTCAGCAATATTGTTATGTTTTGCCTCATGCCGTGCGGCGATAAATAAAATATCCGATAACCGGTTTAAATAAGGAATGGCATGGCTGGTAGTTTTTTCGGCCTGTGTTTGGTTTTGAATAAAATGCGCCATTGACCGCTCCCCATGTCGTGCCTTTGTGCGGGCAATGTGTAACCATGATAAAAGGGGTGAACCGCCGGGCAAAATAAATTCTTTTAATGGCGTTAAGTCCTGATTTAACTGTTCAACGGCTTTATCTAATCGCTCCACATGGGCAAGCGATAATAAAGGCGCATCAGGAAAACAAAGAGCACCACCAAGATCAAACAGATCGTGTTGAACATCTTCCAACAGGGTTTGAATTGTTTGGCTTGGCCCGTGGGAAAGCACCACCCCGATCCAGCTGTTTAGCTCGTCTACCTCTCCCAATAGGGCGATGCGTTCATCTGTTTTGGGGACCCTACTGCCATCCCCCAGTGAGGTTTCCCCTTTGTCACCGCCGCGCGTTGTAATTTTTGTAAGGCGATCTGCCATAATCTGTCCCTAATGAATTTGATTAATATTCAATATAGCCACGTTGAGGAGGTGTTGGAAGAGAATTATTAGCAAGATTTTAGGGGGTGTTATTATTGGCGGGTTTAATTAAACCATCCGCACTTTGGGTAAATGGATGATCATAATATTGCCGCCTTCTTGACCTTGGTTAAATTTAATATGACCGCCATGACGTTTGATTAATTTAGATGCGATGAGCAATCCAAAGTCGACATTCTCTTTGTTTTTAGATTGGACATTGAAATTATCCGTTCGTGTAACTTCATGAATATTCTGGATGACATCGAAGGGAAGGTAGGGGGCTTCATCGGTGATGGTAATTAAAATATTTTTAGGATCTGTATCCACGGTGATGGTGATATTTGCCCTTTGTGGGGAGTGAATGATTGCGTTAAGTAATATTTCGTTTATGGCTTTTGCCAAATAGTTATAATCCCCATAAATGGTAATGCCAGATAGGGCGGACCAAGAAATTTTAATATCTTTTTTGTTCGCCTCCGAAGATAAAATCTGTAAAGCGGCTCTTATAATGCCATCGATATTCACAACACTATATTCGTCTGGTTTTGTGTTGTCGTCTAATGCCGATAAAAAAGAAATATTGTTCACCATACGTAATAAATTACGACTAGCATCATCAATATAGTGGGTTGCCATATCCAGTTCTTGTTTACTCATGTTGCGATTAAGCCGGATCGTTTGGGTGTATTTAGAAATATTATCAATGGGGGCTTTGAAATCATGGCTCATGGCGCGGATAAATTCGGTTTTTGTAATATTGGCGTTTTTGGCCTTTTGAGTTTGCGTGTTTGACTGCGCCACATGGCTTTTGAGATCTTCGGTGCGGCGTGCAACTTTCTCTTCGAGAATATGATCATATTGTTTTAGTTTTTCACGCATTTTTATGGTGGCTGTGGTGTCAAATGCCCAACCCCGATAGCCTGTAAATACATCGTTTTTATCAAATTCGGGCGTGCCTTTTATCAGGTAGTGTTTTGTGTTTCCGCTCTTGGTGATAAGTTCTAAATCCACATCGGAAAATCTTTTCTGATCTAACATTGCTGTCTTGATCAGTGTTTTGTCTTTTAATATGAAACCTTGACCTGATTGATTGCTTTCATCATAGAATGCGCCATAAAAATCTTTGCGAGTATAGCCCGTAACCCTGTCGAAATTATTTGATATATAAGTGATGTTGAAATCACTATCACACTCCCATGCCCAATCGTCACTGGCGTTAAAAAAACCGGAAAGGCGCTCTCGTAATCTATTCAGCGCGATGGTGTTATCTTGTTTGTCTGTGTCTATGTGGCTTAGTAAATTTGTGGCAGCATATTTAAGCAGAAAACATGTAAGAGTGATAAACCCGATAAATACACTGGACCATTGCAAACCCAACCCCGGCGTGAGGCTTAAAATGATGCAGCCCGGCAAGAAAATCAAAATCAATCGTATAAGGTATTTGTTCGCGCTCGCGCAGCCCATAGCTCCCATAATGATGGCGGTGCATGATTGCCATAATAGAATATAAAAAATAAAGGGGGCAGATAATTGCGTTACAAAAAAAGCTCCGGCTAAGCCGGTATATAAACATAGAATATAATTTGTTAAATAGGTTTCCCTACGGAATTTTTTAATTGAAACAGTGTTTTGATGTTTGTGGTTGATTGTATTCCAGATAAGAAGACGTGTGGTGATGATAACCATAAAGGGGGCCAGCGCGATAATTGCGGCCAGTTTTGCGATGGGATAAAGCGCCACTAATAAGGTGCTTGAGACGAACAAAAGGATTAGGTAGAATTTTGCGATATGGGTTTGAAATTGATCCCCATAATTAAGGGGGGAGGCGTCATCGGATAAAACCTTGATGATTTGCATGATCGTTTTATTCGACATTTTAAAATTACCCGTCACTCTCAACCATTCTTCTGTCACGCAACTGAATATTAACTGGCTTACAATTTTCGCATTTATAGTTGTTATAGCGAGAATATGTAAAAATATTGTTAGGGTTAACAAACCGTTTATGGGGAATTTTAAGGCGAGGCATGATCCTTTAAGTTTATGAATTTAAAGGATCATTGTTTTATGGGCGGTTTGGAATCATTATAGAAGTATAAAAGTAAACGCCAGACACAAGGCCCAGCGTTTACGAGTTATTAACCTGATTATCGACTTTCTTGGAGATGATCACTTTCTTGGAGATGATCGAAGATGAAAGTTTTACTCTTAATCATCGATATATTTAATCAGCCCCATGCATCATCTTTTTAATGATAGGGGAGATTAGTAACATCACAACCGCGATCCCCATAGAGACATAGGCAACATTGGTATAAACCTCGACATAGCCAGCTTTTGCCGCTGCAATGTCCGTCAGTTGACCCCCAATGGTTTCTGCGCCGGTTGCCCGTGCAATAACACCGGCTAGATAATTTGAAAGGCCAGAGTATAGGAACCACGCCCCCATACTCATCCCGACAACGCGGGCAGGGGCCAATTTAGTTACCGCTGACAAGCCCACCGGTGACACCATCAATTCGCCCATTGTGTGAATCCAGTAGATCAAGAAAATGAAAAATACCGGTGTTAATGCAACACCGCCTGATGATTTAATGCCTGCCACCAAAGACAAAAACCCTAATCCGGCCATAAATACACCCATAGCGAATTTAACGGGTGTGGATGGGTTTAGGTTTTTCTTGGCCAGCGCAATCCATAACCAAGCCAGTAACGGGGCAAAAAGAACGATATATCCAGAATTTAAACCCTGAAAAACCGGACCGGGAACATTTAGTCCGAATATTGTTCTGTCTACCAATCGGGCTGTAAACAGGTTAAGCGACGAGCCAGCTTGTTCGAACAAAGCCCAAAATGGAATTTGAGCTAGAATAAAATAAATCGCGGTTAACATGCGATCACGTTCCTGATTTTGCATTGTCACACATGCGTAGATGATAAGGAACAGCATAACTGCAACACCAATAGCGGCCACAAATAATTCTGGAATGCGTTCCGCATTCATCACTAACAACATGGAAAGAGCAATAACACCGATACCAGCAAGGTAGCAGGCGAACTCAACATTGATTGGGCCAAAAACTTTTTCTTTTAGCTTTTCAATATTTGGGGGTTCTGCTCGTCCCTCTAGCCATGGTTGAAACAGTAGGAATGTAATGAGGCCTGCAACCATGCCGATGCCTGCGAGGCCAAAGCCCCAATTCCAGCCATATTTAATGCCGATAATGGCAATCGTTATAGAGGATAGAAGCGAGCCAAGATTAATGCCCATATAGAATATGGTAAAACCCGAATCACGTCGTGCGTCACCATAACCATATAAAGACCCGACAATGGTTGATATATTCGCTTTCAAAAAACCAACACCAGCGATGATGAGGGCCAGCGCAAAATATAAAATATTGACATACAGATCTTCTTGAACAATCCGTTGCGTGTAATCGGCCACATTAATTGCCGCCGGCAGTCCTACTTCTTCAGGATCATCAATCAGCATTTGGGTCGCCCCTTCATTAAAGCTGATATAAGAAGTTCCAGTTGCAGATTTAATAACCTGATCTGCGTCACCGCCGCGCCCATCAAGGGTTACTTGATAATCAGTGCCTTGATAAGTGATATATTCTTTAGACCCTGCGCCTTCAAAGGCCATCATGCCATGGCCGAGCACCAGCAGGATTGCCCCAAAGGTAACGGCTTTTCGTTGTCCCAGATATTTATCGGCGAGGGTGCCGCCGATTAAGGTCATAACGTACACAAGCGCCGTATAAGCACCATAAATAACGGATGACTTTTGATCCGAGAATAAAAAATGTTGGGTAAGGTAAAGAATGAGCAAAGCACGCATGCCGTAATAGGAAAAGCGCTCCCACATTTCGGTAAAGAACAAAATGAACAAGCCTCGTGGGTGTCCTAAAATTGTTTTCTCGTCGGCGATTGCCGCGGGTGCTGTTTGATCAACCAAAATATCCTCCATAACAG
>CALLPQ010000113.1 GCA_938015425.1 uncultured Parvularculaceae bacterium | reverse complement strand
GCATATCGTTTCTCCATTTTGCTGGTTTTGGTTTGCACCTCCAACAAAACGGGAATCGCAGCTTCACTCAAGAAGCTAATCCGGCAGGAATTTCACCAACGAAGTTCCTGCCGGTGTCAGATCATATCGTAACTAATGCATATCAACCGACGGACTCTCAAAATAAATGGAGGGAAGTTGGGTCGCAGGTCATGAGCTTTCAATAACCGCCTCCCTATCACTAATTGATTTTATATCTTTGATCATCTCGCTTAAATCACGAATATCCTCTTCCCCCAATTCATTTAGTAAATATTCAGAGTCTCTTTGATTTAATCCGTTTATACGCATTCATTATTCCTAACCAAGGCCTTCATCAAAGAACATAGTTACTTTTTGTCTACTCTATTTAGCAGCCTTACAAAAAACACCGCCTTGTAGGGGGTGGGGGGCTCTGGTGGTGCGGGGGAAGCTGATGGGTAGTTTTTTTAGGGAACGCACCGCAAGATACGCAAAACATTCCGCCTCTAAATCATCACCGCGCCACCCCACATCTTCTGCGGTTAAAATTGTGCCGCCAACGGCCTTACCCAAAGCCTCCATCATCGCCAGATTATGACGGCCACCGCCGCACACAATCCACTCCCCCACGGGGGTGGGCAAAAATTGCTCGCTGGCGCGCACACACGCCGCCGAGAAGGCCGTCAGCGTTGCGGCCCCGTCATCCACCTTTAAATCCAACACATGGTCAAGTTTAAAATCATACCGGTCAAGGGATTTAGGGGGTTTACGGCGCATATAGGGGGCCAGCAACATCATCCGCAAAACTTCTGTATGCACCATACCGCGGCGGGCAGCCTCGCCATTTTTGTCCATGGCCTCACCGGTTTTCAAGGTCATCCATTCATCAATAAGGCCGTTGCCGGGGCCACAATCAAAGGCGACCAAACCGCTTTCTTTTCCCCCTTCGGGAACAAAAGTAATATTGCCGACACCGCCAAGGTTTAACACACCAACAGGGTGCTCGCGGCCTAGCTTGCGCACCAAAGCCGCGTGATAGATCGGGGCAAGGGGCGCCCCCTCCCCCCCCATCATAATATCGGCGGCGCGAAAATTATAAACCACATCAATGCCAACCTCATCAGCCAAGGCTTGGCCATCACCAATTTGCCATGTGCGCCCTTGATCTTCCGGGCTGACAATGGGCGGGCGCGATGGTTTATGAAAAATGGTTTGGCCATGAAAGCCGACAATATCCACTTGATGGCGCTTTACACCCGCGCGTTCCAACAATTCTTCAACCACTTCCGCATGGATTTGCGTGACCTCCCCGGCCGCTTTCCCGATATCTGCCGCCCCATCACGCCCCTCCTTCGCCGCTTTAATGGCGCGATTAACAAATATCTTCAAATCCCTTGAATATGGTTGGCTGAAAGTGGGGCCGAATTCCAGAAAACCCTCCCCGTCTGTGCGCATTAAAGCAGCATCAACCCCATCTAATGATGTCCCACTCATCAGGCCGATTGCCGTTAAAGGTTCACTCATTTTTTTACCTTCTATTTTATACGGTACTTTTATCTGCTTTTATTTGGAAAATTCGTGTCATCATGCTAGCTCGACTATATTGAATAAACTAGCCGATCATGAAAATTCCAAGTAAGTGAAATAATATGACAGAAACTGTAAATATATCCTGTAAATCCGACTTTTTACAGATACTTCAAGAACGCGGGTTTATTCACCAATGTACCAACCTAGAATCACTTGACGCCTTAGCTGCTAATAAAAGGTTAACAGCCTATATCGGGTTCGATGCAACCGCAAAAAGCCTTCATGTGGGCAGTCTTATCCAGATTATGATGCTTTATTGGTTCGAGCAAACTGGCCATAAGGCGATTGCCCTCATGGGGGGCGGCACCACCAAGGTTGGTGATCCCTCCTTTAAAGATACACAGCGTAAATTACTGACGGACGCAGAAATACAAAATAATATTTCTTCCATTAAAGGCGTATTCTCCAAATTTCTGGATTTTGACAAACCGGATGGTGCCATCATGGTGGATAATGCCGAATGGCTGGATAAATTATCCTACGTAGAATTTTTACGCGACTATGGTGTGCATTTCACGATCAACCGTATGCTAACCTTTGAAAGCGTTAAGCAGCGCCTTGACCGTGAGAGCCCGCTTAGCTTCCTTGAATTCAATTATATGTTGATGCAAGCTTATGACTTTCACGCACTTTACCACCGTAATGAATGCACCCTACAAATGGGGGGCTCTGATCAATGGGGCAACATTATTAACGGGGTCGAATTATGTCGCCGTAAAGATGGCGCGGAAGTTTTTGGCCTTACCACACCTTTGTTAACCACTGCATCCGGTAAAAAAATGGGCAAGACGGAACAAGGCGCTGTGTGGCTAAACGGTGATATGTTTAGCCCCTATGATTATTGGCAATATTGGCGCAATATTGAAGATGCGGATGTGGGCACCATGCTGGCCCGTTTCACCCTTTTACCCATGGATGAGGTTAGGCGTTTAGCCACTTTAGAAGGCGCGGAAATTAACGAAGCCAAAAAGATTCTGGCAACGGAAGCAACCGCCATGTTGCATGGACGTGAGGCCGCTGATAAGGCGTCAGCCACCGCACAGGAAACATTTGCCAAAGGAGCGAGCGGTGACGATCTACCCAGCATTAACATAACCAAGAGTGACCTTGATAATGGCATTCCCCTGCTTGACCAATTCATCGCCACGGGTCTTTGCGCCTCAAAAGGTGAAGGGCGCCGCCACATCAAAGCGGGCGCGTTAAAAATCAACAATATTGCTGTTAAAGAAGAACGCCCCCTAAACCCCGATGATATAGAGACGGGGAGCATAAAACTGTCGATCGGTAAGAAAAAGCACGCATTGGTAAAGCTTACCTAATCAGCACCGCCCCCTAAAACCTAAACTTTAAAGCAATCCCAACTTTACGTGTCGATCACATAAAAGTGGGGTCGCTTGTCCCAAGGTCTTGCAAACGCTATAAGGGGGCAAGATTTGTTTTCATAATGGATATAATTATGCGCTTATTTTTACCGGCTATGACAGGTATAATTGCCTTGTTTTCAATGGTTTTTAATTCGGGTTCGCCATCTGCGTTTGCGCAATCGGGCACCACCACAAAAGTGGCTAATGATTTTGTGAAAAGCCCGGTCTTTGAAAAAGCGCTGGATTATGAAAAATTTACTAAAATTGAAGGGTGCACAGAGGAACGGGTTCGCGAAGTTAAATATCATGCATGTCGCGATTCAAAAGCACTTTACGAAGCCGCCATCGAAAACGCCAAAACTTCGGGAAAACCATTAATGGTGATCTTCGGGTTTAACAAATGCCCTTATTGCCAAGTGCTAGACGGGCAAGTCTTTAATCCGGAAAAACCCTTACGCGGCGGTAATGTGGCGCAATATTTATCGAAGCCTGAATTAAAAACCTATCTCGAGAAAAAAGAGCCATTAAAAGTGCCTGTATTGCGATTGCATGCACGCTCTGAACACGGATTAAAACTTGCCGACGAATTGGGTGTTACCGAAATGGCGCAAGAACGCGGTTGGCACCGCGTATGGTCTCCCTTCGTGGTTTTTGTAAATCCGCAGACCGGCAAAATGGCCTCCCACAGTAAATGGGAAGCAAAAGAAATTTATTGCGATTGGTCCGTTAATATCGCAACCGGCCTTGAAACCATTGGCATGGCCAAAACCGGCACGCCTTATAAAGAGCGCAAACGCTGTCCCAAAGCGTAGATATAAACTATCCCGATCAGCGAATAAGTGCTTTAAATCACCCCGTCAGCCTATAACCGCTTTAAATCATGCTTGGTTTTCTCGGTTTCATGTCCCCCCGTATTGAGGGTTGATGCAGGTTCAACCAGCATGATCCAGCATTCATCAATCGCCACAGGGCGGTGTTCAACACCGCGCGGGATAACCAGAAAATCTCCCTCCCCCATATTAATCGATTGATCTCTCATCTCCATCACAAATCTGCCCTTCATCACAAAAAAGGCTTCATCTTCTTTTTCATGGGTATGCCAATCAAATTCCCCATGAATTTTGGCAATCTTGACTTGGGAGTCATTTACGTCGCCCGCCACATGGGGGTCCCACAATTGATCAATTTTATCAAATCCAGCAGGGATATTTACTTTTTTCATGGGACCTCATTGATTAATTCTATTTCGGTAATCCCCATATAGATCAGTTTTTTCAATGATCACTATTTGATCCGTAATGGGGCGTCATTTTCAAAACAAGCATGATACCAAGATTGTTTTAACACCTATAACATTTTGTGTTCAAGGGGCTACCGATTGCACTAAAATAATGCAACAAAGCCTAAGAGCTTGATTACTATTCCGGCTTGCGAAAACCGAAGGCGTATTTCATGACTGATAATAGCGGGACAACTAATCCTATAGGGTTTCGATCGCTTGTGGATCAACTTCATCCTCACCATCACTCAACACTTGGGAACTGCTTGACCACGACCATCCCAGATCATTGGCGACAAGGACGTACCGCTTATGGCGGGGTCATGACGGGTCTTGCATTGGGCGCCGCACAACATGCATCCGTTGATCTGCTTAACACATCACCGCCATTACCCTCTTTACGCAGTGTTTCTATAAATTTTATCGGGCCTGTTATTGGCCAGCCGCTTCTTCAAACCCACCTATTGCGCCAAGGGCGCAATGTCATTTCTTTACGGTCTGATATATTTTCAATCGACCACCCCCCCACTTCAACCACGCAAAACAAACCGGATGAAAGCCCTCTCGTCTGCACCGCCAATCTGGTTTTTGGCGCAGACCGCCCCGCCCCTTTGGCCATTGATCACCAAGCGCCTCCCGCTCCCAAGCCTGATCAATGCGACGATTTAATACCGGAGGCGTTCAAAATTTTTGCTCCCAACTATCTCAAAAATTTTGATATAAGAACAATCGAGGGCGACCCTCCCCTAAGCGGAAGCCAAAAAAACGGATACTCACGTTGTTGGGTGCGTCATCTCGATCCGAAATCAAGAACGCACACGGATAGTTTTTTGTGTTTAGCAGATGTTTTATTTCCCGCCGCCATGCCGATGTTAACCCAGATCAGCGCAGTGAGCTCCATCAGTTGGTTAGTCAATATAATCCATACACCGACGACACAAGAGGGTTGGTGGCAAGTGGAAACAAAATTAACGGCAACCCATAACGGATATTCTTCACAAATTATGCGCTATTGGAATAGCGAAAATATTCTTGTTGCCGAGGCCATACAAAATGTGGCGATTTTTACCTAAGAGCCTTAAGCAAAACTTTAACTTCAAATAAAAACGCGATAAATTAGATAAATGAAAAGACCTAAACATCCATGGAGCATTATTGGTGAAAAAGAACCATTTTTTGGTGTTCTTTCAGATACACAATATAAATCCACTGAACTAACCCCTGAAAAAATAGATGCTTTTTATCAATCAGGTCAAAGAGAAATTAAAGACCTTATTATCCTTTGTAAAAAATTATGGGGTGAAAAACTATGGGTGAAACAAGACACCATCAAAGCTCTAGATTTTGGATGCGGTGTCGGTAGGCACAGCCTGGCACTCGCAGAAATTTTTTCGCATGTCACCGCTTATGACATTTCTCCCACCATGGTGGCACAGGCCCAAGAAAGAGTGCGAGAGGCAAAGATCAATAATATCGTTTTTCAAACCGAACTTCCCACATCATTAGGGTTTGACTGGATAAATTCTTACATCGTATTCCAACATATTCACCCCAAAGAAGGAATTAATTTACTAAAACACCTCACAGCTTTAACCAATCCGGGGGCTGTCCTCACCCTACATATTCCTTTTTGGCGAGAACCCCATCTAGGGCCGCCAAGCAATCCAATCTCTATTGGGAGCACGTCCCTCACGCGGTTTTTAGCACGATTAGGGCGGCGGCCATCAGAAAACCTAATTCAAATGCATCACTATGATTTATCAGCGATCATGAAGGTTTTAAACCAAGCCGGTTTTTATGATGTTCATTTAAAATATAATAATCAGGGCGGCTTTCACGGCGCTTGGATCATCAGCAAACGATCTACCAAAAGCGACTAACCTCTAATGGTCGAGATACGATCCAACAAGAACATTCTTTCTTTAGGGGCAACAAAAAGCCGATATCCATCCCCGATGACATTGGTTGATTTCGGCAAAGTCCATTGCCATGAATGATTTCCATTGCCTTCATCATTTTTAATGGGATCGGTTTGCGAAAAATCACAAACCCACTCAAAGATTTCCTCTTCATTAGCGGCAATCATTGCAACACGGCGTGTTAAAATCGCGATATCCGTTTCATGTTCGCCCGCAACTAGTTTAGTGGGCGCTCTGGTCACGAACAAATATGGGGCTTGATCAAATTCCGTGATACAAACATGACATTCATCAGGAACAATACCGCCAACAGGCACCAAGCTTTGTAGCTCATCAAAATTTTCCAGTTTTTCGCAATCAAAATCTGACACCATTTCGGCGAGGGCATCAAAATGTTCACCGGGGTTTTTAAAAAACGCCGCCATTAAATCCGGCAACGTTGCTTCATTTGTTTCTTCTACCACGAAAAGACCTCTTTATCATGATCAAGCGTCATTCAGCAAATAACTGCAAACAGACCCCTTAAAACGGGCAACTGATTACGGGCAATTGAAAACAGGCAATTGATCCCAAACACTTACCATTCATTCTAGCTAAAATTTATTTTCTAATAAAATATCCGGCCAAAATTTATGCAACGGCTTTCACAATTTTTTCTGCAGCATCTTCCAAATCGTCAGCCGCGATTACGTTAAGACCACTGCCATTAATGATGGCTTTTCCTTCTTCAACGTTGGTGCCTTCAAGGCGCACAACAAGTGGTACAGACAAACCCACCTCTTTAACCGCTGCAACCACACCATCCGCAATCACGTCACATCGCATGATGCCGCCAAAAATATTGACCAAAATCCCCTTAACACCGGGGTCTGAAGTAATAATTTTAAAAGCTTCGGTGACTTTTTCTTTTGTCGCACCGCCGCCAACATCTAGAAAGTTTGCAGGCTCCGCCCCATAATGTTTGATAATATCCATGGTCGACATGGCAAGGCCGGCACCATTGACCATACACCCGATATTGCCGTCCAGTTTAACATAGGATAAATCGAATTCAGATGCTCTCAACTCCAACGGATCTTCTTCGGTTTCATCACGCATTTCCATAATATTGGGATGACGGAAAAGCGCATTTGAATCAAAACTCATCTTCGCATCCAGAACCCGCAAATCACCATTTTTCATCACGATCAGCGGATTAATCTCTAGCATATCCATGTCTTTTTGCGTGAAGGCTTCATACAACAAAGCCGATATCTTGCCGCACTGTTTGGCTTGGGCTCCAGAAAGGCCAAGACCTTTAGCAACCGAGCGACCATGATGGGGTTGAAACCCTGTGGCCGGATCCACCTGGATTGTGTGAATTTTCTCAGGGGTTTCTTCCGCAACTTCCTCGATATTCATCCCGCCTTCTGTGGAAGCAATAAAAGCAATCTGACCGGTGGCACGATCCACCAATACAGATAAGTAAAGTTCGGTTTCAATATCAGCGCCATCTTCAATATAGATGCGATTAACAACTTTACCCGCTGGGCCGGTTTGTTTGGTCACGAGTGTGTTGCCCAGCATTTGTTTTGAAAATTCTGCGGCCTCTTGCGGGCTATTCGCAAGACGAACCCCACCTTTATCTCCGGCTTCGGCTTCTTTAAATTTCCCCTTACCACGCCCACCCGCATGGATTTGTGCTTTAACCACATAAAGCGGACCTGGCAATTCCTTTGCTGCCGCTTCGGCGTCCTTGGCTTGATAAACGGGGCGTCCATCTGCAACAGGGGCTCCAAAGTCTTTTAAAACGCGCTTGGCCTGATATTCGTGAATATTCATGAGGATTCCTGATTCTTCGCTACAGTTTAAACTAAATTTAATAGCGCTTATAACGCGCCCAAACCGCAACGCAATAAAAATACCGCGAACACGGGGTTTGGTCTCAAAATATTGATGAAAAACCTAGTCAGCCCCCTCAACACTTCCTACATATAGGCTATCGAACCTAAGGGAGGATCTATAATGCCCAAGACCACACCAGAAACACCGACTGCAATGACCCTAACCAAATCACCAAAACGCCCAACAGCCTTGCAATATCTGGATCGCGCCATTGGCGAGCTAAAAGTAATGGGCTTCGCCCGAGAAGGCGACGCGGCACCAGCCCCTATTATCTCCCTTTTAAATCAAATATCTGATTTGGACGAAGACAGAGTGGCCGCCATCGCCCGCACTCTAGACCAAGCCTCCCATTTTAACGAAGTGGTGCGCGAACAAGTGGCCGGCATGCAGGTGGGTGAACGCTATGAAGGCATCACAGCCGCGTTTGATTCGATTCGCGATGACGCAAAAAACCTTGTGGACCAGTATGCGGACGGTAAGATTTCCACTATGGAACGGGTTTCCAATGTATGGATGAAAATGACCCGCGGCGATATCGCCAGCCGCTTCGATAAAATCCGGAAACTTTATCTGGAAGTGGCTGATGAGACCCGCAATCAGGTAGAACGCGAAACCCGTATCCTGGAGGCTTACCGTGATTTCAGGGGCGCCCTAAAACAATCAGAAGTCCTCGCATTAGAAGTTTTAAATACGGGTGAACATTTTCTCACCCTGTCCAAACATTCCCTTACAGAGGCCTCTGATAAAGTGGCCGCCTATAGCGGCGACGATGCGGCGGAACGGGCCCGTTTGGAATTAGAGCGCGACGAAGCCCTGCGCCACACACAACAACAAGAAAAACGTTATCAAATCGCCAAAGATTTATCGGATAATATCACCGTCGGTTATAACACCTCTGAAGTGATTATGACCCGCCTTGTCCAAACCACCAACGCGAAAGAGCGTATTTACGCCCAATCAATTTCTTTTTTCGGCACCAATGAAACTGTTTTAACGGCTTTAAGCGCAAGCTTGACGGGCATGCATGGGCTACATGAATCAACCCAAACATTAGAAGCCATGAAAAAAGGGATCGAAGATAGTCTGGAGACTTTGTCAGATATTGGCGGCAAAGTACAAGAAGCCGCCATTAAAGCCGGATACGGACCAACTATATCGGCGGCGGCGGTTAAGACACTCGTCGATAGCGTGATTAATTATCAAGAACGCTCGCAAGAGATTATTGCTGAAATGCGGATTCTCTCGACCCAAAACGCTGACGAAATTCGCACCGCGGTTGAAGATGGCAAAAAACGTCTTGCCAAGCTGGTTGAAACCGGGGCCGCGGCGGCTCTTGAAAAAGCTTAACCTACACAAAACCATAGCAACCAAGAGTAAAAGCACAGCAAAAATTAATATTTAGAGCAGAATATATGACATCACAAACCGAAGATAGCCACGGCTTGGGGGAGGAAGCCCCATCATCTTCTACACCCGCCTCCCCTTTAGAAACATCGACTAGCCGATCGCCGCAAAAACTAGATGATGTGATGATGGCGATGGATATTGTTGATACGTTGCGCCACCGCGCTTTGATTGTTGAAAAAGAACTGGGCATTGATGCACGCGAAAATGCAATGATCGAACGGTTGAGGGATATTTATGCTGGCCAAGGCATCGAAGTATCTGATCATATTTTACAAGACGGCGTTAAAGCCCTTGAAGAAAACAGATTTGTTTACACCCCGCCGGAAAATAGCCTTTCTATAAAAATGGCTAAATTTTATATTGCCCGCGACCGGTGGTTAAAACCTCTTATCGCTGTTTTGGGTTTGGCATTCTTGAGTGTCGGCATATATCAATTCGGCATCAAAGGTCCCGCCAATTCTGCTTTTAGTAAAAACCAAACAGCCTTAAATGAAACTTATAAAAGCGCAACCGCACTCGCCCAAACGCAATTTTCACGAGACAAAATCAATACTTATTTTACAGAGGGTCAAAACGCGATTAAAGAAGATAATCCCAAACAATTAAAATCTTCCGTTAACGCATTAAACATTGTTAATGAGGATCTAGAAAAAAACCTCCGAATACGCATTGTCTCTCGCCCCGGAGAATTATCGGGAGTTTTCCGTATTCCTGACAATAACCCGAACGGGCAAAATTATTATTTAATTGTGGAAGCTTTAGACCTTAACGGTAAAGCCATCCCAATCGAAATCACCAGCGAAGAGGATCAAAAAACAAAGCGCACTGCCAAATGGGGCGTCCGCGTTAGCGAGCGCGTTTTTGACCGCGTGAAAGCAGATAAACAAGATGATCAAATTTTACAAATGGCGGAAATTGGCGCAAAAAAACGCGGCAGCTTACGTCCCGTATACTCAATCGAAACAGATGGGGGCGCTATCCTTGACTGGTAACCAACAATCATCTCCCACCCCTTCTACATTTATTGCTCGCCCATCCAGAGTGCGGAGGCTTTCATAATGCAAGGCAGAGACGTTTTACGCGAAATTGATGAAGCCATCAGAAATTCTCGCGACATATTGCACACAGCCAGTAATGAGGCCAGCAATACGACCAATAATTTAATGGAAATGCGCCATGAAGAGGCAACATGTTTCCAAAAATTCTCACAATTACGATTAGAAAGTCTTGGTGCCTATGAAGAAGGGGTTGACGCCCTTGGCCGCGTCGATAACAAAGCCCAATCCCTAGTTGAAGAGCACCAAAACCATATTAATCAGCTACAAGACGAACGCGATGAGGCGGTTACAACATTAGAAAAATTAGAAGAAGACCGTCAAACCCAAGAACAAATTTTAAGAGAAGCCATTGACCGGCATGAAGATGCGTCCAACAAAACCCAAAAACGTCTTGAAAATGATGCCCCTTATCAAGGTCTGGCTAATACCCTAGAAGAAGCGAATGCGATCGTTGATCATGCAGCCAGCAAACGCAATGTTGCTATCGCCGACCGTACGGAAAAAGGTAAGCTGTATGAAGATGATCCCCTTTTTTCATATTTATGGAAACGCAAATATGCGACCAAAGACTATAAAGCGGGCCCCCTTTCAACAATGCTTGATCGCTGGGTGGCGCGCCTTATTAAATATCGTGATGCCCGTTTAAACTATGAACGCTTGCTGGAAATACCAGAGCGCTTAGCCGAGCATGTGCTCGACGTTGAAGAAAAAGCTTCACATTTGGCCGACGAAATCGAAGCCTATGAACGCAAGGCTTTGGAAAATGATGGCGTGGATAAGTTACGCGATAATGTGGAAACCCAACGCAAATTGCTTGACGATTATGATGATAAGATCGTTGCAGCAGAAACGCGCCATCATCACTTGCAAAATCAGGTCGATGACGCAGAAAAGGGTGAAAAAGGCCCCCTTAAAGAAGCACAAGACTTGCTCACCACTGCCATATCACAAAAATCAATTCCCGATTTAAAGATTCTAGCCGCCGAGACCCTAACACCGGAAGACGATGCTTTAGTTGAAACCCTTGCGCAATTGCGGTTGGAACGCCTGACACTGGAAGACGATGAGCGGGGTAACAAAAAACGTTTCAAACGCTATAAAAAATCTCTTGAAGGGTTAGAAAACATCCGTAGACGATTTAAAAATGAGCGTTATGATAGTCATCGATCTTATTTCAAAAATGCCGGAAAAATTAGCCGAATGTTGAATGAATATAATACCGGCGAAGTGAATAAACACGACTTATGGCGGTTTCTTGAAAAACGCCACAGGGTTAGTAGTCGCGACTGGCAAGATGATTTTGGCGGTGACGCATGGCGCGGCGGTTTCGGCCTTCCCGGATCAGGACGGGGACACGGACGGGGACACGGACAGAGACGAACCAATTGGGGTCGCATCGGCAATGATATCAGCCGCGAGATTGAACGCGAATTAGGCCGAGGACTTGGCGATCTATTAGACAGCGTCATTATAAATGGTGGATCTTACGGCAATTCCCGCAAAAGACCCCGCCGTCACCGGCGCAGCTCCCGCACCATCAGTACACGCCGCCATCATCAACGTCAGCGTGCACCCCGTGTGCGCCTACCCAGAAGGAGTGGAGGCGGCGGAAGGCGCGGCGGTGGCGGCTTCAAAACAGGCGGTGGTTTTTAGGGGTATTTAAAATAGCCTTTTCACAATGACAATGAACGATCAACTCCCCGCCCCTTATTAGCTTTGCTCTAAGTCCATGGTCGGCTTTTTTAAACTTTTAAAATTTCGTACTCCGGATTTTAAGAGGGAATAGCATTTTTTTGGCAGATAAACCAAACTTTCCCACTTTCGTGAGCTTTGACATGTTGCAGTGCGGGCATGACAGGTTTAAGAGATTATGAAAATGATGCCCATGGGCATCTGATTCACGTTTATAAACGGAGCACGCATGTCCATTTTAATCGACAAGAATACCAAAGTTATCTGCCAAGGGCTAACAGGCAGCCAAGGCACATTTCACACTGAACAAGCCATTGCCTATGGCACTAAAATGGTTGGCGGCGTGACACCCGGTAAAGGCGGTATGACATGGACGGGCGGCGGAGACGCCAAAGGGGCCGAACTGCCGGTTTATGACACAGTCCTTGAGGCAAAAGAAAATGTCGGCGCTGACGCTAGCGTCATTTACGTTCCCCCACCTTTCGCCGCCGATTCAATTCTGGAAGCAATTGAAGCCGAGATCCCATTGGTAGTTTGCATCACCGAAGGCATTCCGGTGCAAGATATGGTGCGGGTTAAACGCGCCCTTACGGGATCAAAAACCCGCCTTGTTGGTCCCAACTGCCCTGGTGTCATTACCCCCGATGAATGTAAAATCGGGATTATGCCAGGTCATATTCATCGTGATGGTCATGTGGGTATTGTTTCACGTTCCGGCACGCTGACCTATGAAGCGGTGCACCAGACAACCATGGCTGGTCTTGGTCAATCCACTTGTGTGGGTATTGGCGGTGACCCCGTAAAAGGGACAGACTTTATTGAAACGCTGGAACTATTTTTAGCGGATGACGACACCCATTCCATCATTATGATAGGCGAAATTGGCGGCTCTGCAGAAGCCGATGCCGCCCGGTTTTTAGCCGAAAACAAAGTCAAAAAACCAACCGTTGGCTTTATTGCCGGTGTCACCGCACCACCAGGACGCCGGATGGGCCATGCGGGCGCGATTGTCGCTGGCGGGGATGACACCGCCGAAGCAAAAATAGAGGCCATGAAATCCGCTGGAATTGCTGTGTCTCCAACCCCGGCCTCAATGGGAAAAACATTGCTTGAAGTGCTTAAAAATTAGACAATTTTACCGAATTCATTAACTAATAGCCCCTATAATTAAGGACATATCCAAACGCTTCTCAATGAGGCTCTTAGCTTTAAAATATAGAGCCAAAAGCATATGATTTTGCGGGAACGAATGTCTGATTTACAACCGGCTGAAGACGTTTTACGGTTTTGATGTTTTACGGTTTTGATTAAGGCTATAATCCTGATGAGACTGTACTAAATGAACTAAAAATAGCGACCCACCATAATTCGATCAATTTTTAAGCCTATCTCTCTAAGCCTAAACCAGAAGTTAAAATAAACGAAGATACCCATTAAAACGAGAGTAAATGGATTTACGTAAAATTTCTTCTTCGATGAAGACCCCTTTTTTGAGTAGCAATTATATTCATGAGTCCTATCCCTGTTAAAATCTAGGTGCTCATCTTGTAGCGAAAGCTGATAATCATGGCCCAAGACCAAAAACACGCCCCTAGCCATCAACCCCAATCTTCCAGAGATCAGGCTTCTCCTCCAAATCAGTCTCGAGAGCAATCAGACCTCCTTAGTCCTTTATCCGGCGTTAATAGCGTTTACCTTGATGCCCTTTATGCAGACTTTAAAAAAGACCCCCAAAGCGTTAGTCCCCAATGGCAATCTTATTTTCAAAGTTTAAACATAAACCAGCCAGATAGTAGCGAGCAAGAAGCCCGCACCATCGTCACCGGCCCAAGCTGGAAACGAAATGACTGGCCGCCTAAAGCCAATAATGAAGCAAGCGCCTTGCTGGACGGTGACTGGGATGCGGTTGAACGCGCATTATCCGAGAAGCTCGATAAGCGTAAAGGCAATAAAAACGCGGCAGCCAGTAATGAAGACATCTTAAGTGCAACCAAAGATAGTTTACGCGCGCTCATGTTAATCCGTGCCTATAGAATTCGTGGACATCTGATTGCTGATCTCGACCCTCTTGGTATTCAACAAAAGACTGTGCACCCTGAACTTGATCCGGCTACCTATGGTTTTAGCTCTGATGATTATGATCGACCCATTTTTATCGATCATGTGCTTGGTTTGGAAACAGCAACTTTAAATCAAATCCTGACCATCTTGAAGAAAACCTATTGCGGGACTTTCGCGGTAGAATTTATGCACATCACGGATCCGGATCAAAAAAAGTGGATTCAACACCGTATTGAAGGCCCCGATAAAGACATAAGCTTCACAAATGAAGGCAAAAAAGCCATTCTTAAAAAGCTAATTGAAGCTGAAGGGTTTGAAAATTTTCTAAACACAAAATACACGGGCACAAAACGCTTTGGTATTGATGGCGGCGAGGCCATGGTTCCCGCCCTTGAGCAAATTATAAAACGTGGCGGTGCCATGGGCGTGAAAGACATTATCATCGGCATGCCCCACCGTGGGCGCCTTAATGTTTTAGCCGCTGTGATGGGCAAGCCCTATCATCATATTTTTCACGAATTTCAAGGGGGGTCCGTAACCCCTGAAGACGTTGCCGGTTCTGGTGATGTTAAGTATCACTTAGGCGCATCTTCTGACAGGAGCTTTGATGATAATGACGTACACCTATCATTAGCGGCAAATCCATCCCACCTCGAAGCTGTTAATCCCGTCGTAATCGGCAAAGCCCGCGCCAAACAAGACCTTATGAAGCGTCAAGATGCGGACACCGCAAGACACCGTTATGAAGTACTCCCCCTACTGCTTCATGGCGATGCCGCTTTTGCAGGCCAAGGGGTCGTGGCTGAAGGTCTCGGGTTTTCCGGATTGCGCGGCTATCAAGCCGGCGGCACTATCCACTTTATTGTGAACAATCAAATCGGGTTCACAACGTCTCCAAACTTTTCGCGATCATCGCCTTACCCTTCCGATGTGGCGAAAATGATTGAAGCCCCTATCCTTCATGTTAATGGTGATGACCCTGAGGCGGTGGTTTACGCCGCCAAAATTGCCACAGAATATCGCCAGCAATTTGGTAATGATGTGGTTATCGACATGTTTTGCTATCGCCGGTTTGGACATAATGAAGGGGATGAGCCCAGTTTCACGCAACCCCTAATGTATCGCAAAATACGCGACCAACGCTCTAGCCGCGAAATCTATGGCGGGCGCCTTTTGCAAGAAGGTGTAATTGACGCCGAATGGGAAGAAAACGAGCGCAATAAATTCCGGACATTTTTAAGTGAGGAATTTGAAGCGGGCAGTAACTTCAAACCAAATAAAGCTGACTGGCTGGATGGTAACTGGGCCGGATTTGTTCCCCCCAAGGATGATGATCGTCGCGGCGATACAGCCATGGACCTTGATAGTTTAAAATCAATTGGCGAACAACTGACCCAATATCCCGATAATTTTCAAATTCACAGAACCCTCAAACGGGTTTTGAAACAAAAAGCCAAAATGATCGAGGAAGGGCAAAATATTGACTGGGCCACAGCCGAAGCATTAGCCTTTGGCACATTATTAAAAGACGGCTTCGATGTTAGGCTTTCCGGACAAGACTCAAGACGGGGCACTTTCTCCCAGCGTCACGCTGTATTTATCGATCAAGAATCCGAGGCCACCCATACGCCCTTGGCAAACTTAAACGAATCAAACGCAACCTTTGAAGTACACGATTCAAACCTGTCCGAATTTGCGGTAATGGGGTTTGAATATGGATATTCCCTCACTAATCCCCAAGCCATGGTCTTATGGGAAGGGCAGTTTGGTGATTTTGCAAACGGCGCACAGGTTATTATTGATCAATTCCTCTCTTCGGGTGAACGTAAATGGCTGCGCATGAGCGGCCTTGTGCTGCTGTTGCCTCACGGCTATGAAGGTCAGGGGCCGGAGCATTCTTCCGCACGGTTAGAACGCTTCTTACAGCTTTGTGCGCAAGATAACATGCAGGTTGCTAATTGCACAACACCCGCGAATTATTTCCATATTTTACGCCGTCAGATGCGCCGGAACTTCCGAAAACCCCTTGTTATAATGACGCCAAAATCTTTATTACGTCATAAAAAATGTGTCGCCACGATTGAGGAAATGGGACCGGGATCATCTTTCCACCGTATTTTATGGGATGATGCAGAATACCGCCCTGGCTCCACCATTAAATTACAAGCCGATGGTAAAATTAAACGCGTCGTTATGTGCTCAGGTAAAGTCTATTATGACTTATTAGAGGAACGCGAGAAACGCGGCATAACTGATATCTATCTTTTACGGGTCGAACAATTTTATCCCTACCCGTTTCATTCTATCAATACGGAACTTTCCCGGTTTAAAAACGCTGAAATTATCTGGTGTCAAGAAGAGCCCAAAAATATGGGCGCTTGGACTTTTATCGAACCAAACATTGAATGGTCCCTTAAGCAAATTAAAGCAAAACATAATCGGCCACAATATGTTGGTCGCCCTGCCGCTGCGTCACCGGCAACAGGTTTGATGAGTAGACACCAAGTCGAGTTAAAAGAGTTTTTGAATGAGGCCCTGACGATCAAGAAATAGATCAGGCTCTCAAAAAATAAATCAGGTCATAGGAGAAAAATATGGCGACCGAAATCCGCGTTCCAGCACTGGGCGAATCTGTTACCGAAGCGACAATTGCGCGCTGGCTAAAAAATGAGGGGGATGCAGTGAATGCTGACGAACCTTTGGTGGAATTAGAGACCGACAAAGTCTCAGTAGAAGTGCCTGCCCCCGCGTCTGGCGTTTTATCTGGCATTAGCGCCCAAGAGGGTGACAATGTGGAAGTTAATGCATTACTCGGATTTTTAGAAGAAGGGAGTGTCTCAAAAACGGCTCCCGCGCAAACTGCTAAAAAACCCTCCAAAAAGTCATCTAGCCCGAAGAGTGCAAGCTCACCCGAAAAATCCGCACCCGCAAAATCAACCGGCAGCGGCGAAATTATTAAAATATTAGTCCCCCAAGCCGGTGAAAGTGTAACCGAAGCAGAGGTTGGCGAGATATTAAAAAATGTTGGCGATACTGTATCTCTGGACGAAGCAATCATCAGCCTAGAGACAGATAAAGCGGCTATGGATATTTCTGCACCTGCTTCTGGGGTTATTAAATCAATGGATGCTAAAGAAGGTGATGTGGTGCAGGTCGGCGCATTACTGGCAACAATTGAAGCTGGTGCCACTTCAACATCAAGTAACACTTCAACTTCAGGTAATACTCCAACTTCGGGAAAGACTGGGGCAACGCCCCCACCTAATGCAAATAATAATGGGCTTTCGCCTGCGCCGCGCCGCGTAATCGCAGAACAAGGTCTAGACGCCAATGCCATTCAAGGGAGCGGCAAAGGCGGGCGTATCACCAAAGGTGACGCCCTATCCGCCATTAACGCACCGACGACAACAGCCCGCCATAGCCAAAGCAATGAAGTCCGCGAAGAACGCGTGCGCATGACACGCTTGCGCCAGACCATTGCCCGACGGCTTAAAGAATCCCAAGATACAGCAGCCATGCTCACCACATTCAATGATGTGGATATGACTGCGATCATGGAAACAAGGGCTCAGTATAAAGACTTGTTTGCAAAAAAACACGGTATCAAGCTCGGTTTTATGTCTTTCTTTGTTAAAGCTTGTGTGCACGCCCTAAAAGAAGTGCCAGATGTCAATGCTGAAATAGATGGCAGCGACATCATCTATAAAAACCATTATGATGTCGGTGTGGCTGTCGGTTCAGATCGCGGTCTTGTTGTGCCCGTATTGCGCGATGCGGATGAGATGTCATTGGCCGATGTTGAACTATCCATTGCCGCCTATGGGAAAAAAGCCAGAGAAGGCAAACTTTCACTCGCTGAAATGCAAGGGGGTACCTTTACCATTTCAAATGGCGGTATTTATGGATCACTATTATCAACCCCGATATTAAACCTACCTCAATCGGGCATTCTTGGTATGCATCGCATCGAAAAACGCCCCGTGGTGCGAGGAGACCAAGTGGTTATTCGGCCAATGATGTATCTGGCACTATCCTACGATCACCGTATTGTTGATGGGAAAGGCGCTGTAACATTCCTTGTACGGGTGAAAGAAAATCTTGAAGATCCTCAACGTTTACTACTTGATCTGTAAGGTTTTGCTAGAAACATTTCAAGAGAAACGGCCGGAAGCCGTTTAACTGGTGCCCACTTATGCTTTAGCCGCCGGTAACGCGCTGGGCCAAAGCTGCGGACATAAACTGATCAAGATCACCATCAAGCACTTGATCAGGGCTTGGACTTTCAACCTTAGTGCGCAGATCTTTAACCATCTGATAGGGTTGCATCACATAGGAGCGAATTTGGTGCCCCCACCCAATATCTGTTTTTTGGGCATTGGTTTCTTGCGCCTCTTCTTCCCGCTTTTGCAGCTCTGCCTCATAAAGACGTGCACGCAACATATCCCACGCGGTTGCTCGGTTTTTATGTTGGGAGCGCTGGTTTTGACATTGCACAACAATACCCATCGGCACATGGGTGATCCGCACGGCTGAGTCCGTTGTATTCACATGTTGTCCCCCCGCGCCGGAAGCACGATAAGTATCAATCCGGCAATCGCTTTCCGCCACGTCAATTTCTATCCGGTCATCAATAACCGGATAGACCCAAGCAGATGCAAAAGAAGTGTGGCGTTTAGCGTTAGAATCAAATGGCGAAATACGCACTAATCTGTGCACCCCTGATTCTGTTTTAAGCCAACCATAGGCATTAAACCCCTTCACCTGAATAGTCGCTGACTTAATACCGACTTCATCACCCGCAAGTTCTTCAATCACTTCAACTTTATAGCCGGTTTTTTGGGCCCAACGCACATACATTCGCAATAACATTGCTGCCCAATCATTGGATTCTGTGCCCCCCGCCCCTGCATGAATTTCAATAAAGCAGTCATTAGCATCAGCCTCACCAGATAATAAAGCTTCAATTTCCGCCTTGGAGGACCGTTTGGCCAAGCCTTCCATCATGGATTGTGCTTCATCAAGGCTGGTCTCATCTTTTTCTTCTTCGGCCATCTCGGCCAAAGCCCATATATCATCAAGTTCTTCACTGATCTCCCCCACCGCATTAATCTGCGTCTCTAGGGCATTACGCTCTTGCATTAATGATTGCGCCGCAGCCGGATCATCCCACAAACCAGGGGCCTCAGCCTGAATGTTTAACTCGGCTAATTTTTTTTGAGCGACATCCCAGTCAAAGACGCCTCCTTAACAGCTCAACAGACTGTTTGATCTCTTCTGATAAAGTAATAATCTCTGCACGCATGATTATATTCCAAAATTATAGCAGATTAAAAATAATGTTTGAAATGCCATAATAAGCACCAGTTACATCATCTAATATGTTCGCACGCACATCGCAATCATGAAATGATAAATACAATATTTAGCCTTTAGATAAAAATCCGTTAAACGGTGCCTATTGGTAATCGAGAATATAAGGTCTTAATAAACACCGCCAAGGCCTTCATCTTCCACATCACCGGGGCGTCCAGGGGCCGAACTTAAAGGGTCAAATGTAGAAGATCCATCAAGGACTTTTTGATCACCAATCCGGTCTTCGGATTTGAACGCTTCCAAAACAACATCGCGGTCCCCTGGTCTTGCTGGCAAACCGGTTTTGCCATTTACCCGAACAAGACGCACACCTGACGGTACCCGAAACGGAATGCCGTTTTGCTCTTCCAAAGCCGTTGTCATAAAGTCCGCAAAAATCGGCGCGGCAACCTTACCGCCCGCTTCACCAACACCAAGAGAGCGCGGTAAATCAAACCCTACATAAACCCCTGCAGCTAAATCAGGGGAAAAACCAACAAACCACGCATCTTTATAATCATTCGTGGTGCCGGTTTTACCAGCTGTCGGCTTATCCAATACACGGCGCACAGCAGAGCCCGTGCCCCGACGCACCACACCTTCCAGTATAGAAACCATTTGATAGGCCGTACGCGGATCAAGAACTTGTTCTCGAGGGTCAATTAAGGTGGGCTCTTCTTGCCCTTCCCATTTTTCCACATTACACGCATCACATGCGCGCATATCACGGCGGAACACTGTTTTGCCATCACGGTCTTGGATACGATCGATCAAAACAGGTTCAATTTGCTTGCCGCCATTCACGAAAACAGAATAGGCAGACGTTATTTTCAACAATGTTGTCTCCCCCGATCCTAATGAAATTGCAAGCTCACGCGGTAATCGCTCAGCCAGATCAAACCGTTTTACATAATCGATAATCGGCCCGATACCCAAATCCTGGGCAAGGCGAGCTGTCATAGTATTACGTGATCTTTCTATGCCATGGCGCAAAGTGCTGGCACCACTAAATGTACCCTCAACATAGTTACCGGGTCGCCACCAATCTCCATTAACGGTCGGGGCAACGAAAGGCGCGTCAAGCACCAATGAAGACGGCGAATACCCTTTATCCAAGGCTAATGAATAGATAAACGGTTTAAACGTTGATCCCGGTTGGCGTCGTGCCTGAATAGCGCGGTTAAATTCTGATAGCTGAAAAGAAAACCCACCCACCAAAGCCTGAACCCGACCTGTGTGCGGATCCATAGCGACAAAGCCGCCATTGATTGCCGGTATCTGACGCAAAAAGAAAGTACCGGGCTTTGCCGTTTTTTCTGGCGTATCCGTCATTGGCTCCGCAAAAATAATATCACCGCGCGCCAAAACCTCGGTTGCTTTTGCAACCTCTTCACCTTGTTGATTGACAGTAATATGTTTCTTGGCCCAACTCAGCCCCTCCATAGGGATTGTGCCTTTTGTGCCATCATTAAAACCGATTTCTGCTCGATCATTAACAACTGACAAAACAAGCGCGGGTCGCCACGGGGACAGATCATCACCGATCAGCTTCTTATCCGACAATATTCTTGCTTCTTCTTTAAACGCCTCTTGCCAATTATTCCCCACCGGAATATTGGCCAAGGGACCACGCCATCCGTGACGCATATCATATTCGACCAACCATCGCCTAAGGGCAACACCTGCAGCACGTTGAAGCTTGGGCTGCAAAGTTGTACGCACCGCAAGACCGCCATTATATAATCCGTCCACACCATATAAAGAGACAGCTTCTTTACGCACCTGTTCTGCAAAATATTCCGTTGCCCATTCCCTAGCCCCAAGAGGCGGAGCAAGCTTTGCTTCAAATGGGGCTTCACGGGCTTTATCAGCTGTTTGCTGATCAATCACCTCGTCATCCAGCATACGCCCAATAACCCAATTGCGCCGCCCCACCGCATTTTCTGTACGGCGCACAGGATGATAATTACTGGGGCCTTTTGGTAGAACCGCAAGATAAGCCGCCTCGTCAATGGTTAAATCAGCCAAAGGTTTATCAAAATAGTTTAATGCCGCCGCCGCCACCCCATAGGCGCGATTGCCCAAATATATCTCGTTTAGATAAAGTTCTAATATTTGATCCTTAGTGAAAGTTTTTTCAATTCGCCGCGCTAGCAACCATTCCTTCATCTTGCGTTCAATACTTTGCTCGCTCGATAGTTTAAAGTTCTTGGCCACTTGTTGGGTAATTGTTGACGCCCCGATTAATCGGCGATTGCGGCGCAAAATCTTGTTCATCAAGTTTTGATAAACCATCCCCCGCGCAATACCGTAATAATCAAGCCCGTTATGGGTATAAAAGCGCTGATCCTCAGCCGAAATAAATGCGTTTTTTACATGTTCTGGAATAGATTCAATCGGCACAAATAAACGACTTTCAGTTGCAAATTCTGCAACCAATGATCCGTCTCCTGCATAAACGCGGGTCGAGACAGCCGGTTTATATTCCGCAAGACTATCGTAATCCGGCAAGGTTTTACTTAAATCATTAAAATAGATCGCAGCAAAAATAACGATCCCGACGGTCGCCACCAAACCCAAGCCGATTGAAAAACCGATGAATTTGAAGAACAAGCCCCACGCTGAGCGCTTTCGGGGTTGCTCATCATAGTCACGGTGATCCGCCGCCAAACCGGTAGCGGAGGCCTTACTTGAACGGGCACTCTCATCCATTGTCTCATCTAATGGCGGCGGGGTTTTGGTCTCGTCATTCATAGGATACTGCCTATTTCTACACTCGCTCGTACGCGGCTCTACTTTAGCTAAAGTCTACACTTAATCCGGCTTTGATGAAAAGAATTAGATCAGAAGATTAAGGGATAAAAACGACAAAAGTTTGAAGCAATTACGCTCCATAATTAAACTTTAGTTCGTTTCCCGCACGATAACCTGCTCCGACGCCCGTTTTTCTACAAAATAAGCGTCAATAGCGTCAGCAACGGCGCCCATCGTGCGATTTCGCCATTTAGTTGATTTTAGATTTTTTTCATCCTGCTCGTTAGAAATAAACGCCATTTCCAACAATACCGCCGGCACATCAGGGCGTAACAGCACTTTCAGGTCATCACTTCGTTGGGCATTTTTCACCAAAGGCACAACTTTGCCCAGATTAGCAAGCAATATGTTGGCAAATTTGCTATTTTCAGTTTGAGTATAGGATTGGGCAACCCCAAACAAAGTCGCCTCAAGGTCAGGAGAGACAGTGGCAATATCCACATTATAGACTTTGTAACTTTCTTGGGCCTGCGCTTCCAAGATCGACCGTTTAGACCCCTCTTCCGACAGGGTATAGACTGAACTCCCGCGCAATTCTTTATTATCATTCCCGTCCGCATGCAGGGAGATAAACAAATCTGCATTTACGTCTCTGGCAACTTCAGAGCGTCGTTCAAGGTCCACCCTTGTGTCATTATTTCGCGTTAAAACCACATTATACGCCCCGCGTTTTCTTAAGATACGTGCAAGAGTTTGCGCCGCGGCCAAATTCACATGGCTTTCATACGTTCTTGATTTTGTGGCTTTGTTATATTTTCCCAATGCACCGGGGTCACGCCCGCCATGACCGGGGTCAATAACAATAGTAACCTTGGCCGGAGCCGCTTTTAAAACAGAATTGGTATTATTATTCGATATTAAGGAGTTGGGGTTAGCGCTTTTAAAGCTATTTCCCACGACGCGTTGATTGTTTAAAGGTGGCCCCCCTAAACTATTAACATCTGGATTATTAGCTTTTGAGGCCGCTTCCGCATTCAAAATATCAACTACGGTGCGTGGCGGTGTTACCTTTTGCCCGCTTACGGGACCAACTGGTAATGTTTCAGCGGGGCGTACACTAAGCCTCGCGATTGGCTTCAAACTTGGTTCCTTGATGTCAGCCCGACCCCTATTGGCAACTCTTGGTCCCCTTGATTGATCTTGTACTTCTGGCCGATTTTTTGAGGTAACAGGCGTAGTGGGTGCTATTTTCGGGGCGATTGGTCTTTTATTCGTCAATAGGGTTTGATTTTGCGGGGCAGATTGGGCGGGCGCAAAGGCCCGTGTTTTTGAAGAGGACACCGCCAAGGAATTTAAAAAACCAGCCATGGAGGCCGTTTCAAGGTCAATCACCAAACGGTGCTTTTTAACCCCGCCTTTTGGCTCAAGAACAAAGATATCCTTAATCTTGGCGGTCCGCTTTAGGTCAACCACAAACCGGGTTCTATTATTTATATTCGGGCTATATTGATATCGGCCCACATGGCCCTTACCGGCAAAGCCGTTAATACCTTCTGGTCCCGTGCGCATATCTTGAAAATCCAAAAAGAGCCGCCCATTACCATCATCATCCCCTGATATAGTAAAAACCGGTGCCCCTTTAAGGTCAAAGACTATACGTGTTTTATCTCCATTTGGCCCGAATCGGAGACCAATAAAATCAGACGCCTTTGCGGGGTAAACCATGAAGGACGTAATAATGGCCACACTCACAAGCCATAACAAAAGAAAGGAACGAGGTGTTTTGAGCGTGCCAACAGGGCACCAAATCCTCGACATCCAGAAATTACTCATCTTATCCACTTAACTACTGATCAAAATTAAATCTATTCCAAAGCGCGGCTTAATCTTAGCTTTGTAAGGAGTGATTCGTTCAAATTATGGCCCAATCGTTGTGCACGCTAGTTAAACCCACATGCACAGGCAAATGATATTATCTAAAATTGTGTTATTTTTATTAACGTCTCATTAATTTACGCATTTCAATCGACTTATATGCCCTTACTGCCTCGATAAAATAGCAGAACCGCCAGATTAGCTTCAATCGGCACCAGTTTTCTTCGCTCGCTACTCTTTTGTCAGGATGAGTAAAATCCTAATCTTTTTGATTTATAGTAAATATATGGCCTATACTTTTCAGGATAAAAGGCGTTATACTCATAGGCATTGAGTTATTTTTAGGGTATTTATCCGAATATAGCTCTAGTTTTTAACGCGCTTATATATAACGCGATCTAATTGCCCGATCTAACCCGATAAACTATGATATCGGCGTCATCTTAGAATAGAAGTGCCAATAAGTTTATGGGTACCGGATATTTCAATAGATTTTTGGGGAGAATATAGCGCCTTTGGCGCCCAGTTTTAACAGCGCTTTGGCGCAGATTGCACCCGACGTTTACGGCAAATTTTGTTTACGTCAAAATTTTAACAATACGAAGTGCCACAACATTAAAGGGCGCCGAGTATCACAACATTTGGATGTTCATCGCCTTGAAATTTAATAGGCCCATTACACCTAAATCAACCCGATGTTTCAAACATCACACCTTATAGATGTGTTAAACATCACGACTTTAGCGGCACCCAAGTGCCATATGAATTAACCCGCTGTGTAATTGAAATCATTCTTTCCACAGCATGAATAAAGATTGCTGATGACGCCGATAGCGCCAGCCTTTTCTTCGGACATTAATCCGGCTTACATGACTAAACAGTCATGGGCGGATAATATTGCCTTTTCCCTCCTACTTTTGATATCGAAAATAATTCCTTTGATCGTCAAAGCCAAAGTGGGCGGCGTAACATACAATATGATGTCTCTTAACGGATTAAAGAACACGCGCCGGTCCCTCAGTCAGCAAACCAACCCAGACAGCAAAGGCAAGAAAATGCAATGCTGCGGAGTTCAGTTTAATGACAAAAAAAATGCTTATCGATGCGGCCCAAAGCGAAGAGATCCGGGTCGCCGTAGTTGACCGAAAAAAAGTTGAAGATTTCGATTTTGAATCCTCTTCACGCAAACCTCTAAGAGGCAACATATATCTGGCACGCATTACGCGGGTCGAACCTTCCCTTCAAGCTGCGTTTGTAGAATATGGCGGTAATCGCCATGGCTTTCTCGCTTTTAGTGAAATCCATCCAGACTATTATCAAATTCCTGTTTCTGACCGCGAAGTCTTACAAGACGCAGAAAAGAAGATGGCGTCCCTTGCCGAAGAATTGGAAATTTTCCAAAACGGCGAAGACGAAGATGAAGACAACCCAGACACTCATGATGATGAAAATCAAATTGATGATGAAGGCAGCGTCACCGAAGATAATGGAGTTGAGGAAGATAATGATCCGGATTATCCCGATAACATCACACCAGATTATCACGAAACACAAGACGATAACGAGATACAAGATGATGACGAAATCATTAGTGAAGTCTCGAACGACGATGATATTGTTTCTTCAACAATCCCATTAAAGTCTGAAGAATTACCTACCCTAAGTGACGAACTTCAAGAAGACACTGCCGGTCCAGAGTTAACCAGTAACGAGAATGATGGCGATTTTGACGACGAGGCACCCATTGATGTTGTATCAGCCAATGATGATCATGACGAAACTGATAGTCCTCACGAAGACAAAATTCCAAGCGAAGCTGATTTAAAGAGAAAAGCCCGTAGGGAAAAAATCAACGCACTTCATGAAAATTATCAAGAAGCCCGCCGGGAACATGCCCGCATTTTACGCAATTACAAAATTCAAGAAGTTATCAAAGCACGCCAGATTCTATTGATACAAGTCGTAAAAGAAGAACGCGGTAACAAAGGCGCGGCGCTTACTTCCTATTTATCACTTGCCGGCCGGTATTGCGTATTAATGCCGAACACAGCTCGCGGCGGCGGCATTTCACGTAAAATCCCCAGCGCTGCAGATCGCAAACGATTACGCCGCATTGTTAATGATCTTGATGTAACGCAAGGCATGGGTTTAATCATCCGCACAGCGGGCGCAAAACGCACCAAATCGGAAATCAAGCGCGACTATGATTACCTTTTACGCTTATGGGAAACCATCCGTAACCTGACAATGGATTCTGTTGCCCCTTCATTAATTTATGAAGAAGCAAACCTTATCAAACGGGCCATTCGTGATCTATACGACAAAGACATAAGCCGCATCATTGTTGAAGGGGAAGACGGATATCGTGAAGCAAAAGACTTCATGAAAATGTTGATGCCCTCCCACGCTAAAAACGTGCAAGCCTATCGTGAACCCTCACCGCTTTTCATGCGCTATGATGTGGAGCAACAACTCGACTCTATGTATCAACCTTCCGTTCGATTAAAGTCCGGCGGATATTTAGTGATCCACCAAACCGAGGCTCTTATCGCGGTGGATGTGAACTCTGGTAAAGCCACCAGAGAGCGCAATATCGAAACCACAGCGGTAAAGACCAATCTCGAGGCCGCCCAGGAAGTAGCGCGGCAATGTAAATTGCGCGACTTGGCCGGACTCATCGTCATCGACTTCATCGATATGGAGGACATGAAAAATAATCGTGCCGTGGAAAAACGCTTAAAAGAATCCATGAAGGGCGATCGCGCACGCATTCAAATCGGGCGCATATCAAGTTTTGGCCTAATGGAAATGTCTCGCCAAAGAAGGCGATCAGGTATTGTTGACGGCACCACCAATGCGTGCCCCACCTGTAATGGGTCCGGGGCGGTGCGCTCCCACGAAATGGCGGCGTTGCGCATTTTGCGGGCCATTGAAAATGAAGCCATTTCCTCTCGCTCCGCTATTATTGCGGCTCGAACATCTTTTGATGTGGCGCTTTATATTCTCAACCATAAACGTGAATGGCTATCACGCATTGAAAATCAACATGGCTTAAAAATTGAAGTTGCTGCCGATCCGGTGAAAGCGGGTGATCAATACGAAATCGAAAGACGGGGCCCAAACCGCGCACTCCCGCAACGCAACCAAGCCGTGCAAGCCGATCTGGATAATATGCATACTGATGAAGAGGATGATAAACCATCGTCTCATTCACGGTCTAAACAAAATAACTCCGATAGTGACGAAGAAGGATCAGGGCGCAAACGCCGCCGCAGACGCCGCAAACGCAAAGGGGCGCATGACGACGACAATACGCAAAATACGGATGCAAAAAACAATGAGCAAGAGGGAGAGCAAACCCCAACATCCAATTTAGATGAACAGACAAGCGAAACCTCCATATCAACCCAAGATGAGGATGGCGAAGATAAACCTAAAAAACGTCGCCGCCGTGGGCGTCGCGGAGGACGCCGTAATCAAGAAAACAAAGATACGAACACTCAAGACCTTGCTGATAATACTGACCACACCGAACAAAAAGCCGGAGCAGAATCTATCGAAATGAAAGAAGGAACTATTGATTCTGACCCTTCTGAAAATAAAGCTTCTGGCGGTGAGACATTTAGCAGTGAGACATCCGATAGCAGCGAGAAACCAAAACGAAAACGCTCATACACCCGCAAATCAGCCAGAAAAACTGACGGTGATGCAATAGAATCAGATGGAACCAATAGCGGTGATGAAGAAGCCAAAAAAGCGACGGCCAAGACAACCAAAAAACGCGCACCGCGAAAACGAACATCTAAAGCTAAAGTAGATACACAAACCAGTGCTGATAGTGTTGATGACACAGGGTCAAAAACATCAAATGACGATGATGGCTCAAACAAAGCAGAAGGAACACCAAAAGCGAAGAAAGCCCCATCGCGTAAAAGAACAACAAAAAAGGCGAAAGGGCCTGACGCCACACCATCAGATGACATCAGCCCATCAGCCTCTATCGCCGATATGGCCAGCGAGAAAAAACCTAAAAAAGAACGCAAAGGATGGTGGCAGCGTGCCCTTGGCGGTGAATAACAGGCAATCCTTGATATCCTACCGGATTAGGTCCGATTAGGAAATTACCCAAAAGATCGCCAACAAATAGTTTAAATGCCCCCATCAACCCTGATTGATGGGGGTTTTTTATGGAGATATAAAAATTTTAAGCCCAATGCGCCTTAAAATAAGGTCACAATTACGGCATAGTTACATGACAAGCTCGCTTTTAAGCCGCTTTTAGCACTATGATATAGGCGAACATAACAATCTTTATTAAGGGTTTTGCATGCCACGATTAAACAGCATTATCTCATATTCATTGCTAACAAGCGCTATCATTGCGATGACCATAATGACGGCTATAAGGCCCGCAAATGCCCAATCAATTTTGCGGGACACAGAAATAGAGCAATGGCTTGAGGATTATTCTTTCCCTATTTTTGAAGCGGCTGGCCTTGACCCCAATTCAATTGAGTTCTTAATCGTTGGTGACCCCACCTTAAACGCCTTTGCTTCTGGTCGTACTATGGGTATTTTCACCGGATTAATCACCGCGGCGGATACACCAAATCAGGTCGAAGGGGTGATCGCCCATGAAGCCGGCCACATGGCTGGCGGCCACGGGGCAAGACGCGCCGATGCCTACGCCAAAGCTGGACGTCCGGTCATTCTTTCCCTCGTTCTAGCCGCCGCCGCCGTTGCTGCTGGTGCACCCGAGGCCGGCCTTGGCCTATTAGGACTTGGTCAACAAATCGGCACAACGAACGCCCTTGCCTACACACGAGGGCAAGAAGCCAGCGCAGACCAAGCCGCTGTTACCTATCTTGATAATATCGGACATTCCAGTATCGGATTGGTCGAGTTTTTTGGGAAACTCCGCAATCAACAAGTTATATCGGCGCGACGCATTAACCCCTATTTACAAACTCACCCTCTAGCCAACGCCAGAATGAACGCGTTAAGCAGCCGTGTCACGACCTCTCCTTTCTATGAATGGAAAAATGACGCTGCCGAAATGTCTAGATTTCGTTTAATGCAGGCAAAAATTCTTGGTTTTCTTCAGGAACCTAAATTTACCTTGAGGCAATATCCTACCACTGATCAATCTGCCCCTGGGCGCTATGCCAGAGCTGTTGCTTATTATCGGGGTACTGATCTAGATCGCGCCCTAATAGAAATAAACAGCCTTTTAGAGGAATATCCAGATAATTCGTATTTTCAAGAATTGAAAGGGCAAATGCTGTTCGAGTTTGGAAGGATTGCCGATTCCGTAGAACCCCATAGGCGTTCAGTTGAACTCAATCCCGACAAACCTTTACTAAGGATCAATCTAGGTCGCTCGCTTCTCGCCACTTATGATCCTGAAATGCTCAATGAATCAATAACGATTTTAAAAACTGCCTTATTTCTGGAACCTGATAACTCTTTTGCATGGTTTGAATTATCGCGCGCTTATGGCGCTATTGATGATGAAGGCAATGCCTTGTTGGCAACAGCTGAATCCAAATATCACGCTGGTGACAAACGAAGCGCCTCCCAATTTGCCAATCGCGCCTTAAAGCATTTTAAGCGTGGCTCAAAAGAATGGCAGCAATCACGAGACATTTTGTTAGCAGTTAATAATCAAAGTAAACGCCCCCAAAGGCGGGATAATGTTCCCGAAAATGACGAACTGCCTGATCACGACGAACTGCCTGAGCCTAATGAAACTTTACCTGAAAAAGACCCTAAGCGTACGGACGAAATCATCATAATCGGTGATACCAACCAAGGTGATACTAACAAAAATGATAATCCGGCAAATGGTTCAAATCGAAAAAACTAGATAAATAATCAGATAGAAAGCCTACCCAATGACTTCCAAACTTAACTACAAAACGCTTCTGCTTGGATCAGCCCTTGTGACCATGTTTGCGCTTGGGGCCATTTCCGTTGGCTATGGCAATGCACAAGGCAATGGGGACAAAAGCAATATAGAAAAAGGTAATGTGCAACAAGCATCCCTTGCACAACAAAGCAGCTCCCTGCCCCCAAGGGATATCGAGACACAAGCCTTGGATACCGAGTTTTCATCTACCCAAGAAGATGACATTCGCGATATTGTACGGGCCTATCTGCTTGATAATCCGGAAGTCCTGGTCGAAGCCATCGGCATTTATGAACAAAGGCGGGCATTCGCCAGTGTCGAGCAAGCCCGGCAAGGGGCTGCAAAAAACTTTAGCGCGCTTATAAGCGAAGAAAACGGATTTGTTACGGGGGCTCCAATTGAAACAGCCAAAGTCGCCGTTGTAGAGCTATTTGATTATCATTGCGGATTTTGCAAACAGGCATCCGGTCTTGTCCAGGACTTAGCCAATGATGACAAAGACATTCTTGTGGCGTTTCGTGAATTCCCAATTTTACGAAGAGAGTCTGAAACCGCTGCAGAGGCCGCTCTTGCTGCGCGCAATCAAGGAAAATATATCGACTTTCATTTTGCGATGATGAATGCAAAAGGCACTTTATCGCGCGACCGCATTAACGCCATTGCCAAAGAAGAGAATTTAGACTTGGCCGCTTTGTCCGCAGATATGGAAAAAAGCAATGTGGGAACAGCAATTAGAGAAACAATTGCCATTGCCCAAGAAATGGGTGTTTCAGGAACACCCTCATTCGTGGTCGCTTCTATGGATGGTAATTATATTCAAGTCATAAATGGATATAAACCAGACGAAGTTTTAAGCTCCATCGAGGCGGCAAAAGCCAGCTATCAAGAATAATACTTATAATTTATGGATAAATCTAGCGGGATAAATCATTGATTTGATTAAGTTCCCGATATAGCTCGTACTTTTAATTATCCCTATACGCATCAATATTATCATATCATTACATTATGTAGATGGGGATACCAAAACACCCGCCTTTATTGCTTTGCCAAAAACCATATGGGCAAAAATAAAGAAGCTAGACATTAATAAAAATGGCACAAACCATTGTATTAATGGCGACATCTGGATCATGGCCAGAGCAAAAGCGCAGCTGATTGCCGTCATCCCCAAATACAAAATACACACATGAATATGTGAGAACCCTAAACCCATTAAAAGCTGATAAACATGCTCACGGTGGGCTTGCAAGATATTTTGCTTACGGCGCACCCTATGAAAAAGCGTATAAGCAACATCCGCAATAAAGGGCATCATACAAACCGGTAAAAATAACGCTGTTGAAATTGAAAAACTGTCAATATCAGCAAATTGACTATGTAATAAGACACCCATAGCCCCCAATAGAAAACTCACCGCTTGCGAGCCGCCATCCCCCATAAAGATGCGCCCATGAAATAAATTCGTGGGTATAAAACCCGCCAATGACGCAGCCATTAATAAAGCAGGCACATAAACAAGTGTCATACCGCTAACAAAGCCGGTCACCCCCACAACGAATAACACCAAAGCACCGCAACTGGCCGCAAGCCCGTTAGCGCCATCCATAAAGTTATAGGCATTCATCATACCGACTATCCAAAATAGCGTTAGCGGAATTGATAAAACGCCAATGGATACCTCTCCAAAGATTGGCAACGGGCCACTTTCTATCCCCCCGAACTGAAGGACGAATAAAACCGCAATCACACTTTGCGATAAAAATTTCAAACTAGGTTTAATATCAAACATATCATCAGCAACGCCGCAGCCTCCGGCAAAAAGTGTCAACGCCAATAATGCCCATAAATCACCCCCCATTTGAGTTGGTATTTTCCCAAGCAGAAGGGTGATAAAAACCCCAAAGCCCCACGCCATAAAAATAGCGATTCCACCCGCACGCGATGTGACCTGATGATGGCTAGAGCGTTCATTGGGAATATCGGCCAAAAATACATGCCGCGCGAATTGCCTGACCCCAATAAAGCTGGAAGCAAAAACGATTACCATCACCAATAGCAATAAAAACAAACTCATATCTTTTTTAAAAACTCGTTCTCAATAAATACGATATCTATCGATGTTAACCATTAATTCCAAGCTAGCCACTTTATGCTACGATATCGTTATACTATGCTAGTATTATCCCGAGATAGTAAGTCACTATTTCATCTAATTATCTATTTTCGCTGCCATCGCCCACCAACCAAGGTTACGGGCTTGGTCGGCGCAAAGTTGCGCGGCCTCAGGGTTTGGAAATATTCCAAAACACGTTGCCCCACTGCCTGACATTCGGGCCAGTAAAACGCCATCTTGGCTTTGGATAAAATCAATTATCTCTTGAATGACCGGAACAAAAGAAACCGCAGGCCCCGCAAGGTCATTATGTGTTTTTGCCATAATATCTTTAAATTGCTGAACCGTTTTAATCTTTTCGTTTGGTATATTTAAAGGAGCCCCGGGGGCAGGGTTAGAGCGATCAAAAGCCTTAAAGATAGGCCCTGTGGGGGTGGCAATATCTGGATTAATTAAACTAACCCATAATGGCACTATTGTGGCAGCGGGCTCTATATCTTCCCCTGCTCCGCTGACTAAAATAGGGTTTTTCCATAAGCATGCTGGAACATCCGCACCAAGAGAAAAGGCAAGGTCTGTTAAATCGTTATCGCTTATTTTTATCCCCCAATAGCGTATCAAGGCACGAAGGGCCGCCGCTGCATCCGCAGAGCCTCCTCCTATACCAGCTGCAATGGGTAGGTTTTTTTCTAATCTTAGTCTTGCGCCTTCAGATATTGCATCCTTAGATATTCTATGTTGATCACAATCACCATTATTCGCTAAGGCATAATCCGCCAGAGCGTGGGCAGCCTTTAACACCAGATTATCATTAACGGGAAACTGCGATAACTTTTCGGCAAAAGGCCCTATGATATCAAGAGAAATCTCGCCCTTATCCTCGCAAGGGAGAACACAAACATTGTCCCCCTCTTGTGTAAACACGAACATGCTGGCCAATTCATGGAGTCCATCATCACGCAAGCCCCCAACATGGAGGTAAAGGTTTATCTTTGCTGGCGCAATTTCGCAAATTATATCTTGATGCTGATTTAAAGGGTTAATCATATAATAATTATGCGATTTGTTGTTAGCTATAAACTTAAAACGAATTGATGATAACCATCATTTAGCTATCATCAACGCCGCCCGTTAGGCCGTTTTCTAATTTATCTTCTAAAACAAGTTTAAGCTTATCATCAGGAGATAATTCAAGGGCGCGCCGCCACTCATAGCGTGCCTCATTCTGGCGGCCAATTTTCCAATAAACATCACCTAAATGGTCAGTTATGGTTGGATCGCTAGGTTCAAGGGAAACCGCTTTTTCCAAATTAACCACCGCCTCGTCATATTGACCTAGCTTAAAATGGGCCCACCCAAGACTATCAATTATCGCGCCAGATCGTGGTTCTTTTTTCTGGGCTTTCTCAAGCAACTCAAACGCTTCTTCTAGATTAATGCCGCGCTCCGCCCATGAATATCCTAAATAATTCAAAACCGTTGCTTCTTCAGGGGCTAAAGTCAAAGCTTGTTTTAAATCTTTTTCCGCCTCGGGAAAACGATCAAGGTTCACTAAAGAGTCAGCTCTTGCAATTAAAAACTGCCATCCATCCGCACGCGGTGCATTTTGAAGACGCTCGATTGAAGGGGCTAACACCTCAACCGCACGCTCATATTCACCTTCTTCGCTTAGGCTGGCTGCTAAAACCAATCTTGCATCTTGGGCTTCAGGGTCTACATCCACTAATTTTTGTAAAACATTTATCGCAGCACTTTGATTTTCTTGCGCAACAAAGGCGCCAGCAATATCGATTTGGGCTTGCTCATAATAAGGGGATGAAGGTTTTATTCTTGATAGAGTTTCGATAGCAACGTCATATTGTTCCATCACATTATTAATAGACCCAATATACCTTACCGCTTCTTCAAATTCGGGGTCCATAGCAATCGCCAATTGGGCCAAGGCCATGGGTTGGCTTAAATCTGGATCCCGTAACGTAAACCCTGCCTCAACCGCTGCATCACGCTGGGAATAAATTTGTTCTGTAATCGCCGTTGCCAAACCATACAACACCACGGCACTTCCTTGTGCGGGAGTGGTATTAGCGTAATCACGCGAAACCCGTCCGTCTTCAAGTCGTTCTAAATTACGCAATCCAACACGGCGCATAGGCCCGCGTTGTTGAGCGAGTAATTGATTGACCTCTTGGGCAATGGCCTTATCCTTTTGTCGCTCTAAAAAAGCAGTGAAAGCGCGTTGACCAACGGGCCCGCCTAAAGTTACAAACGCTTGTTGATAAGCAACACGCGCCTCACCAGCTTTATTCGCTTTTTCATATAATAAGCCAACATGCAGCGGGCTAAACCCCGTAAACGCATCCGGTGCCGGATTATTAATATGGGCAATCGCCGCCAAAGGACCTTCATCCCCTGCAATCGCCCATCCGCGCATTAAAAAGGATGCTGTCTCGAAAACATTATCAGTGCCTAAAAGAGATAATTGCGTGCGCGCCGCCTTATAGCGTTTAGAGCGCATATCTTCAGCGGCAAGAGTTAAGTGAATTAACGGGTCTTCGCGACCTTTTCCCACACGGACTAATTTTTCAGCTTGACGTTTTGCTGTTTCAAAATCACCGGTCAACAAGCTATACCGGAAAGTCTCATGAGCCAAAGATGTATCCCCCGGCGCAAAAGCCTGCACCGTAGCATAGGATCGCGCGGCACTATCTAAATCATTGGTCCGAACCGCTAACCGTCCAGCTAGATATTCACCCGTAACTGATTTGCTTGGCGCTTGATAATTAACGGTGGCACATCCAGCCATCAGCCCCATCATCAATAAGATAGACGGAAAACCTAGCCCCATCCTTGAATATCGTGATTTAAATTGCGAACCCTGCACTAAGGCTCTCCTTTGGTTACTACTGGACTTAATAATAATATATATAGGTTAGTCTAATATTATTAATATGTCTTACATATTCGGATAATTTGGCCCACCGCCGCCTTCAGGCACACACCAGCGAATATTTTGCGACGGATCCTTAATATCACAGGTTTTACAATGAACACAATTTTGCGCATTGATCTGAAACCGTGGATTTGAGCCATCATCATCCGTTAAAACCTCATACACACCCGCCGGGCAATACCGTTGGGCAGGTTCCGCAAATTCCGGCAGGTTAATAGATATGGGCACAGAGGCATTTAAAAGTTGTAAATGGGGCGGTTGATCTTCGGCGTGATTAGTGGCCGAAAAAGCCACATTGGTAAGACGATCAAAGGTGATGACCCCATCGGGTTTTGGATAATCAATCGGGGTATGATCGGCCGCTTTTTCAGTGGAGGCCGCATCTGTTTTACCGTGTTTCATGGTTTGAAAAAACGAAAACCCGCCAAACAGGCTGGTCACCCATAAATCCAGCCCCATGAGCGGAATGGCACCCAAAGTACCAAATTTTGACCATAAGGGTTTGGCATTACGCACTTGATGCAATTCTTTTTTGACAGGCGAAGCATCATAAAGTTTTTCATACTCGACTAACTCATCACCGCTACGCTCCGCACTGATCGCATCAAACGCGGCTTGCGCCGCCATCATACCCGTTAGCATCGCATTATGGTTGCCTTTAATACGGGGTACATTGACGAAACCGGCAGAACATCCAATCAAAGCGCCGCCCGGAAAAGTCAATTTTGGCACGGATTGAAACCCACCCTCTGTGATGGCCCGGGCTCCATAGGCAATCCGGTCCCCACCTTCAAGAATTTCCTTGATCTCGGGATGGGTTTTAAATTTTTGGAATTCTTGATACGGAGAAATATAAGGGTTCTTATAGTTGAGGTGAACCACAAACCCGATGGCCACTTCATGATCACCAAAATGATACATAAACGAACCACCGCCCGTATTATTATTTAGCGGCCACCCAAAACTATGTTGCACATGGCCTTTACGGAAAACTTCCGGCTTGACCTTCCATAGCTCTTTTAAGCCAATACCGTATTTTTGTGGCTCACAGTTTTCATCAAGCTTGAATTTTTCAATTAGTTGCTGTCCAAGGGAACCCCGCACCCCCTCACCGATCAGCACATATTTTCCCGATAAAACCATACCCGGTTCATAATTTGGTCCGTGCTCCCCAGAATGGGTTATTCCGGCCTCGCCCACCACAACGCCTTTAACCGATCCATCATCCCGATAGACCAATTGAGACGCCGCCATGCCGGGGTAGATTTCCACCTCCATGGCTTCGGCTTGTTCCGCCAGCCAGCGACATAAATTTCCCATGGATGTAATATAACACCCATGATTTTTAAGCATTTTGGGCATCGCAAAAACAGGCAGCGGCAAAGAGCCCGCATGGCCAAAAATTTTGAAACTTTCAGAACTGACCTCGGTTTCAACGGGGGAACCCATCGTGCGCCAATCAGGCAATAATTGATCCAATCCAACCGGATCCAAAACAGCCCCCGACAAAATATGCGCCCCCACCTCGGACCCTTTTTCAACAATAACGACGCTAATATCGCGTCCCGCATCTTTGGCGAGTTGTTTTAACTTTATAGCCGCTGAAAGTCCGGCTGGTCCCCCGCCGACAATGACCACATCAAACTCCATTTCCTCGCGGCCACTATGAGGATCAACCACCGCGTCTTCAGCAGTATTTACAGTCGGGTTAGTTTCTTCTGTCATTAATTTCTCATTTATTTATAATTGGATATCAATCGACGACTATGTCACCAGCTCCAAAATGATTTTGCGTGACGGTAAAATTCTATTTCTGAAAATCTACAATTGTTTACGCATATTATCCACAGCCAACTGCACCATGCATAAGCTATTGCAAAACTCTCTAACCCCCAAAGTCCTGAAACCCGCACGAAGGATAGATAGCCAATAAGCCCTATAAGCTGGAACTTTATTCCGCCGCCAATAAACGCTTTCCAGACATGACGGCAGAACATTCTGCCATGGTTTCACTCGCCCGCGTGATCGGATTTGTCAGGTAGAAATCAGCAATCGAAGAGCCGAAAGCGGCCTCACCCACTGGTCCAGAATTTTGATCAACCAGACCAGACAATGTGAATGTTTTTGCCACATCATCATTTTCATCGCTTGTCTCATCATTTATGGGCGTAACATTTTTGGTATCGCGCGGCACGCTATCAAGCTGGGCAAAACTTGGCACTTCGCTAATCATTTGCTGGCGCAATGTCATCAGATCATCATAAGGCAGTTTTTTTCCAACCCGATCGGAAATTGCCCGCACAATCGCCCAATCCTCACGTGCTTCGCCGGGCGGAAATGTTGCCCGCACGCCCATTTGCACACGCCCCTCTAAATTAACAAAAGTGCCATTTTGTTCGGTATAAGCCGCGCCCGGCAAAACGATATCAGCATGACGCGCCCCTGCATCACCGTGGGAGCCTTGATAAATTACAAATGCACCCGCAAGGCGCGTTACATCAAATTCATCAGCGCCAAGATTATAAATCACCTCTATATCCCGCGATTGCGCGCCTTCAACAATGCCCGCAAAATCGCGGGCTTTAATTTCGCTGCTATTATTTTGGGGGACAAAACCTAAATCAAGAGCCCCAACACGGCCAGCCGCAGTGTGGAGAATATTAAACCCATTCCATTCATCAGTAACAAGGTTTGAAACCTCACCCAATTTCGCTACAAGGTTTAAAACCGCTCCCGCATCATCTCTGGTCAAAACATCCATACCAAGAATAATGGCAGGGCGTGCGGCTTGTTTAAAGGCTTGCGCAAATCCGCCTTTTTCATCAATCAAAGTCTGGATGGAGGCAGGCCCCGCCCCTAAATAATTATAATCAAATGTTAAATCAACTTGTTCCCCAATCAGGCCAAAATCAACATTCATATCATTAAGCCAGATTTTGCGAAGACGGGCATTGACCAATGCCGCTTCTTTACGGGGGTTAGTCCCGATCAGCAAAACCGCATCGGCTTCTTCTAGTCCAGCAATGGAAGTGTTGAACAAATAATTTTCACGAATGCTCGCATCAATCTTGGCGCCATCAATGCAGCAATCCATATGGGGTGTACCGATTGATAAGAGCAAGTCTTTTAATGCTTTAACGGCTTCTGCAGGCACCAAATCTCCGACGATGCCGGCAATTTTTTCTGGCGGTGTGGTCTTTAACTTCTCGCCAACCACATTAAGAGCCTCATCCCAACTTGCCGGGTGAAGTTTTCCATCTTTACGAATAAACGGGCGATCAAGACGCTGGCGTTTCAAGCCATCCCAAATGAAACGGGTTTTATCGGAAATCCATTCCTCGTTCACTTCTTCATGCAGACGCGGTAAAACCCGCAACACTTCACGCCCACGGCTATCCACCCGAATGTTCGACCCCACCGCATCCATGACATCAATGGTTTCAGTTTTGCGCAATTCCCATGGCCGCGCCGTAAACGCATAAGGCTTGGAAGTTAAGGCCCCTACTGGACATACATCAATCAGATTGCCGGTTAATTCAGACTCAACCGCTTTTTCCAAATAGGTGGTAATTTCCGCATTTTCCCCGCGATTGACGAGACCCAGATCATCAACGCCCGCCACTTCGGTGGCAAATCGCACACAGCGCGTACATTGGATACAACGGGTCATAATCGTCTTGATTAATGGGCCCATATGTTTTTCTTCAACGGCGCGTTTATTTTCCTCAAAGCGCGTCCCGTCACGGCCATAAGCCACCGCCTGATCTTGTAAATCACACTCGCCGCCTTGGTCACAAATCGGGCAATCCAGCGGATGATTAATCAACAGAAATTCCATCACCCCTTCACGGGCTTTCTTCACCATCGGCGTATTGGTAAAAAGCTCTGGCGGGGCGCCATCTGGTCCGGGGCGCAAATCCTTCACATTTTGCGCACAAGAGGCCACCGGCTTTGGTGGGCCGCCTTTAACCTCAATCAGGCACATGCGACAATTACCAGCGACCGAAAGGCGTTCATGATAACAAAAACGCGGAATTTCTTCCCCGGCTTCCTCGCAAGCCTGTAAAAGGGTGAGGTTTGGGTCAACCTCGATTTCGCGGTCATTGACTTTGATCAAGCGATTGTCGGACATAAAATAACCTTTTGGCCAATTACTGATAGTGAGCAATAAATTTGAGGCATATCTACCCCCAACCGCACCATTTTACTAGGGGTGAGAGCGCCGCAGAGCCCATTTCCTGACATTTTTCCCGATATTTTTTTGAGATTTTTCTTGATCTTTTATGGTGGCATTTACGGGTTATCTACCGCCCCTATTGGGCAATCTTAAATGCCGGGTTTTATTGGGCTTTTGGCCTATAGGTACCAAACTGGCCAAGAAAACGGAAATTTTCTATTTTATTAATCGGCTTTACCATCATCCACAAAAAATGCGCGCCAACCTTGTTGGCGCGCATTTTGATTATTGATGGTTGATATGGGTTAGATATCGAAACGACCCAAATTCATCACCTTGTTCCAAGCGGCCACAAAATCTTGGGTGAAACGATCCTTAGAATCTGCACACGCATAAACTTCTGCAATCGCGCGGAGTTGAGAATTAGAACCGAAGATAAGATCAGCACGCGTCGCAGTGCCTTGCACTTTGCCTGTGGCGCGGTCGCGACCTTCAAACTCGTCATCCCCAGAAGTGGCTTTCCATTCTGTTTCGATATTAAGCAAATTAACAAAGAAATCATTACTTAACGTACCAACCTTATCCGTGAATACACCGTGTGATGAGTTTCCGGCATTAGCGCCAAGCACCCGCAGACCGCCAACAAGCACCGTCATTTCAGGAGCTGTCAGGGTTAATAGGCTGGCTTTATCCACAAGTAATTCTTCGGACTTGCGCGTCTCATGTGGGCATAACTGATTACGGAAACCATCGGTCTTTGGCTCTAACACAGCAAAGGATACAACATCTGTTTGCTCTTGGCTGGCATCTGTGCGCCCCGGTGTAAAGGGAACCTTTGCCCCCGATGCTTTTTCAACGGCTGCACAGCCACCAAGAACAATCAAATCAGCTAATGAAACTTGTGTACCGCTGGCATTAAAGTCAGCTTGAATTTCTTCAAGTTTAGCAATCACATCCGCCACATTAGACGCTTTATTGATGGCCCAATCTTTTTGTGGAGCAAGACGAATACGTGCGCCATTAGCGCCGCCACGTTTGTCAGAACCGCGATAGGTCGAGGCAGATGCCCACGCCGTGTTCACAAGTTGGGACACGGACAAACCAGACGCCAAAATTTTGCTTTTAAGGTCGGCAATGTCGCCATCATTAATCAAAGCGCCTTCATGGGCTGGCACCGGATCTTGCCAGATTAATCGTTCACTTGGCACTTCTTCACCAAGGTAACAGTCAATCGGGCCCATATCGCGGTGGGTTAGCTTAAACCAGGCCCGCGCATAAGCATCCGCAAATTCTTGTGGGTTTTCGTGGAACTTTTTGGAGATTTTAGCGTATTCAGGGTCCATTTTCAGGGCCATATCCGCTGTTGTCATCATTAATGGTTCCGTTTTGGACGCATCATGGGCCGCTGGTGCTTGGGCCGCATTAGAGGATGCTGTGGGGGTCCATTGTTGGTGACCTGACGGGCTGGTGGTTAATTCCCAATCATAGCCAAGCAACGCATCAAAATACCCATTGTCCCACTGGATCGGGTTGGCTGTCCACGCCCCTTCAAAACCAGCTGTTGTAGTGTCGCCGCCTTTACCGGTGCCGTGTGAATTGATCCAGCCAAGACCTTGCAATTCAATCTCCGCGCCTTCTGGCTCACGGCCAAGCTTATCTTCCGGTCCCGCGCCATGGCCTTTACCAAAGGTATGACCACCCGCCACTAGAGCAACCGTTTCATAATCATCCATCGCCATACGGGCAAAAGTATCACGGATATCAAATGCCGACTTTAAAGGATCAGGATTACCATTTGGACCTTCAGGGTTCACATAGATCAACCCCATTTGTACCGCACCCAGAGGTTTTTCTAGATCCCGCTCGCCGCTATAGCGTTCATCGCCAAGCCACTCAGCTTCTGGGCCCCAATAAATATCTTCTTCCGGTTCAAACACATCCGCGCGGCCACCGCCAAAGCCAAAGGTTTCAAAACCCATAGATTCCATTGCGACATTACCCGCAAGGATCATCAGATCAGCCCAAGAGATTTTGCGGCCATATTTTTGTTTAAGCGGCCATAACAGACGGCGGGCTTTATCCAGATTACCATTATCAGGCCAGCTATTCAGCGGTGCAAACCGTTGACTGCCCGAGCACGCGCCGCCGCGTCCATCATAAATCCTGTAGGTTCCGGCACTGTGCCACGCCATTCGCACAAACAGACCACCATAATGACCAAAGTCAGCGGGCCACCAATCTTGAGAGTCTGTCATTAATGCCGTCAGATCAGCCTTTAAAGCTTTTAAATCCAGCGATTTAAACTCTTCCGCATAATCAAACTCTTCACCCATCGGGTCAACCAAAGGAGAATTCTGGTTCAGGATTCTTAAATTCAATTGGTTCGGCCACCAATGTTGGTTGGATGTACTACCGGTTGCTTTTTCTCTATTCGATCCATGCATTACAGGGCACTTGCTTTGGCTTGACATAAATTCTCCGTTCCAGGTTTTTATTTTTAAATATGCGCCATTATTTTTCCTCGCCTTACCAAGAGCTAATTCCCTAGCCTCTAATCCGTGAAGGCAATTGCAAAAAATCCGTTTTCAAGATCACTTGTTTAGGGTCTCTTGCTTAGGGAAGATGGGGCGAGTCGTAATGGCTCACTGGGGTTTTACCAGATCACCAAAACATATCAATCATCAATGGCTTGTTTAATTCCAATATCGACTATCAATTCAGTCGATAATTCACACCCGTTTGCCTTATGGCCCCTCTGCCTATGGCCCTCTTGCCTTATGCATCGGGTTAAGTACACTATAGCCAACTTTTCCGGCACTAGGTTCAAGTGCTATTTTATAATGATATTTTTACAATAATATTCTTGCGTCTTTTAAAGGTCTTTCATGAAAAAAACTTTTCTCGTTTCCCTCTCCCTAGCCGCATTCTGTGCCTTCAGCACCAATTCAATGGCCGCGGCAACAATCAACAACCAAGCCCTCAATGACGGTGATTTACCCCTCGACCGGTTAAGCGAACAACCGGGCCTAACGGGACCATCATTACGCGCGGCCCGGTTTGCCCCCAATGGCCAACAGATTACCATTCTAAAAGGGCGCGAAGATAACGCCCAGCAACTTGACCTATGGACCTATGACATTGCCACGGGAAAGTCTTCCATGCTTGTCTCTTCATCTGATCTGGCATCAGGTGATGTGACCCTTTCAGAAGAAGAAAAGAACCGCCGCGAACGCCAACGCATCTATTCCAATGGTATTATTTCATACGCTTGGGATGACCAAGGCAACACCATCATGTTCCCTCTTGGCGGCGATATTTTCGTTTATGATGTCCTCAACAATTCTTCCCGTCAGATCACAGCAACGGATGAATTTGAAACCGACGCCAAATTCTCCCCCGACGGAAAATATATTTCCTATGTGCGTAATGACGAATTGTTTGTCACTAATATTAATAACGGCACTGAACGACAAGTCACCAAAGGGGCAAATGGCATTATCCGTAACGCAGTGTCGGAATTTGTCGCCCAAGAAGAATTAAACCGCTATACGGGATATTGGTGGTCACCTGATAATACCTCAATTGCCTACACACAAATCGACGAAACACCCGTGCCGATTGCGGAACGCGTTGACATTAACGCGAACGAAGTTGTCACCATCCGGCAGCGTTATCCCTTTGCTGGCAGTCAGAATGTGAATATTAAACTCGGCATCACCAATGCACGAAAGCAAAAAACCCAATGGATTGATATTGGCAATGAAAAAGAAATCTATATTGCCGATGTGTATTGGTCACAAGATGGCTCCACCTTATATGTGGCTCGCCTAACCCGCGATCAAAAACGGCTAGACTTATTGGCGGCCGATGTAAAAACCGGCAAGAGCCGGATTATTCTATCAGAAACTTCCAATACGTGGGTTAATCTGGGCCTTGGTTTGATCCCCCTTGATGATGGCGGTTTTTTATGGAGTTCTGAAAAATCAGGGTTCCAACATCTTTATCGTTATAATGCCGAGGGAGACGATTTAGGGGCCATCACCAATAATGTCAGTATGGTAACATCCCTTAATTGCATAAACGAAGAAACAGGATCGATTTATTATACTGGCTGGGATGAAACGCCCCTTGAACGCCATGTCTTTTCATCCTCGATTAATGGCTCTTCAAATGAAAGCCCCACCACAAACCGCATCACGACAAAAGCAGGCTCCAACAGTGCCTCTTTTTCCGGAGAGTGCGAAAATTTCATCCTCTACCATTCAAACGATCGCCAACCCACCCAAGCCAGTGTTCATGACCAAACCGGCAATCAACTTTTTTGGCTAAACGAAAACAAAATTGCCGATGGCAAACATCCTTATGCGCCTTATTTAAAATCACACCTTGATTATACTTATGGGCAGTTAGAGGCAGAAGATGGCTCTAAACTTGACTATAAAATGCTAAAGCCCGCCAATTTAAAAGCAGGCGAGAAAGCCCCTGCCATCGTGATGGTTTATGGGGGGCCACACGCCCAACGGGTTAGTAAAGGGTTTGGCAATTTGATGGACCAAGCCTTGGCAGATTTAGGCTATGTGATTTTTCGCCTCGACAATCGGGGGGCTGCCAATCGCGGGACAGCATTTGAAAACTCTCTCTACCGCGCCATGGGCACCAAAGAAGTTGAAGACCAAGCTGTGGGCGCACGTTATCTCGCCTCGCTGCCTTTTGTAGATGGTGAGAAAATCGGTGTTTATGGCTGGTCTTATGGGGGCTATATGACATTACGTATGCTAACCTTAAACCCTGAGCTTTATGCCGGCGGTGTTGCCGGTGCGCCAGTGACGGATTGGGGTCTATATGACACAGCCTATACCGAGCGTTATATGGGCCACCCCGAAACCGACAAAGCTGCATATGAAAACAGTTCAGTTTTTGCCAACACAGATAAATTAGAAGACCCCCTTTTAGTATTGCACGGCATGGCAGACGACAATGTTGTGTTTCAAAACACTGTTAAGCTGATTGATGATCTACAAAAAAAGGGTAAAACATTTGAATTGATGACTTATCCAGGAGAGAAGCATGGGTTTAGAGCCAAGACCTCACGCATCCACCGCAATAATATGATCCTTGATTTCTTTGAACGTACACTGAAAGATAAATCTGAATAAGGTTTGGATAGCACATTCAAGTCTAATTTAACAAAAAGCCCCCGTTTCATAACGGGGGCTTTTTTTTTGGGGTATATTAATTTCCCTAAATCTATAATCACATTTGCTCAATGATCGCCCGCGCTAGGGTTTTACTGGGTTTTTTCTTTTCGCTTAGGGCCAATAAATCAAGCTTTTTACAAAAGTCATGCGCCGCAACAAATGTGCGCGATAAACGCGGCGCCGCATAGTTGGCAATAGAGTGAACATCTTGCAT
>CALLPQ010000112.1 GCA_938015425.1 uncultured Parvularculaceae bacterium | reverse complement strand
TTAAACCAAAAGAACAAACACCCAATTGGGCAATCGCCCAGCAGTTTCGCTGAAGGAGGCTTTGATGCTAACTAAAAAACAACATGCCCTGTTGATGTTTATCAATGAACGGATCACCCAAACAGGGATTTCCCCCTCTTTCGATGAAATGAAGGAAGCCTTAGAACTTCGGTCTAAATCCGGTATCCACCGGCTTATCACAGCCCTTGAAGAGCGGGGGTTTATCCGGCGATTGGCGCACCGCGCCCGTGCTTTGGAGGTTATACGCCTACCAGATGATGCCAGCTTAGCCACCACACCATCATCCCTGCACGCTGATGCAGTGTCCCCAAATGCAGCTATAAAAAATGGTGACCTTAACAATAATCAAACGATGGCCCATGACACCCATCCCCCCTCATCTGTGGTGCAAGGCGAGTTTGGGAAACCGGCTGCTCAATCCCATCAAGCTGGCGATGCCGCAAAAGACAGTTTTGCCTCTCTACCCGTATTGGGCCGCATCGCCGCTGGTACGCCCATTGAAGCCATTCAGCATGAGGTGGATCGCTTTAGTGTCCCCGCCGCCATGATCGGCCAAGGCGAACATTACATTCTCGAAGTCCAAGGGGAATCGATGATTAATGCCGGCATCCACGATGGTGACATTGCGGTTATAAAACAATGTAATGACGCCCCTAACGGCGACATTGTTGTCGCCTTGGTAGAAGATCAGGAAGCAACCTTGAAACGACTACGCAAAAAAGGGGCGTCTATCGCTTTGGAAGCTGAAAATCCGGCTTTCGAAACACGCATTTACGGATCGGATAAGGTTAAAGTACAAGGCAAACTTGTCGGATTAATGCGCGTTTATTAAAACCCATTACTTTCAAAACACATTATTTTAAAAAGCACATTGCTTTAAAATAAAAGCCGTCTTTAAAAAGTATATTGTCTTGAATAACGAGCAGTGCCTAAAATCTCGTTTCGAAGGATAGTCTAAAAACCAAGAAGGATAGTCTAAAAACTAACCAGATCGGCTTTAATCCGGCTACCGGGTTGCTCTCTATCAGTTTCATCGTAAAGACTATCCACTGTTATCAAGTCAAACCCGCGCAATTTTGCTGAGGCCAGCCACGGGCCTATAACATCAATTGTATTTTGATGGGGGTGGGCAATAGCCACCGCATAACCGGTGCGCTTGGCAATCTTTTCAACTTGTCGCAATTGCTGTTTAACCGTACCCTGACCTTCGTCATGGTCCAGAAAAACATCCCGCTTGATAATCCCGATATTGTTTGTAACGGCGGCCTTCGTTGCCGCGCTTTGGGGCGTTGTCACGCTATCTAGATAAAACAAATTACGGGCCTTGAGTTCCTGCAAAACAAGGCTCATACGCTCTTCATCGGCACTAAATTTTGAACCCATGTGGTTATTTACACCATCATAATCCGTAAACTGATTTAAATTCCATGTAAGATTATTAAGCATTTGCTGATGGCTTGCGGACATCGTTAAGGCATGAGGCCCCGGGTCCTGTGACCCTATCGGCTCCATTGGCAGATGCAACATCACCCCATTTCCATTTTGGCGGGCCGCCGTCACTTGGGGTTGAATATTTTTTGCATAAGGCAGAAAAGAAAAAGTCAAAGGCCCTTGAAAATCCAGAATCTCTTCAAACGCTTTACGGTCAGGACCCATATCATCAAAAATGATTGCAATTTGCGGACGCCCCGCCCCAATCACTATATCATTTGAGATATCGTCAAGATCGCTTTCATCCAGAACTTGTTGTACAATATTGTCCCGCGCCACACCGTCACGCAATATCCTTCCACTCCCTTGTTGGCCGCTAGTCTGGTCATTATTGCCATCGCGTAACGGCTCTCCATTTTCAAGTAAAATAGCGCGCCGTGCGCCTCGCGCGCCTTCAATCTCGAATTTGGTGATACGATCAAACCCTGAATAACGCGCAGCCACCTGACTGCTTTGTCCGCCAATATAGGAAGCAACGCCCCCCAGAAAAATCCCGAACAAAACCATGGCGAAAGAAGCGAACGCTCCCGCCCGTCCTGCATATCCGCCAACGACTTCGGTGCGCACACGTTTTTTCTTTTGTTTTTTGTGGTGGGCTTTTTTGTTTTGCTTATAGAAAACCAATTTTTTATCCTAACACATCAGCCCGATAATGACGCTAAAACACATTTTAAGGCGCTTATTCTATCTGATTCGCGTGGTTTCTTAAATCGTTTGCCCTATTACCCATCAAACCTTTTAAAAACCCAACACAAATAAATTATCCAACCTTTGCAAATCTTTTCATGCGAGGTATGAGGTGTTCCTAGTAAGCACTGCAAGGTTTATTTTGGAAAATTCATGATCACCCTCATCGATAATTATGATAGTTTTACGTGGAATCTCGTTCATCTGATTGGCGGGCTTGGCTATGAGGTAAAAGTATTCCGCAATGATGCGATCACACCTGCTGGCGTTATTGAAGCAAGGCCCCATGCTGTCATTCTATCACCCGGCCCCTGCACCCCTGATGAAGCGGGCATCTGCCTTGATTTATCAAGATTATGCATCGAAAGAAATATACCCATTTTTGGGGTGTGTCTTGGGTTACAATCCATGGCCCAAGCCCTTGGCGGTAAAATTGTGCGGGCCAACAAAATGATGCACGGTAAAGTCTCTGAAGTGACCCACACCAAAACCAGTTTTTTAAAACCGCTGCCGCAAACTTTTACCGCCACGCGATATCACTCGTTAGTTGTTGCCCCTGATAGTTTGCCAAACAGTTTAACCCCCGTGGCTTTTTCTGATGACGATGGTGAAATCATGGCTATTGAACATAAAAGTGCGCCTATGGCCGCCGTACAATTCCATCCTGAAAGCATTGCGTCGCAACAAGGCGCCACTTTAATCAAAGCCTTTATGGAATGGGCAGAACCAAGACGCTCCCCACCCCTTGCACACCACACACTATAAAGTGACACCATGAAGAGTTCATTCCACCCTTTTTTAAAACTGGCTGCAAGCGGCGACCCTCTTGATACAGAGGATATGAAATCCGCAATGTCGCTATTGTTGGCAGGAGAGGTCAGCGATATCGAGATAGCCGGATTTTTGATGGCTCTGCGTGCGCGCGGTGAACATGTTGATGAAATCGCCGCCGCCGCCGCCGCCATGCGCGCACTCGCAACCAAGGTTGAAGCCCCAAGCGGCGCTGTTGACACAGCCGGCACCGGAGGCGACGGGGCCAACACCTATAACATCTCGACCGCCGCCGCATTGATTGCCGCAGGGGCCGGCGCAAGCGTTGCAAAACATGGTAATAAAGCCGCCTCGTCTCAATCTGGCTCATCGGACATTCTAGCAAAGCTAGGGGTTAATTTAAACGCATCCCCCCAAACCATCAGCACTTGCATCACCCAAGCAGGTATTGGCTTTATGTTTGCCGCTTATCACCATCAAGCCGTTGCCAATGTTGCCAATGTACGTAAGAATCTAGGTGTACGGACTATTTTTAATATTCTTGGCCCTCTTACCAATCCTGCCGGCGCTAAAAGGCAAGTCATGGGGGTGTTCGATAAAATGCTTTTACCGCCCATTGCCCAAACCCTTAAAAGCCTTGGCAGTGAAAAAGCCTGGGTCGTACACGGCAGTGACGGGCTTGATGAATTAACCACCACTGGCCCCTCCTATGTTTGCGCCCTTGACCAAGGCGTCATTCGTGAATTTACCATAACGCCTGAAGATGCAGGGTTAAAACAGACCGATAGCAGCGCCTTGAAAGGGGGCACACCAGAACAAAATGCCAAAGCATTAAAAGACGTTTTAAATGGAGAAAAAGGGGCGTATCGTGATATTGCGTTGTTAAATGCGGCGGCCACTTTGATTGTTGCTGATAAAGCGAACACCTTGAAAGAGGGGATGACCCTTGCCACCCAGTCAATAGAGAGCGGCATGGCGGCCCGCGCCTTAGATAATCTGGTCCAGATTTCAAATAATCCCTAAAACACAATTCCTCTAAAAAGACAGTTAGTGATCATTTCTTTATCCAGATATTATAAACTTACGATAACCGACCACCCTAGATAAAAGGCTTCCATGACCATTCTTGACGATATTATCGACTATAAAAAAGAAGAAGTTGCCCAAGCAAAAGCGAATGCCCCTCTTGAGGCGATTGAAAAGATCGCGCAACAATCCGCACCTGTGCGCGGCTTCTTGAAAGCTTTACAAAAAAAAGCCGATACGGGCCCGGCCTTGATTGCCGAGATTAAAAAAGCCAGTCCTTCAAAAGGGCTCATCCGCGATGATTTTATGCCCGAAAACCATGCCCGTGATTACCAAGCGGGCGGAGCGGCTTGCCTCTCTGTTCTTACAGACCGGCCAAGCTTTCAAGGCAACGGAAAATTCTTACGCGTTGCCAGAGCCGCATGTGATCTGCCCGTATTACGAAAAGATTTTATGGTCGACACCTATCAATGCGTTGAAGCGCGGGCATGGGGGGCTGATTGCATTCTTTTGATAATGGCCTGCATTAGTGACGCCCAAGCGCAAGAGTTGGAGCAAGCGGCTCTCTCGCTTGGCCTTGACGTCTTGGTTGAAGTCCATAATGAAAAAGAGATGGAACGCGCCCTTGAATTAACCACACCTTTAATCGGCATTAATAATCGCGATCTAAACAGTTTTGAAACCAATTTAAACACTACCATCCGCTTAGCTCAAATGTGTTCAGTAGACAGATTTTTAATTTCCGAAAGCGGGATATCAAGCCCGGCCGATATAAAACTATTAAGCGATAATGGCGCTAAAGGTTTTTTGGTGGGTGAAAGCTTAATGCGCCAGCAAGACATCAAGGCCGCAACCAAAGCATTGCTAACGGTTTCAAAGATTTCCATTGCTTAAGAAGCTTACCAAAAAAGCAAGATGAGAATATAAAGACATAAAGACAATGGGCCAGACTTCGGCTTTACTCAAACCGATAATCCCTTAGTTTGACCTGTAATCAGATTCTTAGCTTTTAAGAATAGGCCCCAAAACGTTTGAATTTGGTGAAACGAACGCCTGATTTATAATCTGTTACAAACGTTTCAGGGTTTTTATCGAGGCTTCGAAGAATTCTACAATAGGCTTAAAAAATAAGCGCCCTCACAAGGGCGCCTATTTGAAACACTTAACTGAAATACAAAATCAGATATCAGTTTGAGTTAGGGTTTTACTTATTTCTTTTTCTTGCGGCCAAATAGTGATCCGATTGCGTTTTTAGCAGCTTCTTCAACCTGTTCTTCAGCAGAGGCCGGTTTTTTATCGTCCCCCTCTTTTGTACCAGTTCCAGAGTCACTTCCTGAATTATTTCCAGTACCACCACCAATCGCATTATCAAGAACACCATTGAGCAACCCGCCGGCAGGGCTATCTTTCAACTTATCACCGACAGCACCGTCAATAACACCGCGCAAACGTTTGCCCGCCGCTCCGCGCAACAATGATTGCACATCAACAGCCACTTTAGGGGCAGAAAATGTTCCGGTCACCCGCACAGGCACTTTAAGGCCGTTTCCACCTGATCCATCAGCATTTAAACTTGCCGTTGGCTCCAACCGCAAATCAATGGTTTGGTTGGGCAAATCAATCGTCCCCGAACCAATCATATTTAAAATAGGCGAATCCATATTAATCGTCGGCACGTTCATAACACCATTCGTCATAGTGAATTTAGAGAGGAAACTGCTAAAATCCGTTGATTCACCAGATCCTTGCACGGATGAAATAGCATTCGTTATTGTAGCCGGATTAATACCCTCTTTAAAGCCTGAGGCTGTTCGCGCCAATTTGGCAATATTAAACCCTTTTAAAGCGCCATCATTCACGTCAAACCCGCCATTACCGTCAAGGCTACTCATAATCGCGGCTTGGCTGGCGCCGCTAGCTGTGAAGTTAAAATTAAACCCGCCAAGGCCTAATAGATTGCCGGTTTTTAATACATCAAGACAAAACGGTTCCGCATTCACCTTACTCATCGTAAAATTACCGGCGAAGGAAGGAACGTTAGAGCGCGCATTCACGACCATACGTCCTGACCCGTTTCCTTCATACATGGCCATTTTTGGAATATCTGCAGTCATGCGTCCATTTTGAATTTTCAACGTCATTTCGCTTTCGCCAAAAACAATATCATTAACATAGATATTTGCCGTTGAAATCGCGAGATCCGCATCAATAGTCCGTAAGCTGCTTAAATCCATCTTCTCAGACGACCATGCCGGAAATCCAGCAGGTGTATCCGCTGGCGGCGGCGGCAAATAGGGACGCAAATCAAGAGCTTCGGCCCGTATAGTGCCCGTGGCTTTAGGGCGCGCACCTGAAAGAGCCAATCGCAAATCACCGGTTGCATTCACGTCATCAAACTTAATGGTCGCACCACTTAAATTAATCAAATCCGGATTACCGCTTAATTGTCCGCTAACGGAAAATTTATCAAACCCCGGCGCTTCAGGCAAAGGAGAACCCGCAAGGGCGGCCAAAGCCGGCAAATTGGGGGCATTAAAATTAACGGGGCCGGAAAATGAAACCTTATCGCCGAAATTGATTTTCAAATCACCGCCCATCGAGGTATCACCAACATCAAGAGCCAGCTTCATGTTCGTTTCTTCTTTGCGCAACACCTTCCCCGGTGTTGTCATCACCAAATCAAGGCGGGCTGGCTCCCCTTGGAAGTTCATCGTGCCTTTCGCGTCAAACGGTGTCTCCAGGCTGGTGAGGGTGATATCCACATCAATATCATCCATCGCAAAATTCTGCTTTGCCACTGCGTCAATATAGTTGGCTTTACCATCCACAATACGCACATCACCAAGACGTAAATCATTCAGCTCCGGATTTTCGCCAGAGGCTTCTTCATTGTCGGTCGCTTTATCCGAACCCAGTTCATAATTCACGGCGCCGGATTTATTTTTTTCAATATTGATATCAGGACCGGTCAGCACAAAACGGTTAATTTCAACTTCTTTTGAAAGCAGTTTAAACAGATCAACACCGATTTCCGCTTTTTCAACACGCATTAAATAGGGCGTCGAAAACCCGGCCGGATTATCCACTTGCAATTGCGTTACCCGAAAAGCGGCTTTTGGAAATATCTTGATTGATAGATCATCACCAATGGTGACCGAACGCCCCAACGCTTCACTGGCTTTTTCTTCCAGAGTAGGTTTATAGGTACTCACAGGGATCAGCTGTGGCAATAAAAGGACCACGGCAACGCCGATCGCAAGTAATGCAATTAATCCAAAAATTATCTTTTTCATAATATCCTCTTTTTGTCGTTCGACCGATATGTGCTGTGTTCGCGATTGGGTTTATGATCTATGAATACCAACATTAATCCAGTTATAATGATAGAGATCGCATAAAGAGGCAAGCAAATCACGCCGCAGGCTTTAAAATACACACTTAACTATAGTAAGTGATACACCCCTTGGTTGGCAAACCTTTATGGCAAAACGGTGGCACTGAACCAGAGTTTAAGGTGTTTCTATGGGCTTTCAATAAGATTTCCAAGCAAAAGTGATTCATTGGTTTTTATTGTCATAAAGTTTCGTCAATTCTCATAACAATGGATATCCTGTAATTTAATGCCCACAGGGGTATAACAAGCAAAAAAATTCGCACGATTCTTTTTTAGCCAAAATATAGATTTTTCTTTTCTTATATCCATGTTTGTATAACTATAAAACAAAAATATTACTAGCATTTACCTGAATCGCGTTACAAAATACATAACCATTACGGTGAAATTATGGATACCCAAATATTAAAACACGGCCATAGGGCAAGGCTTTTTCCAATTTTGTCAGACTCACAAAAAGAACAAAAGTCATTATCAATTATTCTCGCAACTATGATCTCTGTACGCCCTTTCGCAGAGTCCGTATTATCAAGCTTTGGTCAAAAATTGGGTAAACGATCTCAGATTGAATGTTTTACTGAAGTGACACTCACAAACGAAGTAAAAAACTTCAAAGACCGACCAGACGCCCTTATCGTCGTAAAATCAGGAAAAAAATCATGGAGCGCGCTTGTTGAAGCGAAGGCAAAGAAAAATAACCTTGATTATCAGCAGCTAGAAAGATATGTCCAACTGGCTAAAGCAAACGGAATCGACGCATTAATTACGATTTCTAATCAATTAGCCTCTTCTCCCAGCGCACATCCAATTTGGACGAAAGCCCTTCCTAAAAATATGGAATTATTTCATATGTCATGGGCTGCACTCTTAACCGAAGCTTTTTTGCTTGCTTCAAAAAAAGATAACCCCTTTGAAAATGATAATGAAGCTTTCATGGTAAGTGAACTCATTCGATATCTCGAACACCCATCATCAGGGATGATTGCACTAGACCAAATGAATAAAGAATGGGGAAATACGGTGAAAGCAACACAAAGCGGTCACCCACCAAACCCAAAATCAACTGAGGTTACCTCTATGATTGCAACCTGGCATCAAGAAGCTAGAGATGTAGCACTATTAATGACACGAAAGCTACGAACACCTGTTAGTTTAAATCTCCCCCGTATTTTCAGACAAGATCATGCCGCATGGGTCGATAAGGAAATCAAGAAATTCTGTGAAAAAAGTATCCTCAACTTCGAATTGGAAGTGCCAGATACGGTTGACGATATTCTTGTTGAAGCAGACTTTTTAAGACGTTCTATCACTGCATCCATGAAAATTCCTGCCCCAACTGATAGAGCCAGAAATTCTTCACGATTAAATTGGTTATTAAGACAACTAAAATCGAGTGACCTTTCCAAGATTAGTATTTTATGCACAACCAAAGGGCGTGGGGCAAAATTTGGCGCAATGGCTCATGAAATTAATACGGAGAGCGACGAATTCAAGGCTTTAAATGAAATCACGTCCTTCACCGTAGAAATGGCAAGTGACCTTTCTGCAAAATTTAACAGTCGTAAAAAGTTTGTGGAAGAGCTCGAAGATTTAATTCCTGCTTTTTATGATAATGTCGGTCAGCATCTTAAAGAGTGGACACCTTCGCCATCCAAAAAACTCACTACTGAAAATGAAAAAAATGCAAATAAAACTAACTCAATAGATTCAAGCCCATCAATCTCCAAACCACCAAGCGAACATACCAGCACTGCTATCACTTTATACGAAAGACCGGAATGGACGCGACAATGGGCAAATGATGAAATCAACAATTTAGCACGACCGTCACGCAAACAATAATTGATCATATCAGCTCAAGGGAAGGATGATTCTTCCTATCCTTACCCAAGCAGTGTATCCAAACAATCACGCCATAATCATCAAACTTTCACACAAAAAAGAACAAAATCAAAACAAACTCTATTTTCCTAATAAAATCAAATTTCTACACCCCCTTGCCAAAACAGAACAAATCATGTACATACGAATCATGATTGACATTGCACAAAGACTTGACACAGCACCAAGACATAGCAACAACGGAGACAGATAATGGCGCGACAAAATTTACGGGTTGTAGGGGATAGCGATATGGATAAATCAAAGGCTTTGGAAGCCGCAATCTCACAAATCGACAAAGCGTTCGGTAAAGGCTCTCTAATGCGCCTTGGTGACCGCAATGTTGTTGATATAGAAGCTTATTCTACAGGTTCTTTAGGGCTTGATATCGCCCTCGGGATAGGCGGTCTTCCCAAAGGGCGGGTTATCGAAGTCTATGGGCCGGAAAGTTCTGGTAAAACTACTCTTGCCCTTCAATGTGCCGCCGAAGTCCAAAAAACTGGTGGCGTCGCAGCCTTTGTGGATGCCGAGCACGCCCTTGACCCAATTTACGCCCAGAAATTAGGGGTCAATCTTGATGATTTACTCATCTCTCAACCCGATACAGGCGAGCAAGCCTTAGAAATTACAGATACTTTAGTACGCTCAGGCGCCGTGGATTTACTTATTATTGATAGTGTGGCCGCTCTTACCCCTCGTGCCGAATTAGAAGGCGATATGGGCGATAGTCTGCCCGGGCTTCAAGCCAGATTAATGAGCCAAGCCTTGCGCAAACTCACAGGCTCCATATCCAAGTCCAATTGCATGGTCTTATTTATCAACCAGATTCGCATGAAAATCGGGGTGATGTTTGGCTCGCCTGAAACCACAACAGGGGGGAATGCCCTTAAATTCTATTCTTCCGTGCGCCTTGATATTAGACGTATTGGTGCCATCAAAAATCAAGACGAGATTGTTGGTAATCAGACCCGCGTTAAAGTGGTCAAAAACAAAGTGGCCCCGCCTTTTAAACAAGTCGAGTTTGACATTATGTATGGAGAAGGTATCTCCAAAAATGGCGAGCTTGTGGACCTTGGCGTTAAAGCCGGCGTGATTGAAAAATCAGGCTCATGGTTTTCTTACAAGACAGAACGCGTAGGCCAAGGCCGCGAGAATGCCAAAAAATTCATGAAGGATAATCCTGAAATAGCGGCAGAAATAGAACACGCCATTCGCAGTAATGCCGGCCTTGTGGCGGAAGAAATGCTCGCGGGGGATAT
>CALLPQ010000111.1 GCA_938015425.1 uncultured Parvularculaceae bacterium | reverse complement strand
CCCTATACACTTATCTGCTAAGCGCTTTAATTTAATTTATTGCGCAAATCATTAATGGATTTTTCTACTAACGCATTCTGGGCGCCGCTATCAATCCGGTCTTTAATGATGTTCCTTGCGGCGTTGACGGCAAGGTCGGTTGTTTGGCTGCGGACTTCTGCAATGGCTTGCTCTTCTGCCCGGGCGATTTTGGCCTCTGCGGCTTTGGTGCGGCGCTCTAATTGCTCGTTAATTTTCTCTTTGGCTTCGCGGCCAAGGCGTTCTGCATCCACTTTCGCTTGCTCGATGATAGTGTTGGCTTCTTCTTCGGCTTCGCGTTGACGGCGTTGATATTGAGCTAAAAGCTCTTGGGCTTCTTCGCGTAGGCGTCTGGCTTCGTCCAGTTCCGTTGAAATTTTAACAGACCGTTGATCAAGGGCGGCACCGATCTTTTTGTGAACCTCTAAACGCCAGAAAAGGACCATTACCAGAATAAAACCAAGGCTCACCCAAAATGATGTGTCTTGTAATAAACCCGTAGCCTCATGACCATCGCCATGTGTTTCCTCGGCAATAAGAACCATCATTGTCAGCACTGTTGTCAGGAAACTCATCTCAGCCTCAACTTTTCAATTTTAAACCGCTCTTATCGAGCTATAACTGAATTTAATGCTGTATTTACAGCGTCGGTTGTTGTGTCTTCTTCAATTAAAGCTTCCACAATAGCCTTGGTTGTATCTACCGCCGCTTCGCGCACTTTTTCTTGTGCGTTTTCTTTCATGTCCGTTATGCGTTTTTCCGCATCGGATATTTTCTCGCCCAACTCTGTTTCCATACTTGTTTGCATGGAAGCGATTTGCTGGTCGATGGCATTTCTTTGATCAGCGGCGATGGATTGTGCTTTTGCTCTGGCACTGCTCAGAGCATCTTCATAAGCGATCTGGGCTTCTTCAGCTTGCTGCTTAAATTCAGCCGCTTGATCCAGATCATCAGCTATTCTATCGCCGCGTTCTTCGATGATGCCGCCTAATCTCGGGATGATATAATTCTTCATCATCACAAACAAAATGCCGAAAGTCAGGGCAAGCCAGAATAATTGTCCGGCAAAGGTCGAAACATCCATTTGCGGTAAACCGCCGCTAGCAGCCTCTTCCCCATGAGGAACAGTTTCAGCAGCGATATTAATCGCGTTCATAGTCGTGATGATGAGTGTATCAAACAAACCCTTATCCCTTTAATGCAATGGGGCGTTTTTGGCTCCTGAATGGAAACGCCCTATGGATTAGGTGCGGCAAACAAAAATAGAAATTGCTTTAAAATACCACCAAGATCAAAATAGAAATCACGAAGCCAAGAAGGCCCGTAAATTCTGTAAGCGCGAAGGCAAGCAATAATGTTTGTTGGTTTGCTGCCGCTGCTGACGGGTTACGAAATGCGCCTGATAAGAAATTACCAAAGATAATACCAAGACCCACAGCCGCACCGGCTAGAGGGAGAGAGGCGATACCTGCGCCGATATATTTTGCTGCTTCTGCTTCCATTATTCTAAACTCCTGAGTTTTTTGTCTTTGAGCGGTTATCCCTACTCACGGTTATGCTCCGATTGCCGTGGGGAAGACGAAATGTCAATATTTTAGTCATAAAAATTAGTGTGCATCTGCATGTTCCGCGTCATTTAGATACATACACGTAAGAATGGCAAATACATAAGCTTGTAAGAACGCCACTAGAATCTCCAACATCATCACGGCGACAATGCCCAGCATCGGCACTAAAGCCAGTAGTTTAAGCATAAATCCGCCCCCTAAAAGCGAGACGACGAAACCGGCAAATACTTTTAAAATAATATGGCCCGCAAACATGTTTGCAAATAGACGAATGCCAAGGCTTAAGGGGCGTGAAAGAAAAGATATAAATTCGATCAGCACAATAAGGGGCAATAACCAAGCGGGTACACCGGAGGGTACAAAAAGTTTTAAGAAACCAAATCCGTTTTTATAAAAACCATAAATAATCACGATTGCAATGGTTAGGAAAGCGAGGGCCAGTGTTACGATAATGTGACTTGTTGCGGTGAAGGTGTGCAAACCATGGGGCGCGCCGGGGATTGTCGGGAAAAGACCAAACAGATTATTCATCAAAACAAAGATAAATAGGGTGAAGACATAAGGGAAGAATTTCATCCCTTCTGGCCCGATAGCATCACGCACCATATTGGCAATAAATTCGTAAATAATTTCTGCAACTGATTGCGCCCGCCCGGGGATGAGGGCACGCCCCCTTGTGGATAGTGTAAAGAATATCAAGGCAGCAGTGACCGAAATCGTCATCCAAAGAGATGAGTTGGTAAAAGACAGATCAAACCCGAACACGTTAGGGAAGGGAGCAAGGCGTACAATCTCGAATTGTTCCATAGGATCAGCGGCCATCACCATGATGGGGGCTGCGCTGAAAGCCGATAGTTTGGATAATATAAGGCTCATCAAAGTCGGGATCAGATCAGATAATGATATTGTCATCAGCTTATTGGTTACTCTCTTCCAGAATCACTTAAGGCAGTTGAATTTTTGTTACCTGTTATGTCTTTTGTCGTCTGTTGCACCGCCTCTTGCGAGCTATCGGATGCATTGTGTTGGCCTTCTTTATTCAAAGTTTTCATCATACGCAAGACACTTAAAAAAGCAGCCGCAAACCCAAGCGCCAAACCACATAAAAGGAAAAGCGGGCTGGTCTTAAATACCCAATCGGCACCATATCCCAATAAACCGCCCACAAGTAAAGCCGCTATTAGTTCCGAGGCCAATTTAATAGCCAGACTCATGGCTGCGCCCGATTGATTCTCCTTAGGTGCCGCATCTTGCGCCCGTGAATCCAAAGCATCATCCAACCGGGAAGAGAAATCCTCGAATGCTTCCTCGTTTGGGGGGCTTGTATCAGGTTTATCCTGCGCCATGGTGGGTTTTCTCTAAGAGGTTTTTGTTAAAGGTTTTTCGGGAGGGACGTGATCGGAAAGTTAGGGATTGTCGGCCTATAATAGTGATATATTTCTTTCATTTGCTAAGACTTCAGCAATAATCGGGTCTCATCAAATTTTCGCGGAACATAACGGTGTGATTGCGCAGCGTCAAGCCAAGTGAAGCTTTGTAAACATCTGTTTATAAAGAATAAAATATATATTTTTCCCCCGTGGCACGACGCCGCGCTTTAAAGCGCTTAAAAACACTAATCTCTTACTGGTTTGGGGGTAGAATCGCTTGGTTGAGGAGTTCAACAGGTCGCTTTCCCTAAACTGATCATTCTTAGGGTCTAAGAGCCCAACCGAAAAAGGAAGATAAGCCATAAAGTTGTATGGAACAGACGTCAGTTTGCCCCAACTCGTGACACCTCAGGCTCTCACATTAAAGAATTAGAGCCGAAATCGTGTGAAATCGTTGAAATGAATGTCTGATCTACAACCTGCTGAAGGTGTTTAACGATTTTTGATTCAGGCTCTGAGGTAACACTTAATTGATTTAAAGTAATGAAAATCTATACGTATGATGATTAGTAATATACTTTGTTATTTATAGAGAGTACGATTAATGAAAAGATGGGTTATTGTTTTAACGATTGCATTATCTGCATTCTTGATCTCGCCTAGTGGGAAGACCCAAGGTGATGATGAGCGTCCCTCATGGCAGCAGCTAAGCACACGCAATCCATTTATTTTAATAGAACAATATGAGCAGGGAGAGATTACGGACCTTAAAGCGAATCATTATGCTGGTGTTTTAGTGGCTGGGTATAGACAAGATTTTGATCTGGCTTTTCAACGCTTAAAGGTTGCGCAGGATCAAGCCAATCAAGTGGATGATGCAGGATTTGCAACTGCTCTTTTGGGTTTGAAAGCAGCTATGCTGTTATGGACAGAACGATATACGGAAATTGTAAATGCTCAAGATGAATTTAGTTCTATATTGCCAGCCAATCAAATAGATGCCTTTACTTATTGGGCTAAAATACGTAGTCAAGTGAGGATACCGAAAACCCCCTATACATTGAAAAATATAGCAAAAGACGACAGCCGTATAGAAGTCCTTGGCCGTCTGAATGATGTTGAAACACGATTTATTTTCGATACGGGTGCGGATAGCCTTTTGATGGGACAAAGAATGTCTGATCGAATAAATGCTAACCTTTCTTCCATCACATTAACAAGTGAGACCGTGAATAAACGGTTTTCTACAAGGCTGGGTACTGTTGATTCGATAGAGGTAGGAATTGCTCGGTTAGAAAATTTTCCTGCTAGCGTATTAAATCAGGAGTTAGATGAAATTTGGAATTATAATGGTGAGTTTCCAGATGCCGTTTTGGGTATAAGAGAAATTAGAAAATTGGGGGAAACGGTAAAATTTTCAGTCAGTAATGACCGTGTAGATGAGATAAGTATAATTCCTGAGAAGGATATTGCTAGGGAAAAGAAGCTAAGTTTTAACCTAATTTTGGTTGGGCAAAAGCCGATTATAAAACTTGCATTGGGTGATCAAATTTATTCATGCCTTTTTGATGTTGGTGCACCCTGGTCTTATATTTCCGAGGAGATATTTGAACGTCATAAACGCTCCCTTAATCTTAAAACACTAAAACGTAAGGAACGCCGGAAACGCTTTGGGGTGGATATTTCGAAAGCGATAGATGGTCTGCCCGTTGATTTGGGTGATAATAATCCCTTCACTCTTAGATTTGTACAGGTGCGTAAAGACGTAAATTCACAATGTTTTATTGGGATTGATGCAGTTCTCCAAGCTGGAGGGGCGACCATGAGCATAAAACAAGAGCGCATAGAATTTGGCCCGCCTGTTTAGGATTAAGCCTAACGAGGTATGGATTTTAAACGCGGCTTGCTTGCTGGTTATAGTATTTTTATTTTACGAATCAGCGCGTTTAACAAATTCTAGTGATTCTGTATTGACGATAATTTTGTCACCGACGCCAGTATATTGCGGCACCATAATTCGTAAACCATTATCCACGGTGGAGGGTTTATAAGATGATGAGGCCGTTTGTCCTTTAATCGTTGGTTCTGTTTCGGTGATCTCAAGGGTCACATGCTCCGGCAATGTGACGCCAATGGAACGCCCCTCATGGCTTTCCACCTTGACTTGCATACCGTCTTGTAGAAACGCTTTGCGTTCGCCAATCATATCCGCGGGGATATTGGTTTGCTCATAGGTTTCCGCATCCATAAACACCAACATATCGCCTTCCGCATAAAGATAGGTGTAATCGCGTTGCTCAAGACGAACCCTTTCTACGGTCTCCGAGGAGCGAAAGCGTTCATTGAGTTTGCGGCCATCCAATAGATTTTTTAGCTCCACCTGGGCATAGGCAGGGCCTTTGCCGGGCTTAACGGCATTTGTCTTAACGGCAACCCACAGACTGTCTTGGTGCTGCACAACATTACCGACGCGAATTTCATTACCGTTAATTTTCATGGAAGACCCACTTTGTTTAAGAATTAAGACATGACCTATTAGCAAGTGAACAGGTGAAGGGCAAGGGAAGAACAAAACAGGCCGATGATAACATTGAATTGCGCTATCACCGGCCTGATTAAGACATTTGATTTAGAGGAATATTAAAATTTATTGACCCTTATAAACCTTGCCTTCTTTCATAACAAAAGAAACCTCCTCTAATGTTGTGATATCATCAAGGGGGTTGCCCTTAACCGCAATAATGTCGGCGCTATAGCCAATGGCAAGGCGTCCGATCAGATCATCTTTACCTAAGGCCTGGGCAGCGACGTTGGTTGCTGCTGAAATGGCTTGGGCGTTATTCATCCCAAATTCTACCATACGCGATAATTGTTTTGCATTATCGCCGTGGGGGTAGATCGCGGCGTCCGTACCCAGAACAATTTTAACATTCGCTTTGACTGCGTTGGAAAAACTTTCTCTTTGCACGGTGCCAACTTCGCGTTCTTTTTGTAAGCTCTCTTCAGGGACACCGTTTTCTTTCCCCTTACTCAGGGTATATTCCGTGTTATAAATATCCATCGAGAGAAAGACACCATTCTTTTTAATCATACGAATGGTTTTGTCATCTAAAAAGCTGGCATGCTCTATTGTGTCGATACCGGCTTCGACCGCATTTTGAATGCCGATCGTGCCGTGTGCATGGGAGGCTACTTTTAATCCTCGTGCGTGGGCTTCATCGGCGATGGCTTTTAATTCTTCTACTGTTCCTTGAGGGGCGCCCAATACTGTTCCTTTAGAAAACACACCGCCCGTTGAGCAGGTTTTGATCAAGTCTACGCCATATTTAATGTTTTTGCGAACGCGTGCGCGCATTTCCCACGGGCCGGTTGCAACATTCTCCCCATACTTATTATCTTCAGGGGGTGAATATGTGTCATCCGAACAATGGCCGCCTATAATTCCAACGGGAGGGCCAGAAACATACATGCGTGGACCGGGAATATCACCGTCTGCTATGGCATTGCGCAAGGCAATATCACTATAGCGGGCAGCACCCACATTACGTACCGTTGTAAATCCAGCCATCAAGGTTTTGCGTGCATTGGCGACACCGGTAATCACTTCGCGTTGTTCAAGTCGGTTTTGTCTGCGTGCTGTCGGACTACTGGTGAGGTGCACATGCATATCAATCATGCCGGGCATGATGGTTTGATCCGGCAAATCAATTTTAGTGGCCCCTGCTGGTGCCGGAAACTGGGTGGCGCTGCCAATATTAGTGATGCGCCCATTTTCAATCAAGATGGCAGGGTTTTGTGAGTAAAGACCGGTTACGGGATCAACTATGCCCTTGGCCGTTAGATAGACTGTCTGGGGCGGTTTAGCATCTTGGGCAATGACGCTAAGGGGGCTAAACCACAAAGCCATAAGAGAGAATATTATCATTCTGGATGCGGAGCGTAAATTTGAAAAATTTGTCAATTGGAATACCCTTCGTGATCGGATGATGGATGAGATATGGTGTATTAGGTGTATATACGGATAATGGCCGGATAATTTTCAGCGCGTTGTTTTCAGTTAGATAGCTTTAAAACGGTCATAATGAATTTCATGGCGAATCTTGTCATTTTGCTTTTGTTTATATTTTGTAAATCATTCTATCTGTTTCTTGAACTTGAGGCGAGGTTTTTATGAACTCCGAATTATCTATAGATTCACTCATGTAAAACCTAGGGTCTGTACCCAATTAGGATGCGTTTTTGGCATTTAAAGGCGTTAAGGTGACAAGGAAAAGTCATGCAGGAAGGGTCACTCCCTTTCAAATGACTTTGACGCCGATCATCATGACGCCTTTAAATGTCCTTCGGATCGGGCCAAATGGCCTGCTCACTTTGTTGCAAGCCTTTGAAAGTGAATAACACTTCCTGCAGGCTTGCGCCTCGTGATCAGGCCATTTGACCTCGACCAAAAGCACATTCTAATTGGGTACAGACCCTAGGCGAATAAGGTGTTTTTATCAGTAATTTTCTGGATAATCACTCATCGCTAAAATCTGGATGGGCGCTTATTTTCTCGAAATTGTGTGAAATTTTGGGTTTATGGGTGGTTATAAATATTTCTCTAAAATGTATTTCCCAGTCTAACACATTGTAAAACCTTAATGTTTTTAGCATTACTTAATGTCAGTATTTCTCTTATTGCCCCCCTTGCACAATGGTTAACAAACGGTAAACTGGCCCTAGGTATCCATATATAGGATAGGTATTTAAGGGAACGATATGTTACGTATAATTTTGCCACTCGCCATCATCGCCGCTTTATTATTTGCGCCTGTTTTTTCAGAAACCAGTTCTGGTTCTTTCACAGGTGAACGCAGTGTTCCTTTAGATGGGCGCTATTTTGTTGGAAACACGATTGATTGCTTCATGAAGCAGGATTTTTCAATTTCTGGTGAATGTGCCCCTAAAGACGGTAATCTTGGTTTGGCAATATTTGGTGCTGTGTTTGTCTCTGCTGTCGCCGCGGCTCTTGGCGTGTTGGGTTTGCTGCCTTTCATCGGGCGATTGGTCAGCTTTGGCACCACGGTTGCCGGTGTGGTGGTGATTGCCGGAGTTGCTTTCTTCTGTTTGAATATGGTGGGTAAAGAAGGCGTCGATATTCAGTGGGGCTCTTATCTGGCTGGTGGGGGTGGGCTCCTCACCTTGATATCAGGTCTGTCGGGAATGCGCAGGCGATAGTTTACCTTCGCTTGCAATCTTCTAGTTCAACCATCTTCAGCAAAACCCTATTGAATTTCTAGTTCCGGTTTAGTGGTTTAATTTGTCGAGTGCCTTGCGATGTTGCATAGCTTCATCCACATAATGAGTTGCGCCGATTAAAGCATAGCGATCTTCCCCCGGTTTAAGATCACGCATTTTCTTGGCGGGCAATCCTGCCCACATTTCACCTGCAGGGACGGTTTTCCCTGACCCTAAAAATGCGCCTGCAGCTAGAAAACCGCCCGTTTTAACAGTTGAATGGTCGAGCATGGTTGAGGCCATTCCAATAAAGGCTTCATCTTCAACGGTGCACCCATGTAATAAACAGCGATGCCCGATAAGCGCATTCTCCCCGATGATGGTGGGTCTGCCGCCCATTTGCGGGCTGTCTACATGGATAATTGTCCCGTCTTGAACGTTCGATCCTTTTCCGATTTTAATCTGGTTTGAATCACCGCGTAGTACGCATCCATACCAAACTGATGCATGCGGCCCAATGATGACATCCCCGCAAATAACAACGCCCGGCGCGATAAACGCAGTTTCATCAATTTGAGGGTGTTTATCTCCGATTGAAAATATCAGGGGTTTCATAAGAAATAACTCACTTTTGGGGTTGATCAAAGGGGTTGAGCTCGCTGTGCGGTATAGCATAATGTATAGTCAGGATTATTGAAGGAAAATATATGAGGTTCATGACGATTAGAATTGGGCTGATTACGATAGGAGCAGCCATTTTGTCAGCATGCGGGACAAGTTCAACTTTACCACCAGAAAGGGTGCAACCTTTGTTGGCAGAAGGTCATCTTGTCACGGCCGATGGGGTGCGGTTAGCGCTCGACCGTTATGAACCGGATGTTTCACCTAGCGTTTCGACTGACGGGTTTTCTAAGGTTGTATTTGATAACTCTACGGCAAACCCCATAGAGGGTGGATTAAAGGCTGAGCAGTCGCACGCGGCAAAAGCTGTCATCATCGCCCTTCACGGGATGAACGATTATGCAAGAACCTTTGAACGTGCCGGTCCATGGTGGGCAAAGAAAAATATTGTTGTTTATGCTTATGATCAACGTGGGTTTGGACGTTCACCAAACCCTGGTGATTGGCCGGGTGCTGATGTTTTAAGCCGCGATTTGGAGAATATGGTTATGGCTGTGCGGGCACGCCACCAAAACGTGCCGATTTATATTGTTGGCCATTCTATGGGCGGTGCAGTGGCGATGATTGCTAATCAGGAGCATGAATTGGGAGTAGACGGGGTGATTTTGGCCGCGCCGGCCATTTGGGGCGGTAATCGTATGCCGCTTTTTTATAGGATGATTTTATCTCTCGCCTCGACCTTTGCCCCTAAAAAAACCCTAACGGGAAAACGCGCCCGCAGACAGGCAACGGATAATATTCCGGTTTTACAGGGCATGCAGGCGGACCCTTATGTTTTAAAAGCAACGCCCCTTGCCTCCGTAAAGGGAATTGTAGATTTGATGGGGCGTGCCAATAAGAGTGCGGACCAGCAAAAAGGAAAAATTTTATTTTTATACGGACAAAAAGATGAAATTATTCCCCTGAAAGCATTAATGGGAGTTCAAAAGACGATTGATGAAAATGGTGCTGCCGTGTTATCGGCATTGACCTATGAAGAGGGGTGGCATTTATTATTTCGTGATCATCAAGCTGAAAAAGTATGGCGCGATATCGATCAATGGATAGAGGCTCAATTACAATAAATACCCTTTAATAAAAAGACCAGAGATTTAAAAAGATCAGAGATTTAAAAAGGTCAGGGATTTTCAGAGGGGAACGGAATATAACGGCATCAGGAATATGCTGAAGCACACTTACATTTTATGGTGAGCCACGAAGATCGCCGCAGATTTCTTGGAAGAGCCAAAAATGGGACCAAGGATCTGCGGCGATAATAGTTCTGTTTTTTGATATAGGGCTCCGGTCAAAAGCACTTTCAACAATTGGTTTTGCCGGTATCAATGCGATGATATTCAGGTTAAAGGATTTGGGCAGGACCTGAATAGTTCAATTGGAGATATCGCCAGAACACCATTGTTATATATAGGTATATCTTAATTAAACATTAAAAAAAGAGAAAAATGCAATTATAAATTGAAATTATTCTCTTTTTAGTTGGCTAATGTATGGCGCGCGTGCCGCCGCCGCGCTTTTCAAAATATTGATGGTGATACTCTTCAGCGACCCATCATTCTTGTAATGGCTCAATCAAGGGTGCTATTGGTCCTTCATGATCATCTATTGATATCCCCCGTTAGTATTTCAGGGGTAGTCTTTATAGAATAATCCCGTTCCTTCAATCCAAGCCCTAAATCACATATAGAAACCACAATAGCGTGATTTGGAATAGGCGATCCGTGAAGACCCGACTTATACTGCTGAAAGGGCAATCCTTAAACTTATGCATCTTCAGGGATTAAAGATTTTTGTCAAAAATGTTTAGGAGGCAGTGGGTTTATCAAGGGCATATCCAGCTGAGCGCACTGTGCGAATGGGATCACCTTGTTTATATTTATTCAAGGCTTTGCGCAGGCGGCCAATATGCACATCGACGGTGCGTATTTCCACGAAAACATCTGATCCCCATACGGCGTTTAATAATTGCTCGCGCGAGAAAACGCGGCCGGGATGCTGGATAAGATGTTCCAGTAATTTAAATTCTGTGGGGCCTAAATGGATTTCTTTATCGTCGCGATTAACACGGTGGGAGGTACGGTCAAGAATGATATTGCCATAAACGACCTTATCATCAACAAGGGCCGGACGTATGCGCCTTAGAACAGCCCGGGTGCGCGCAATTAATTCTGCGGTGGAAAAAGGTTTCGTAAGATAATCATCCGCCCCCGTCTCAAGGCCGCGAATCCGGTCCGCCTCTTCTGATCTGGCGGTCAACATGATGACCGGGATATTTTGAGTTTCCGACTTGGAGCGTAAACGTTTGCAAATTTCAATACCTGAAATACTAGGCAGCATCCAATCAAGGATGACTAGATCAGGCTGGTTTTCCTCGATGTTTAGCAAGGCTTCCTCACCATCATTAGCGATTTTGACTTTGAAACCTTCTTTGGTCAGATTATAATCCAATAAGGTCGCCAATGCTTCCTCATCTTCCACAACCAATATTTGAGTTTTTGCCATGTTGTTATCGCCTTTGATGATGGCTTGTTATGGTAGTCATTATTTTAACTGTGATAGGGTAAGTTTAACCCTGTTTATCAGGCACTGTAAAACTGCCGGATTTTTCTTCGCTTTTCACCCGTTCATCGTTCAGTTGGTCCCCTGTTAAGGAAAAATGTAAAGCCTCGGCAATATTCGTTGCATGGTCGCCGACCCGTTCAAAGTTTTTGGCAATAAAGACCATATGGGTTGTGTCTTTAACGCGATCTGTATTTTCTTTCATAGCTAAAGTCAGCTCACGAAAAACCGAATAATATAGTTCGTCTACTTCGTTATCGCCAATCCATACGGCGCGGGCGGCCGTTAAATCTTGTGCGGAATATGCGTTTAAAACATCGGATAATTGCTGCAAACTCATCCGGCCCATACGCGCGAGCCCATTGTGAGACGGGCCTGCCAGATCTTGGTTGATGATGCACAGCCGCCTTGCAATGTTTTTTGCTAAATCGCCCACGCGTTCCAGATCCGCAGAGATTTTAATGATTGTCATCATTTCTCTGATTTGTTTTGCTGTTGGGCGCTCGTGTTCTAGTAATTTGTATACAGCCATTTCAATTGTCGAGTGATAGGCATCTATCCGCTTATCGGTGGGAATGATGGCAGCAGCGCCAGCAACGTCACGTCGCTCTAATGCGGAGATAACATTGACAAGGTTGGTCTCTACCAAAGCGGCCATCTGGGCAAGCTCGATTTCCAGACTATGTAAACTCAACGTGTTGGTAAACGGGGCGATGACGGCCATAACGAATCTTTCCTTAACACAAACAAGTTTGCTTGTTGTGCCCAGAATTTGTGACAATTTCTTTGCGCCATGATGGAATAATTGATTTTGGCGCATTAAGTACGCTTTATACAGGAATCTTCGTTATTTTACAATGGCCTATAATGGAGTGGGCGAATTTTGCTCCTGAGCTGCGCTCCAGTTTCCCTCCATTTTGTTTTGAGAGTCTAAGGGATTATATTTGACCTTATGCGGCCTGTTTTTGCAAGATCATTTTTCCTGCATATTCATAGGGCGTTAGATTTCTCAATGATGAATGCGGTCTGTATTGATTATAATCCTCCTTCCATTGAGTAATTTGGTTGGGCGCTTGGCGCAGCGACGAGAACAAGGTTTCATTCAGGTTTCTACCGCTGCGTTTACGTACCTGTAGCTTCTCCTCACAATAAAAGCCGCCTTAACTTCTTGTGGTTCACATGAATGCCCTGACGGGTCACCATGACGTGAATACGCCGATAGCCAAACCGCCGACGCTCATGAGCAATCGCCTCATCGCTTCATGGATATCAGCGTCATCTCCTCGAATGCTTTTATACCGCACACTCGATCGATCAAACTGAAGGGCTTTGAACGCCCGCCGTTCACTCACCCCACGCTCACTACAAAGATGAGTAACAGCTTCCCGCTTTGTGGTAGGCGTCACCACGTTCGCACTAAACTCGCTCATTTAAATTGATATCTTTCAACATGACATTATCGAGTATCTGCACAGCCAGAAGCTTTTTGAGTTTGGTGTTTTCCTCTTCTTAGGCTTCTTGTAGGTGGGTTGAGATTTTGTAGCTTTGTAGTCTGGTGATATATTGGAAATTTTGTCTACATATAAAGTAAAAAGGATTTAATTCCCATATTCTGACAAGTGTTAATAAAGTCTTATTAAAATTCGATGCAAAAATGTCACTAATGTGTTGAAAATAGGAATTAGAGTAAAGGTTCGTTGATCACATTATTGACATTTTCGGTCATAGGTTGGTTACTGGGGGTATTCAAAAGAGAGTCGCAGGACATCCATTAGATAAGAACAAGTTCAGCGGACCACAAATTAACAATAGTAGCATTGGGGCTCATAATATGACCAAAAACTTACAATATTTTAATAATTCAGAGCGTCGGTTGGCGGCGTTGCTGGCGGCGGGCGCTTCCGCTTTAGCATTGGGCATTGCAGCCCCTGCATTAGCGCAAACTGTTGACCAAGTGCCTGATGCTTCTGAAGCAAGCGATGAGGATGTAGATGAGGTAGTTGTAACGGGCTCGCGTATTCGTCGTCCCGTCGATGCTGCGACACCAATTACGGAAATTGGTTCAGAGCAGATTGAGCGACGTGGTTTTACAAATATTATCGACGGCTTGAATGAAATTCCACTGGTTAGTGGATCTGTTACAAATGCGGGCGGAAACGTTCAGTTTGGTGATAATAATGCCTTCGTTAACTTGCTGAACTTAGGTACGAACCGGACGCTTACTTTGGTTAATGGCCGCCGTTTTGTTGGTGCTAACCAAGCGACTATTTTTACTCCTGGTAATGCTCCGGGTGCGCAGGTTGATTTAACTATTATTAATAACGCCTTAATTGAACGGACAGAGATCCAAACAGTCGGTGGTGGTGCTGTTTATGGTGCTGATGCTGTGGCCGGTGTTGTCAACGTGGTCTTAAAAGATGATTTTGAAGGTTTGGATGTTACCGCCCAAGGTGGATTTACTGATGAAATCGATGGTGGTAACTATCGTATTACTGGTGCTTGGGGTAAAAACTTTTTAGACGGACGCGCTAACATTACTGTTGCAGGTGAATACAGTGATGCTGATCTTATCCGTGGTGGCGGAAGTCGCCCATTTTTGGCTGCACAGATCGCCGGGTTTAATAACCCATTAAATGGCTTGAATGGACCAACAGCAAGTGACGGTGTCTCAAGTGTTGCTTTCCAGGGCGGTATTGTTAATCCATTAATTCCTAATAATGGTATTATTAACACTGCGCAATTGTTAAGCGGTGGTACAAACAACGCCTTTTTCCCGGGTACAGCAACACAAACTAGCCAAGATGCTAATTTCAATAATTTTGTTGCTCAAACTGGGCTTACACCGTTAGAGTTTGGTGCGGCTAACCCCGGCATTGATCCTAACTTATTTATTGGTACATTTGGGAATGCTGGTTTGGTGCCTGTTGTTCCTAATACAGACCCAGCAACAAACGGATTTTTACCAAATATTGCTGTACCTTTAGGCTTTAATTCTAATGGCGACATCGTCCCCTTTAGCTTTGGCAATATTACACCTCCAAATTTAGCAGACCAAAATAGTGTACCAGGTGGTGATGGATTTAATGATCCGACTTTGGTGAATTTGCGATCTGCACAAGAGCGTATTGTATTGAATGCTAGTTTGCGGTTTGATTTTAACGATAATGTTCGCTACAAAAGTAACTTTATTTGGGCAGATATTGAGAACACCTCTATTGAAGGGGCTTTATCAAACTTCGTTGGTGGTAGTGCTACTGCTGGCTCACGCTCCATTCCTATTTTTGTTGATGATAACCCGTTCTTAAATGATCAAGCTCGTGGCGTAATTGCTGATTTACGGGCGCAGGGTCTAACATTACCACAGATTGATGGCCGTGATGTCTTGTTCCTCGGGCGCAATCTAAATGACCTTACAGGTGAAATTTTTTCAGGTAACGAATCTAGGACCTTCCGAACAGAACAGGTGATTGAAGGTGACTTTAATAAATTTAATCGTGAGTTTTATTGGGATGTTTCGTTCGTTTATGGACGTAACACCAGTGATAATAATGGCGGTACTAACATACGTGATATTGAATTTGCGCTAGCAACTGATGTTGTTGCTGATGCAAATGGTAATCCTGTTTGCCAACAGCAAACTCTTGATGCTCCACAAGATGTCGGTATCCGAAATCCTAATGCTGGCACTGTTAATATCGCTCCTGAAGTTGGAAGAACGCCTACAGCGGCGCAAGTTGCAGCCTGTGTACCTTTAAATTTATTTGGTGCCGGTAATGCATCTCAAGCGGCAATTGACAATATACTAATTGATGACCCATCTCGAAATGTGTCTGAGCAACTATATGCCGCGGCATCGTTTGGTGGAGAGATTATACAATTACCAGCGGGTGCTTTGTCCTTTAACAGCCAGTTTGAATGGCGACGTGATTCTCTGGAATTTATTCCAGGTGAAAGTTTTGCCTTAGGTCTTGCCCGTAATACTCTCGGACAAGGTACTGAAGGAGCCTTGCGTTACTTTGAGGGCGGTACTGAATTTTTATTGCCAGTATTTGGCGGTGATTTTGCTCCGTTTGGTTTTGAAAGACTTGAACTTGAAGGAGCAGTTCGGGTTGTTAGTCGTAACCAGACAACAGTAAATGAATTTTCTGACTCCCCTGAGGTAACGGATGTGACTTTTAATGCTGGTGGCCGTTGGTCTCCAGTAGATGGCGTAACATTCCGTGGATTTAGAGCACGATCAGTCCGTTCGGCCTCTATCGTTGAGTTGTTCGGTGCAGCCCAAACAGGTTTCACTGGCTTCGGTGGGGCAAATCACCCTTGTGATGAAGATAACATTACCGGTGGTCCCGATAGTGGTATCCGTGCGCAAAATTGTGCTCTGGCTTTAAATCTATTGGGCTTGCCAGCAGATACGCTAGATGGTTTCCAGGTTCCAGGATCTGGACGACCTGCTGCCACTGGTGGTAATCCATTCCTCCAAAACGAGGTTGCTGATAACTGGACTGTTGGTGTTGTGTTACAACCTTCGTTTATTCCAAACTTGACCATTGAATCTGATTGGTTTGCAATTGATATTGATGGTCTTGCTGGTCTAACAGCAACACTAAATTCGTGTTTTGATTCAACTGACTTTCCAGTTGTAAGTCTGGCCGGAACACCTGCCTGTGATCAACTAGTATTCACAGTAGATGATGGAACGGGTAATTTTGTTATCCCTGAAGTTAATCCGTTAAATGGTGCGGCGTTACCATCTCCAGCGGCGTCAGCACTAATTGGCACCACTGCGGGTATTAATTCTCCGTTTCAGTTTGGCTTTATTCAGTTTCCGAATCTGAACCAGGGTGGTCGAGAGTTCCGAGCGCTAAACTCAACTATACGCTATAATTTTGCTGCAGGTGATGTATTCACACCATTAGGCAACTTTATTGGTCAGGATAATCTTGGCTCGAACTGGGGGGATATCTTCCTTTCTGGTACGGTTCTCTATATTGACCGTGATGATACATCAGCAGATGGTACATTTGAGGATACAGATGAAGCTGCCGGTGAACCTGGTACTTCTCAATACCAAACTCGTCTAGACATTAATCACCGTCTTGGTAAGTTTAGTCATCAGTTACAGTGGTTCCGTAACCATCAAACTGTGGATGATATTACAAATGATAGTGATTTAGCAGAACTATCTCCATTGTTCGTGAATCCATCAACCAACGTCTTTAACTATAATGTTGGATATGAATTTACTGATAATATTACAGGTCGTATCGTTGTTAATAACTTGACCCAAGCGACAACTAATAGAAACTTTGGTCTCCAAGGAATTGGCCGTAGTTTTGTATTATCAGTACAGGCACGTTTCTAAACTGTGGTCGGTAAATTAAATAAAATGGCTTCTATTTGAGCCATGTTACAAGAATAGCAAACCTCGATTTTTTATCGGGGTTTGTTTTTGTTTGGGGTGTTAATATTGATTTAATACCCTATTGGCGAGTACGGTGAGGGGGTGGGTAATTGGATAGTTGCTTGCAAAAACCAGATTCTAGTTAAGAAATGAATTTAATAGTGCAATGGTTTGAGAGCGACTTTTCTAATTATACTCTGTATTATAATAAGTAATGGAATTTTTTTGTTATAATCCTTAGGGTACTTTTCCCCTATAGAGATTGGAACTTTGATCCACTCCCCATCAAAATCACACTTAATTAATGAGAGATAAATTTATCAGCATAACTATTGATTTTTAAGGGGAAATTTAATGACAAAATCCATCAACAAACATCGCTCCCATTTAAACCCCTAGCTGTTTAGTCCCGGGCAGTGATGGAATCAGGATATGTTCTGATTCATCATGGAGGAAAGCCTTATGGGACAAGTTTTATATGAGTGCGCCACGACAACGCACGCCGTCAGAAAAGCAATACGGTGATCGCAAGCTTCGGTCTCGGCGTTAGCGGAGCAGTTCGGGATCAATCTGAAGAACGGTTCGCAAGTGGCGTGCGCGCAAGAGTGTTGAGGATGCCCCGATGGGCCCCAAGAACACCCGCTCGACAAGCCTATCATCGGAGGAGGAAGCAGCCTGTGGGGCTTTTCGAAAGCACACATTGTTACCATTGGGTGATTGTCTTTACGCGCTGCAAGACAGCATTCCGCATTTGACGCGCTCCAGTTTGCACAGATTATTGCAACGACACAACATATCACGCTTGCCTGATGTGAAAGCTGAGCTCAAGAAGAAATTCAAAGCCTATCCAATTGGATATTTCCATATTGATATCGCCGAAGTGCGCACCGAAGACGGCAAGCTTTATATGTTTGTTGCCATTGATCGCACATCAAAGTTCGTCTTTGTCGAGCTCTATGAAAAAGCAGGCAAGATGAACGCAGCGAAATTCCTTCGCCATCTGATCGAAGCCTGCCCCTATAAAATACACACTGTACTGACTGATAATGGCATTCAGTTTACCGAAAGAAAAGGGAATTTACGCGCACATATCTTTGATCGTATCTGTCTGGAAAACGAAATCGAACACAGATTGACCAAGGTAAATCACCCCTAGAGCTACGAGGATCAACAAAAGGTCCGGTGGACCTTTTGTCCGAGTGGCGGGCTCGCGGCGAGCGAATGAACCGAACTCTCAAAGAAGCTACAGTCAAACGGTATCATTATTCATCACATGATCAATTGCGCGAGCACCTCCAGACATTCTTCGATGTTTATAACTTTGCGAAGCGTCTAAAAACGCCCAAAGGCCTCACCGTTTTCGAATATGTCAACAAATGCTGGACCAAAAGCCAAAGCAATTTATCGATAATTCAAACCATCACTTCCCGGGACTAAACAGAAACCGCAGCGTATAATTAGGGGAATTTCGTAATATACGATTTTAGGGTGGTTGAGTTGGGTCTCGGCTTTATTTGTGGAATTTTGAACTTCTTCTCTTTTCACTTTGGGGTAAAGAGATTATGGTCACGCCATGCCCCAAAGTACGTCCGATAGCACGCCCCAGCGCCCACCTCGAAAAACCAAAGCAAAGCGAAAACCGTCTAGTCAACCTGTGACGGCGCCTTCGAATATTGTGCCGGGTGGTTTTACGGAAACTATCGAGAATTACCATGAATTGGCGGCAACCTCGAAATGGGTCCCGCATAGGCCTGACCGTTTGCCAACGGCGGCGGCCTTATCCAAGCCCTTAAAGGTGGTGTCGAAATATCAACCTGCTGGTGACCAGACCACGGCTATTCCCGAGCTTGCCAAAGAGCTTGCGGCGGGGGAGCGCGATCAGGTTTTGTTGGGCGCGACGGGCACGGGTAAAACTTTCACCATGGCCAAGGTGATTGAGAAGATGAACCGCCCTGCGTTAATTTTGGCCCCCAACAAAACACTCGCGGCGCAATTATATAGTGAGTTTAAAGCATTTTTTCCTGATAATGCGGTGGAATATTTTGTTTCCTATTATGATTATTATCAACCCGAGGCGTATGTGCCACGCTCTGATACATATATCGAGAAAGAAAGCTCCGTCAACGAACAAATTGATAGAATGCGTCACGCGGCGACACGGGCATTGTTGGAGCGTGATGATGTTGTCATCGTTGCATCTGTTTCGTGTATTTATGGTATCGGCTCGGTTGAAACATATACGGCGATGACTTTTAGTCTTTTGTTGGGTCAGGAAATAGAGCGCAAGACATTATTAAACGATCTGGTGGCGTTGCAATATCAAAGAAATGATATGGGTTTTGCACGCGGAACGTTTAGGGCGCGCGGCGACGTAATTGAAATTTTTCCGGCACACTATGAAGATCGGGCATGGCGCGTTTCCATGTTTGGAGATGAAGTTGAAACATTGATCGAGTTTGATCCGCTAACGGGACAAAAGATAAGTGATTTGGAAGCCATTACGGTCTATGCCAATAGTCATTACGTGACCCCGCGCCCGACCTTAAATCAGGCAATGGAAAACATCAAACAAGAGCTTAATATTGTTCTCCCGAAAATGCGTGAAGAAGGGAAAATGTTGGAGGCGCAACGCCTTGAACAAAGGGTTCAGTTTGATCTGGAAATGATGGCGGCCACTGGCGCGTGTGCAGGTATTGAAAACTATTCGCGCTATTTAACAGGGCGTAAACCGGGGGAGCCCCCGCCGACTTTATTTGAATATTTACCGGAAAACGCAATCATCTTTTGTGATGAAAGCCATGTTACGGTGCCGCAAATCGGGGCGATGTTTAAAGGCGATTTAAGCCGCAAAAGAACCTTGGCCCAATACGGGTTCCGGTTGCCCAGCTGTATGGATAATCGCCCCTTGAAATTTGAAGAGTGGGAGAAAATCAGGCCGCAAACTGTGCACGTTTCTGCAACCCCCAGTAAATGGGAAATGGAACGCACTGGCGGGGTTTTTGTAGAACAAGTTATCCGCCCAACGGGACTGGTAGATCCGGTTATAGAAATTCGTCCAGTAACAGACAAAAATTCAAACCAGGTTGATGATATTATTGCCGAATGTAAGAAGATTGCGCAAGAGGGGGGGCGTATTCTGGTGACCACACTGACAAAACGCATGTCTGAAGATTTAACAGAATATATGCATGAACAAGGCATTCGTGTGCGTTATATGCATTCTGATATTGATACATTAGAGCGTATTGAAATTATCCGTGATTTACGCCTTGGTGCTTTTGATGTGTTGGTTGGTATCAATCTTTTGCGGGAAGGATTGGATATTCCTGAATGTCGATTGGTGGCTATTCTTGATGCGGATAAAGAAGGGTTTTTGCGCTCCGAGACATCACTGGTGCAAACAATTGGTCGGGCCGCCCGTAATGTGGATGGCCGGGTTATTTTATATGCCGATAGAATAACTGGCTCTATGGATCGGGCGATTAAAGAAACCGATCGACGCCGTGAAAAGCAGATGGCCTATAATGAAGCCCATGGCATAACACCGCAAACCGTGAGTGCGACGATCTCCGATGTGGCGGCTTCTGACGATCCGGCAGAAAAAGCGGCTTTGGGGCAAACCTTTGTTGGGCATCATTTGGTTAAAGGGAGCGGTGGTGATTTAGCGGCTCTTGATGCCTTGACGAAAGAAGGTGGGCAACAAGCACCAGGGCATAATTTGAAGGCGCATATTGAGGCGTTAGAAAAAGAAATGCTGGAAGCGGCATCAAATCTCGAGTTTGAAACGGCGGCACGTTTGCGCGATGAAGTGCGCCGTCTTCAAGAAACAGAATTGGTTATCGCTAATGATCCGCTCGCCCGTCAATCCCAAGTGGAAGCCCGCGTGCAAGAGGCAACGAAAGGGCGCATCACCAAAAGCGAAGGAACAAACAGTACGCTTTTAAGTAAGCCGAAAGGCGCTAAAGCAAAAAGGAAACGATAAGAGATTAGGTTTTAAAATATTAAGGTTTGTTAAAAATCGCTTAACGAACCAAAAATAATTATAATTAACAGCGATTTAATTCTTTTGTTTCAAAATGGCCCTAAGGAAAAGGGCTAAAAGATGGTTAAAAAAAATAACGATACTCACATCGTTGAGGAATTATATCTTGATTATGTGAAGGTTGCGCTCGTTGCTTACCTTGTTTGTTTTGCCGTCACTGCCTCAATGACTATTTTGTTATATAATAATCCGATGCCTCGCGGCTTATTATTCACACCTATCATTTTAATCAGCCTTGTGTTTTGTGTTCGTGTCCCTTTTTGGTTGATGCAGCAAAAAAAATCCCCACCGATAGATGTTATCCGTAAACGTCTTAGAATAACGAGAATTATTAGCGGTCTAATGGCCGTGTTTTTCTCTTCCTGGAGTGCTATCACGCTTTTTTACGCATCTCCAGATGAAATTGTTATTATAACTTCTATTATAAGTGTGTGCTGTATAGCTGGTTGTTTATTGTTAAGTAGTCAGTCAATGGTTTCGAACACTGTATTATTGACGGTAAACGGACCTTTTTTCATTGGCCTTTTGGCCTTGGGGACCAACACCTCTTTAATATGTGCTTTTATTATTCTTGTGAATATGGGAATTTCCTATTTTTTCAGCAAGCGTCACACCCAACAAATTAATAAACTGTTAGTGACTGTCAAAAAAGCGGAGGAAGCAAACCGCATTAAAAGTGATTTTCTAGCGAATATGAGTCATGAAATTCGTACACCCATGAATGGTATTCTTGGTATGACCGAAATTTTACTCACAACCGACCTTTCGAAAAAGCAAGCTGAATTTGCCGATATTATAAAAAGTTCAGGCACCAGTCTTGTTGCCGTTATTAATGATATTCTAGATTATTCCCGGTTCGAATATGGTGAAATGACATTAGAGAAACATTCTTTTAATTTAAGGAATGCCGTCGAAGATATTGTCTCGATGGTTTCGGCAACGTCGCGCGATAAGAATGTAAAGCTTATTCTAGACTACGATAGCTCAATGCCCGAAGGTGTTATTTCAGATATATCCCGCCTACGTCAGGTTTTAACAAACCTTATTGGTAATGCGGTTAAGTTTACCCAAGAAGGTCATGTTTATGTGCGTATCAGTGGGCAACCAACTGAACAAGGCACAGATGATAGAGTAATCATGAAAGTACAAGTGGAAGATACTGGCGTTGGTATTGCTTCTGATAAAATATCAAAAATCTTTGAAAAATTCGAACAATCAGATAATTCGTCAACCCGTAAATTTGAGGGCACGGGACTAGGCCTGGCCATCGCCCAAGGGATTGTGTCGTTGATGGGCGGTGAAATTGGCGTGAAGAGTAAATTGGGGGAGGGGTCAACATTCTGGTTTGAAGTCGAAATTGACCGTGATGATAATGTTATAAAAAGTAATGAATTAGTGCCTAACCAGTTTGCGGGTAAAAAAATATTGATCGTTGATGATAATGAGATTAACCGCAAAGTGATGGTGGACCAAATAGAATCAATTGGTTTGATTGCCCACACGGCGGAGGGTGCAGATGAGGCAATGGCAAAATTATATTCAGCGAATGCGAATGATGCTGCTTTTGATCTTGTTTTAACTGATTATCAAATGCCGTCTGTTAACGGTGCCGAGTTTTGTTTGAAAATGAAAAAAGAACCATCATTCCAAGATATCCCGATCATTATTACATCTTCGGTGGGTATCAGAAATGCCCTTGATAAGCATGATAAGTTGGAAGTGAGCGCCGTATTGTTAAAACCTGTTCGCTATGCGGCATTGATTGATGCAATCACCAATGCATTGCAGGCTGGTAATATTGAAAAACTTAAAAAAACATACGAGAAAATGAGTGCCTCATCGGAGTTCACGAGTTTTGTTGGTACAAAGAAAACATCTGTAATGGTTGCGGAAGATAATGTCGTTAATCAAATGGTTATTCGTTCAATTTTGCAAGAAACAGAATTTAACGTCACGATTGTCGATAATGGAAAAATGGCGGTGCAACGCTATCCCAACCTTAAACCAAAACTGGTTTTGATGGATATCTCCATGCCTGAAATGAACGGGCTTGATGCAACGCGGGCCATTCGGGCTTATGAAGACGATAATCATATACCAAATATTCCCATTATCGCTGTGACGGCTAATGTATTGCAATGTGACCGTGAAGAATGCATTGATGCCGGTATGAATTGTGTGGTGACAAAACCAATCAATAAAGATGAGGTTTTAAATAGAATGCGCGCCTGTTTGCAAGAACATGAAAATGGCGAACTTATTAAAACCGCAAAAAATGCTTAAACAATAATAAGATAATGGAGTAAGTCCGTATAGCGGCTTGATAGTCTGGTGTTGGTCACTTTGCTCTGCGTTGCGTTAAGATTTGGATTTAAAAATCTCGACGCCGGCCCCTCTCGCTTCGGGAATAGCATTTAATTTTTCAATACGTACACAGATTGAAATAACCATGGGGTGCTCAAGTGCAATGCTGCATATCTGCTCGGCTAAAGTTTCGACCAATTGAATGTGGCCGGAAGCCAGGGTTTTTTTGATGGCTTGTGTAAATTTATTATAACATACCACATCATCTAAACGGTCAGATGCGGGGTTATCGGGTTCTTGCACTTCTAATTCAAAGTCAATTGTCAAGGGCTGGGTTTGGCCATGTTCATGGTCATAAACACCGATATGCGCATCCAGTTTTAAATCACGTACAAAGATTTTACGTGTTGATTTTTTAACCTTTGGCGCACGTTCTTGGTTTGGTGTGATTGTTTCTTTATGGGGCATAAAATTACTCGTTGATCAAGACGTCCGGGGTTTGCCAGATTAAATGTTGGCCACCATCCACCGCAATCATTTGGCCAGTAACCGACTTCGCCGATATAAGATAAAGAAGAGCTTGGTTTATATCGTTTGGTGTTGCGCCATGACCCAGAATAGTCGCCTCATTCTGGATTTGCCAATCCGATTGTGATTGGCGCTTATTGCGCAGTGTGGGCCCGGGACCAATAGCGTTTACTCTAATATAGTCGGGACCAAGGGCTTGGGCCATTGTTTGGGTTAAGGTCAATAAGGCAGCTTTGGATGTGGTATAGGATAGAAACTGGGGCGTTAGCTTTTTGACACGTTGGTCAATAAGATTAATGATGAGATTGTTTTCACCTTTTATGCATTGGCCTGAAAATACCTGACTTAATTTTACAGGCGCATAAAGGTTTATGTTCATATGCATGTCCCAGCTTTGCCGTGTGACGGTTGAAAGTTCATCATTCTCGAAGGCTGATGCACTGTTGACCAATAAGCTAAGGGGTGAGGCCAAGGCGGTAGACGCTTGATCAATGAGATTATCAATATGGCTATCATTTGATAAATCCGCTTTGACAATAATGGCTTGAGACTGGTTCTTTTGTGCGTGATTGATTTCACTGGCCACGGCTTGGGCTTCTTCATGGGAGTGATTGTAATGAATAGCAACGCGATAACCCGCATCCCCTAAGGCAATGGCCATGGCTTTGCCAAGGCGCTTCCCGGCGCCTGTCACAAGAGCGGTTTTTAAGGAAGAATTTTGCGAATTTTCTTGCTTCAAAATTACACCTTGATTGAAAAGATACGATAAATCGTATGTAAATTTGTAAGTATGTGGATTAATAAGAGGCTGGTGAAATGGTTAAGCGATCTTCGGTTTTAGCCTTATAATGTGAACTTTATAGACCACTTGTATTGGCTAAATAGGCAATAAAGATAATGTAGCTAAGGCCCATGACAATCCCGACAGGCTTGGAAATATTGCGTTTGGTCAGTACAAACCAGATTAATAAAAGGGTTGCCCCCAGCATAACAGGTATATCAAGGGTTAATGATGCCTGATCGAATGATGCGCCCCCCACGAGGCCTGTGACGCCGCCAACAGCCAACAGGTTAAAAATATTGGAACCGATAATAGATCCGATGGCCACATCGGCCTTCTTTTTTAAAGCGGCGGAAAAGACGGTTGCTAATTCGGGAAGCGAGGTCCCAAAAGCGATGATGGTCAGGCCGATGATCGCGTCACGTGCCCCTAATGAGCGTGCGAGTTCTGCTCCATAGGTGACCAGAAGATGAGCCCCGACCGGCAAACCAATAAGACCAGCAATAAGAAATGTAATCGTCGAAATATTAAGACCGCCGCCATCTGTAAATTCATCAATCTCGTCAAGAACAGGAATATTATGGTCTCCGTTCTTGGCCGTTAACAACATATAGCTCAGGTAAGTGATAAGACCGACGAATAAAATCAGGCCGATTAGAAAATTAATTTCCCCCACAATGAAGGCCCCGTAAGCGAAGACCAGAGTTGCTAAAGCCATGACGATAGCGTGAGGGCGTAACCCGGGTACGGATGAGGAAATAGGATAGACAATCGCCGGGAAACCCAAAACCATTAAAACATTGGCGATGTTAGAGCCGATGATATTGCCCAATGCAATGCCGCCTGTGTTATTCAACACAGCCTGAATAGAAACAATTAATTCGGGAGCGGAAGTTCCAAAGGCAACGATTGTGAGGCTGATCAGAAGGGCGGGAACTTTTAACGCGCTGGCTAAATCGACAGCCCCCCTTACCAATAACTCACCAGCGACGAGTAGAATGATTAAACCGATAATAATCATGGCAATAGAAAAAAGCATGGTGTCGTGATCCTGATCGCGCTTAAGAAACTCGATGATCGTTTAACAAAGGGTATAAGCCTTTATTGGTGATTTTGGTCTCGTTCGATGAGTCTGGTTAGATTAATTCTGTATTCGTAAATGCCTTTAATTTGCACGGTAATGCAACCATTTTGGCAAAACTCTATCTTTATAGAATGATGGGTTGGATTAATCGATTTGGCCTTTTTCTATTAGGTTTAAGGCCGCAAATAATGCGACAAAGCCAAATATAATAAAAAGTGCGGTCATATTTCTCTCTTTCTCTCTTTCGGGAAGCTTGTTTCGGGCCAGTCTATATATAGCCTTTTGTTACATTCCCGGTAATTCCACTGATTATAGTATGGATAACCTTGATACCTAAACTATCGGATTTATCAAGGCTTTGCTTGGGGATAGCTGCATTCATTCACCGGGAGATGTGATCAAGGCATTTTTGTCAAAAATAGATAAAAGCCAGTAAAATTTATAGGGTTCGTTAACTTGCTACATTTAAGGTGTACATTCATCATAGCAGGCTAAGTCATTATTTTTATTAACTTTATAAATAGGCCTGCTAAATAGTGATCAAAATTGTATATATTTTAAAAAGTATTTATAACAATACTATCGGTAAAATTAGTAATGAGTAGAGGTAAGAGTCGTGCCTGAGATTATTGAGGATAGCGAAATTAGGACGCAAGAAGATCTAAGTCATCGGAATTTAAACGCTGATTCGAAACGTCTATTATCTTGCTGGGTCGTCAGTAACGGGCGGGCCGGAACGCAAAATCAGGCTCTTGGCCTAGCACAAGCGATGAGGGCGCATCTACCGCTATCGATTTCCATCAAACATATTGATATCCCGAAGCGTTGGAGTTTGGTGCCGGGAGCTCTTTGGCCAAACCCGTTTAATCTGTTGACCACGAGAGGGCATTTATTAAGGGCACCTTTTCCAGATATCTGGGTTGCGTCGGGCCGCGAAAGCGTACCTTTAACCATTGCCGTTAAAAGGCAATCTCTGGCTACATTTACCGTGCAAACCCAAAACCCGCATGCCCCTTCAAATCAGTTTGATCTGGTGGTCCCCCCTGAACATGACAAGGTTAGGGGCAAGAATGTCTTTCCGATAATCGGGTCGCCGTCATGTGTTAATCCGGCAGCGATTGAACGATCTGCTATCGAATTAGGAGATCAGTTTAATGAGTTGGGAAAACCAAGGCTGGCTGTTTTAATTGGCGGGGAGAATAAGAAATATAAAATGGATGATAAGGTGATGGATCAAATCATCGATCATCTGCAAAATATCATTCAACAAGGATATAATCTAATCATCACAAATTCACGCCGCACCAAGCATGAACATTGGGAGTTGCTGCGGGCGCGCTTAGGAGGGCCGAATGCCTATTTTGTGAGCAATAATGAAGGGCTTAAAAAGGGAAATATTTATCCGGCCTTTCTTGCGATTGTTGATGGCGTTATCGTCACTCAAGATAGTGTTAATATGATCGGGGAGGCGGTCAGTACAGGCAAGCCGGTTTATACACTCACTTTAAAAGGCAGCGGCGGAAAGTTTGCGCACTTTCATGAGCGGTTAGAAAAGTGCGGCGCGGTGCGCCCGTTTAAGGGTACGATTGAAAGCTGGACCTATGATCCGATTGATGAAACCGCGCGCGCAGCGGCCCATGTGGCAAATTGCTATTTGGAAACAAAGTCACGCATGAATGAAAGCTTTGTCAAAGGGTCTTTATAGGAGTAACTGGCTTTCAGGCGTTTTCAGGTGTTCTTGATTTTGTGGGATGTTTTAAGGAAATGACTTGCTATTTTGGGAGTGGGGCATGTTGATGTTCTTTATTATGATTGAAGGCGTTAAAAGGTAAGAGCTTTTTTAAGGATTAATTTGCGATCAATCGATTTGATGTTGCGATAAACCGTATTGCCCATAAGGGGCATGTCCTTTTATGATCTAGTGGTCAACAGGAAAAGCGATCGTTTATTTTTGTTGATACTCTGTTATAAATCATAGTC
>CALLPQ010000110.1 GCA_938015425.1 uncultured Parvularculaceae bacterium | reverse complement strand
CGATTGACCGAACGTCAAAGTTTGTGTTCGTCGAACTTTATGAGAAAGCGGGTAAGATGAATGCGGCGAAATTCCTGCGTCATCTGATCGAAGCGTGTCCTTATAAAATACACATAATACTAACTGATAATGGTATTCAGTGTACGGAAAGAAAAGGAAGCACGCGCGCGCATATCTTTGATCGTGTTTGCCGGGAAAATGGTACCGAACACAGGCTTACGAAAGTGAACCATCCGTGGAGCTACGAGGATCAACAAAAGGTCCGGTGGACCTTTTGTCCGAGTGGCGGCCAGGTCGAATGTATGAACCGGACCTTAAAAGAAGCCACCGTCAAACGATATCACTATTCATCGCATGATCAATTGCGCAAGCATTTACAAATTTTTGTCGACGCCTACAATTTCGCAAAACGATTGAAGACACTCAAAGGACTGACTGTCTTCGAATATGTCAACAAAAGCTGGACCGAAAAGCCAAAGCAATTTATTAGCAATCCAAACCATCACTTCCCGAGACTAAACACCTAATATCCTTTAAAGCATAGTTTGTGCTGGTGGTTCAATATTATAATTTTTTGTGTTTGTATATTTAATTATTATAAAAGATATCACCAACTCGGTGATTGATGCTTGACATGATTCATGAGTGTACCCACTATCAAAGAAAACAAGGGGTACATTATGTATAAAAAACCAATCTCGAAACTTGTATCAGTATCATTATCAATCTGTGCTTTATCTACTTTGACCGTTAGTGCGCATGCGCAAAATACTTCCCAAAGAGCGGTTAGAACTTTGCAGGCCGAATCGGCTAACCAGCAAAATGGGGTTACAGCCGAAAGGCGGTTTATAACCGATATCGGTAATGGCGATAGTATTAGGTTTGATAATGTTAATCTTGGGGCTGGTTTAGACTCTATTGTTGTACGGTACACGAAAACGAGTTCGGCTACAGCGGGTTTCGAAGTGCGGGTTGATGATCCTAATGGCCCTGTGATTGCCAGTGTTGCGTCACTACCCACCACACCATCCCAATCTACCTTTAGAAACCGCCTGACCAATGTTTCAAGCGTATCTGGATCCCATACGGTTTATGTGAGATTTACAGGCCCGATAGATCGTGTTGATCTATTAAGGCTTGGCCGTGCGCAAAGGATTTTATTTCAAGCCGAGAGGGCCAATCAACAAAATGGAACCGTCATTGAGGGACGGGTTGTTGTTTCCGAAAGCGCGGGGAATAATTTTCGCTTTAATAATGTCCGCCTAGGTGATGGGTTCGGGCAGTTGCGTGTGCGTTATGGAAAGGAAAGCGGATCTGCGGGACTTGATATTATTGTTGGTGATCTGAGTTCGGCGCCAGTGGCGTCAATCTCCCTGCCAGCGACGGGCAGTTTTACAACGTTTCGAAACGCCCAGACCAATATCCCGATTAGTGCATTAACAGGTCGAGACGATGTGTACTTCGTCACGACTGGTGATGGTAATTTTGATGTTGATTTTGTCGAGTTTAGAAACCAGCCCTTGCAAACGGAACGCACCGCAGGTCAAAGCTCGTCTTCAACCGGCGTAACGTTTTTTGGCGTAAATGACCGCTTTGCTGCAGTGACCGGTGATCCGGCTTTTCTGCGTTATGATAATGTGAGTGTGTCTTATAACCCGCGTATATTTGTCCGGTATGCGCGGCAAAGTAACCTCGCTACTTCCATTGAAATCCGCAATGGCAGCGCAACAGGAACCTTATACGGGACCATTGACCTTCCAAATACAGGGTCATTTGATACCTATGCGGAAGCCTCGACCCTTCTTACCCGTCCGGCGCAAGGCATACGCGATCTGGTGTTTGTTGTCCGTGGTGCAGGGGGCGTCAATATTGAAGCTGTTCGTGTGGAGCGATTGGGTAGTGATGAAAATGAAACCGAAATATTAGGGGACGAGAATCTCACAAATATTGTGGTTGACCAGTTTGGTTATCGCCCTGAAATGCAAAAGGTTGCGGTTATTCGCGATGCTGAAGTGGGCTTTGGTAGCGAGCTGCCCGATTATGCGCCGGGTGTAGAAATGCAGGTGCAAAATGTTGATACAGGAGAGATCGTTTTTACCGGCAATGTAGAGGTTCGTAATGGCGGTGCTGTTGAACAGACATCTGGCGATAGAATTTGGTGGTTCGATTTTTCTGATGTTGATCAAGCGGGATCATATACAGTTTTTGATCCGCAAAATAATGCGCGGTCTGGTCAGTTCGATATTCGTGATGATGTTTATGAAGATGTTTTAAGAACTGCTTTTAGAACCTTCTTGTACCAACGATCTGGTTTTGCTAAATCTGCGGCCCTAGCTGGCCCATGGAGCGATGGCGCGAGCCACCTTCGGTTCAATCAGGATCCGGCGGCGCGAAGAATAACCAATCTCAATGCCCCCACACGCGACTTGCGTGGTGGTTGGTATGATGCTGGTGATTATAACAAATATACCAATTTCAATTCTGATTATATTTTGGGATTGCTAAACGCCTATCGGGATAATCCTTCGGTTTGGGGGGATGACTTCGATATGCCTGAGTCAGGCAATGGTATTCCGGATATTATTGATGAAGTTGTTTTTGGTCTGCAGCATATGATACGTATGCAGAACGGAAACGGTTCCATTCTGTCTGTGGTCGGTGTTGATATTGATGATATAGGGACACTGCCTAGTCCGCCATCATCAGATACTTTGCCCAGATTTTTCGGGCCGCCTACGACATCCGCAAGTATGAGCACGGCAGGGGCATTTGCGCTTGCGGCAACCGTACTTGATAGTGTCGGGGGGCAAGGTTTGTCGAACTTGTCTAATGATTTAAGAGCAAGGGCAATCAGCGCTTATGATTGGGCCGAGAGAAACCCGAACCGTGTTTTTCAAAATGAAGGTGTCGTGGCAGCGGGCGAGCAGGAAGTATGTGCTGTTATTCTAGACGGTGATGTGTTTATCGGCGCTGAAAATCGCGAGCCAGTGCCAGTACCACCCGGCTCACCAGAAAACTTTTGTGATACCTCTTATGGCCAAGCGGCTCTTAAACGGATTGCTTCGATCTATCTGTGTGATTTAACAGGCGATGATCTCTACTGTGATTTTATCGAGAACGATTTCATGAATGCAAATATTGTGCGTCAGGAGTTTTTTGTTTCTAATGACGAAACCGAAGAGCATTCTGCCTTGCTTCATTATTCAACGATAACCACAAACACGGCCACCAGTAATACAATCCTTAGCAGGTTTGGATTGGCAATAGAAATGGCATTTAATAGCTGGCAGAGTGTTTTTGTTGATGAAGCGCCTTATCGCTCTTTCTTGGCAGATTATACAGTTGGGTCGAACCGTGCCAAAGCGATTAAAGGCCTGACTTTCGCGCAGCTTAATCAATATAACATTAGTTTAAATGATGTATCGCCTGAAGAAATTACCAATGCATCCACAGCGTATGTGAATTATCTCCATGGCGTTAATCCGTTCGGATTGGTGTTTCTCTCGAACATGAATGAGTTTGGCGCTGAAAATTCGGTAGACCAATTCTATCATAGTTGGTTTCAGGATAATACGGTCTTTGATAGTGTTTCCCAATCACCCATTGGGCCGCCACCAGGCTTCTTGGTGGGGGGACCCTTTGAGGGTTATGGAGGATTGTTGCAATCCATTCGAAACCAACCTAAATTGAAAGTCTTTGAAGAATTCAACACATTGAACACCAATGGAGACTTTAATTCCTTCAATGTGACCGAGAACTCCCTTGGATATCAAATTGCGTATCTACGCCTTCTAGCCCGCTATGTGGATCAGAACTAAAGGGATGATCTTTGGTTTTAATTTTAATGAGTATGCTGACTATAATACGATATTGGTTTGATGTGATAGTGAGGACAAAAGACCGGATTGGTATTGAGCTATTTTTAAATGGTATAATGCCAATCCATATAAACCCCTGTGGGCGGATTGAATACATTACATAACTCAAATTTATCTGTGTATTTGCTAAATCACTAATCATTCCAGCAAGCACCATAGAAAAGCCATACCCTAAAAGCCACCTAATCTTATTGGGTGGTTTTTTGAGTCAGCTAAGAATAACGATATCCAAGACTGGCAATATCCAGGACTGGTAACACCTAAGGTTGGCACATCATCAACATGCAAACCGCGCTTAGAAAAGAAATTTAGAAAAGAAAATAAACTGTGAAAAGAAAAGGCCACTGTAACAAGGGGGAAGTTACAGTGGCCAAAGAACGCGTTTGTATCAAAGGGGGGAGAGGGATT
>CALLPQ010000109.1 GCA_938015425.1 uncultured Parvularculaceae bacterium | reverse complement strand
TGCTCCAGCTCTATCAAGGTTTTCAAGCGTAAGTCCGTTGAAGACCCAGTCTGCAGAGCGGTTTCCGAGGAGGATACCCTGAGTTGGTCCACTATTTGGAAGATCGGAATCCGTACCAACGATACGGATATCTTCGAGGGTATAATGCCCCGAATAGAAGCTCTCAATTCCGAGGCTAACTTCCCAGGCTGTAAAATCTGTTAAGCTATTTCGGCCATCATTACCTTGAGCGGCGTTACTTTTATGGGAGATAAACCCAATTTGATTGCCAAAGGCTTCATTGCCTGAGAACTCGGTAATATAGGTATTGACAGCATTGACTTGGAAATCACCACGGGCTGCGTCGGGGTTGTCAAGTGCGTCTGGGGAAATATTTCCTGCGTTCTGCGGTGAAGCATAGGTAAAGCCATGTGTCGTATTGGCTGCGATGTTCCCTGTTGCATCAACCTGACGGCTTACAAAGTAGAACCCGTCACCCGTGCTTCCAATGTCATTAATGTCGCGGGCTTCTTGCTCGCCAAAACCGTTACCTTGGGTCTTAATCGCAACATTGTTTTTCCAGCTTCCCTGATCGCCTGCATGGGCTGATACAAAGGAGGCACCAAACACGTCAAAAACTGTGTTATAGGCAAAATGCGCATTGGCTGCATCTTGCACGATACCGTTACCCGCAGAACCGTTAACCGCAACCGCGATAATATCAATTGGATTATCCTGATTTTCAAGGCCTGTGTCACGAATGGTCAATGGGTTACGGCCATCAACATTTGTGTCTGCGCTAACATTGCGCACATCATCAATATCCTCGGAATCGCGTGACTTGTCCGTGCGGCCCAAATCATTCAACTCGACATAACGGATATCGACATCATCATTGTGCAGAATAGTAACATGACCACGCTGATGAACAGGTGTATCTTCACCATCTTCACTTGAAATGGTGATGTTCCGGCTTTGATTGGTCACAACGGTTTTCAAATCAGCCGCTGGTGTATCATGATCATACTGAAGCGGCGGATCAAACGTGATCTCATTGCCATTAATCGCTGTAATAACAACCTCTTCATCCTGTGTGCCAAGATAATCATCACTATCAACACGGCGGCCATTACTGGCGTCAAAGCCCTGCTTATGCGTACCAGCAACAACGATTGTATCGCCAACTTGCCATTCGCGCGCATCTTCAAGAGTAAGCGTTGTATCGCCCGCCAAAGGATCTTCATCAACTTTAGCGTGGGTCATTGGATTATTGCCACTAATTTTAACTTCGCCGAGGCTAACAACGCCGCGCGAGAGCAGCATTGGATCCCAGCTCACATCAATATCGCCATTGTTCGCTATAACAATGTCAGCGCTATATTGTGGATCAAGTGGATTATCTTCAGTGCCGATTTCAAGCTTACCAGTATCAGTTACGATCAAGGTATCAACAACAAGCTGAGTGTCTTGATCTGTCGCAAATTCAAGATCGCCATCGACGCGAATGGTAAAAATACTTGCATCGCTTGTGCTATCATAAGTAACAGTCACATCTTCAGGAATATGAACGCGCGCATCATCGCCCGGTATCCGGCCACCTTCCCAAGTGCCTGGATCATCCCAGTCACCATCATTAATGGCTGTGTGTGTCACATCGGATAATTCAACCAGGTTCAATACGGCTTGACGTTCTTGTGGGTCGGCTTCAGCTGGAAGGTTAGTCGGTAGTGTCATTGGAGGTTTCCTTATAATAAATTTGTTAGTTAAAACGAGGGAAGCATGTTGATTGAAAACACGCTGCCGGGGATATAAGCACGCACAAAGCGATTATCGTGCCAAGATTACCTCCTAAAAAGCGTTTATCTTTTGCTAACCTAAAATTTGACCGTATCACTTGTTTTTTTGTGTTGGTAAAACCATCAAACCGCAATCAAAGCTATTTTGTTTACCAATTTACGAACCATAATGACCTGATTTTTGCAACAAATAGAGATATAAACGTACACAAGAATTTCATATCCGTTTCAACATGAAGCACGTACAAAAAGTACGTACAGATATTACTTGTTTCAAATAATCGAAATTTACCAGTAAGTGATCATTTTATTCGTTTTAGGGACACAAAATTAAAATTGAACACATCGTCCTACAGGCTGGAGATCATCAGCCTGTTCCGCCTTCATATAGAAACAGCAGAAGAAAAATTTCAAATCACTATAGAAATAAATCTGACTATACATTCCCTTAGGGCCTAAACGAATAGGGCCTAAACGAAAAGAGCCTGAACGAAAAGCCATTAGGAACATTAATCAGCTTGTCGATCAGACGTTCGTTTCAGCCAGTTCATACCTTTGCGGCTCTAAATTTTAAGTTGAAGAGCCCGAGGCGCATCGATTTTGTGCAAATTGACGCCTCATCCATGCAGCTTTATTGCTTATCTTCCTTTTTCGATTAGGCTCTTAGACGGCTCTTTATTTTCAATCAGAGCAGTCAAAAAAATTGCATGATTTTTCTTAAATGTTTCTTCCTTAACCAATAAGCCGTTTAAGAATAAAACATATCAGAGATTAATTTTTGGAATTAGGTTTCAGAAAAAGTCCTGGAAAGGGATTGCCGAACCGGTTCGAATAAGTAATTCGCCATTGATCGTTGTTTTGTTTCGATCATAACGGTTACAGGCGCACCTGTAGACGGGCCAATTTTTTGAAAATCACGGATTGATTCTTCATTCAAGCCAATACGCGCCGCATAGAATGGCAATCCCGTTACTGGATCAAGAGAACGGTCAGGAGAGATTTGTAAAATTTTACCTTGCAATTCTGTCGCTGCATGTTCTTTAAATGTATCAAAACGCAAGCGTACACTTTTACCGATTTCAACATCATCAATACTGGCGAGATCAATTTGAACACTCACTTCACTGGGGCGCCCCTCAGGCACAATCTGCAATATGACCGCTCCTTGTTGCACCACGCTACCTGGGTTTTGCACTGATAATTCGTGAACCCTGCCATTAACTGGAGCAAGTACGGCCAATCGGCTAAGGCGTGATTTAATGTTGGCTATATTGTATTCAACATTAGCAAGTTCTTCCTCATCTGTTTGCATTTGCGTCCATAACCGGTTTACGTCCTCATTTTGAAGATTAATCAATTCCTTTTCCGCAAGAGCAATTTCTCCTTGTAAACGTGTATCCTCAAGTCTCAAAGCTTCTGTGCGCTGGCGGATTTCCAATCTTTCTCTTTGCAACGCAGTCATTCGGCTGCGTTGCACTAGGCGATCTTCCACCAAGACTTTTAGCTGTTTGATTTCATCATCAATTAGATGTGATCTTTCCCGAATGGAAACCAATTGTGCATTTAATACTTCACGCGCTCTGTTCGATGAATGTATACGCCCCTTTATCGAATGAAGACGAGAGGCATAAAGCGCGCGATCCGCACGCAGCGCCGCCTTTTGCCTCGTAATACTGTCAAGCTCAGGAACAGGTTCTTCCTCAATAATTTCATTAGCTTCATAAACAGTATAGCTAATTGGCATAAGATACGCTTTTTTATAGCCCCCATTACGCCCCCTCGAGCCGGGCCGCAATTGAATTCTGTTTGAAATCGGCTTCACTGCAGGATCGCCATATCGAAGTTCATTATGCCAACTAAAGGTATTTTTACCCTTTAACGCCGCCCTAGAGCTGGCAATGCGCAGATCAAGGGTTAACTTTAATCCTTCCAACCTTTTCAATTCCGCATTTAATTCAGACCCGTCAAAGCGTAAAATTTCCGATGTTTTTGTAACCCGGTCTCCATTTTCAACCATAACATTTTTCACCAGACCGCCGTCGGGATGTTGAATGATAATGTTTCGCCCTTGCGGAATAATATGTCCATTAGCAACAACAGCGCCACTTAGTTTAATAACAAAAGTAGAAATGAATGCCATTCCAGCCAAACCTAAACCAGCATAGATACCAATACGTCCCAACCGTGTTCTGGTTTCTTGTAGATTTTCTAAAAAAGATTGCGGTTGTACTTGCATCAGGCTGCGATCTCCATTTTGCTTGTATTCGGTTTCTTTTTTGCTTGTCTTGGCAAATTCGAAGATAGACTTTTTTCGTCATTTTTCTGCGTTTTAGGCGCATCATCTGGCTGCTCGTTTAATCGGGCCAACACCGCATCTTTAGGTCCGGACATTGTCATCTTGCCGTTTTCCAAGATAAGTAATTTTGTGGTTAAGCTTAATAACTCTTCATCATGACTGGTGATAATCGTAATTTTTCCCGCTTCTCGGCGCAATAATAAGGCTCTGGCAAGTGCCAGTTTTCCCGGCACATCTAAATGCGCGCTTGGCTCGTCAAGGACTGCAAGAAAGGGATCAGCATACAGAGCACGGGCAAGGCCGATACGCTGGCGTTGCCCGCCAGAAAGTCGAACATGGCCCTCGCCAACCTGGGTTTCATATCCATTTTCAAATTCTAAAATCATATCATGGACACTGGCTAATTTAGCAACTTCAATAATACTCTCTGCTGTGGCATCAGCTCTGAAACGGGAGATATTTTGTGCCACACTGCCATCAAGTAAATTTGTATATTGAGATAAATAACCAATGTGCTCTCCAAGCTTGGTGGCGGGCCATTGAGACAATTCAGCCCCATCAAGACGTAATGTGCCAGAGGCAACAGGCCAGGCCCCGACCAGTGCACGTACAAGTGACGTTTTACCAACGCCGCTGGGGCCCATAATGGCCAGAACATCACCGGCCTCTAATTCTGTTGTGATGTTATTTAAAAGATTCTTGTCTTGTCCCGGTATACGAATGGAAACCCCTTGAGCAATAATCGTTTTTTCCGGTGCTGGCAGATCAAACCCCTTTTCTTCTTGATTAACATAATCCGGCGCCCACGATTGAATATTGGCCCATGAAGTGCGTGCCTTTGCAAGATTTTTATAATTGGTCAGCAATTGCTCGAAAGGGGCTATAGAGCGTGAAAAAACAATTGAAGCTGCGAGCATGGCACCGGGGCTCAATTGCCCGATAACCGCAAGCCACGCACCAACCGCCAGAACCAATGATTGAATCGCAAGGCGCAAGGCCTTTGTAATGGTGCCAAACATGCTCGTTGTGCGCATACTCGTAATCATTCCCATTCGCCCCGCTTGCTGTTGGGACTGCCAATGATATTGCGCCGCATCAGCCATTCCGTTTGCCTTCATACTCTCAGCATCCTGGCGGGCTGTATTCAAAATGCGCGAAACACCCGATAGCTTCTTTTGCGCTTCTGTCATACCCTGACGGCTCTGATAATTATTGAGCGCCGTTAAAGCAGATAAAATCAGCCCAGCAACAATAACAACCATTCCAAGAATGGGGTGCAGGAACATAACGGCGAGAAAATAGAATGGCATGGACGGTAAATCAAAAAATGTCAGCATGCCCGGGGAGGTAATAAAATTACGCACCGTCTCGACATCTTCAGGAGCATTCGTGCGATTATCAATAACGCCAGAGGCCGCCGCATCAAGAGTTGCCTTAAACGCCGGACCATCATATTCGGCCGCAATTTCCTCACCCCTTAGCGTGGCGATCTGCTGACGCAGTGTGTCAAACACGCCAAACATAACATACATAAGGGCCGCGATAACATAAAGACCAATCAAGGTAGAGATATTTCCACTCCCTAAAACTCGGTCATAGGTTTGCATCATAAAGATCGGACCCGTCAGGAATAAAATATTAACCAGACAGGAAAGAACAAAAATACCACCCACCCCGGATCCAGCAGTTTTAAACTTATCTGAATGAAGAGTTTTGTTTGCACTAGAAAATATGAAAGCAATATTCGAAAAATTCATGAGCGTTTTCTTTTCCATCTATACCTGAAAAATTTCTAGCACACAGTAGTAAATTAAGAATATCAAATTACACCAAAAATTAGGGTTTCAATTAAGCCTTTGCTAAGCATAAATTATGTCTGTGTCACAAAGGTACAAAGTGTTTTATGAAAACCATCGACAATAGTAAGCATTAATTATTATAATTATGAATATATTTTATTTAACGTTTGTGTTTTATGTTCTGTGACATTGATTAATTAAATGAAAGTCAGATTTAGTGAGACATAAGAAATTACTCCTGGTCATTCCCCTTTTGGCAACGCTTATTTCCTGCGTTGGGACACCAAAATATGCTGACACTGTGCCGGTTAACGAACGGTATGAAAGCGAGCCAAGTTCATTTTGGTGGCGTGATTTTAATGATCCTTTGCTGAACAGGTTGGTCGCTTCAGGCAGAACTACAGGATTAGATGTACGCATTGCTGCCACTCAAATTGATGAAAACAAAGCCTTTACACGGGCACAATTTGCCCGCCTCTTTCCATCTTTAAATATTACAGCCAATACCGAGTTTATCGATTTAACCAGCGGTGTTGCCGGCCTCTCCGCGGATTGGGAAGTAGACGTTTTTGGGTCTATCCGCGCCTCGGTAAAAGCGGCTCGATTGCGCGGTTATGAAAGTGAGGCTGTGGTTGATGATGTGACAAGATTAATCAGCTCCCAGATTGTATCAACCTATGTTCAACTGCGTGCCCGTCAAGTTGAACGAGCCCTTGCTCAAAATAGCGCAGAGCGCTTGCAGCAAAGCGTTGAAAGGGTATTGCAATTATCACAATCTGGTTATGCAACAAGCCTTGATGTTACGAGAAGTACGGGCCAGTTAAATGGCGTACAGGCACGCATTGAAACTTTGCGCGGTCAGGAACGCTCTCTCCAAAACACACTAAAACAACTGGTTGGCGACAGTGCGGATCTTGATTTATTGTTTTCCAGTACGGTTGATGAAACCTACATTTTTCCAACTCCTGAAATCGCTAACCCTGACCCTGAACGCCTTTTTGTTGATCGCGCTGACATACGGGCAGCCGCCTTATCAGTGAATGCCGAAGCCTACGAAAGACTAGCAGCCAAAAGAGAACTATACCCTTCTATTACTCTGCAAGGCAGCAGTCTGGCCAATGTGCCGTTTACGGGGCCTTTGTCTTTTACCGATATTTCAACCGATTTAATCGGGGGGCTCATGATCCCGTTATTAGGACGCGGACGCATCCTTGCCCAAATTGATGCAGAAGACGTTCAGGCTCAACGTGCACTTATCGAGTATGAGCAGATCGTATTGAGAGCCGTCACGGAAGTAGACACCACCAAAACATTTTTAATAACCAATCGCGCCGCGGCCAAAGAGCAGCAAAAAGCACTGGACTCGGCCACATCAGCTCTTATCCAATCGAGGCGTTTATACGACGCGGGTGAGATTAGCTATCTCGATGTATTGATAACAGAGCAAAATCGTATTGACTCGGAGCGTGCAGTAGTGCTTGCCAACGAAGCAGCCGTCTTATCATGGGTTCAGTACATGACAGCGCTTGCGATAAAATAACTTTTAATTCAGCCCACCAATGTTAAATTACCGGCCTTGATTTTTTACTTGAGTATACATAAAAATTAAATAACGTGGATGGGTGAAGATCCAGCAAAAACTAATTTGTTCGTTTGCGGAATAATGATTTGAACGGCTCACCAGGATAAACGATAACACGTCAGAAAATTGACACGCAGGTGATCGGTTACACACATCCATTATCCGCATATTAACAGAAATTGAAGAGAAAATCATCTATATGCTCAAAGAGTTCGGGCTTGGTCAGTAGCAAATTAGTTGGTATCTGCAGCACTATTATGGTTGAGCGTATCATAGGCCATGGCCATCAGGGGCACTGCATGGGCTTGTTTCATATCCACCGGTTGGCTCCAACACCAGCAAGGTCTTTTCTTTCGTCAGCCCGGCCTGTTCCAAACACGCGATCATATCTTGGGCGCCTGCTTGGTCATTCGTAACTTCAAAAGGGTCGTGATTGCCATTCATATCAACAACAATAGAAAATCAACAGCAATAGAAAATTTTCCAACACCAAGGCCGACAAACCCGCGACCACACAAAAACCATCACCATGTTAAAAATAGATGGCCAATTTGCGGCACTTATTTTAGGGTTCTCCATTGTGACTTCGTAAGCCAGATCAATAACGGAAAACAGTATGCGCGGATATTTTGGAATTGGGGTCGAGCGAATATCCAAAGCGATGAATTTGGGGGCCGTTTTGCGCACCGGTCATGCTTTTGGGGCCAGTTTTGCCTTTACAGTGCGCGCCCACCACCGATCAAAAATGGTGGACCGCGCCGACACCTCCAAAAGTGATCAGCATTTACCCTTATATGAATGGGACAGTCTGGACGATATGCGCCTCCCCAAAGGGTGTGTGCTTGTGGGGGTCGAACTTGATGAACGGGCTGTGAACCTACCGAGTTTTCGCCACCCCTTAAATGCTGCCTATATTCTAGGGCCCGAAAAAGGCAGCCTCTCCCCCGAGGCAAGTGCTTTGTGTACCCACATTGTCAAAATTCCTACCAAATTTTGCATCAACGTCTCTCTCGCCGCCGCTCTTGTGATGTATGATCGCACTTTAACACTTGGCCAACACCCCCCTCGGTCCATTTCCTCAAACCCCGGGCAACAGGCCGATAACAATAACCCGCCATTGCCTACAGTTGATCAATGGCCTTTGGGTAATAATTTACGCAAACGCTAAACCCTGATTTATAGGCGTCAAAAACAAATGGCGCCCATTAGGGCGCCATTTGCAAATTTCAAAAAGGGGCAGGTGCTTATTTCTTACCGCGCTTTTTCGCAGCTTTTCTTTTCGCTGGTGCCTTTTTCTTGACTGCTTTTTTCTTGGTCGCTTTTTTAGCGGTTTTCTTTTTAGCAGCTTTCTTTTTCGTTGCTTTTTTAGCGGTTTTCTTTTTGGTTGCACGTTTTTTAGGGGCTGCAGCAGCCGCTTCAATTTCATCCAGAGCCTTCGCATATGTTTCCAAAGCTCTCAAAAATGTGCCTTGTTGCGATTTTGGAAGCACTTTTAAGGCTTCCGCTTCTGCTTTAGACACTCTTGGTAGTGCGCTTGTCAGCATACGACGGCCCGCAGCCGTAATAGAAACCGAGTTTGCACGCGCATCAGCTTTTGTGCGTTGGCGCGAAAGAAGACCTTTTTTGATCATACGCGCAATCATGTCAGCCAATGTTGAGCGATCAATACCAGTATGACGCACAAGGTCAGTTTGGCTTAAGCCTGCATTAGCAGCCACAGTATGAAGAACCTCAAACTGACGCGGTGTTGGACCAGAAGAACCAACTTGTTGTGAATAAAGGTCGTGTGAATATTGTTGTGCCCGACGTAAAAGGTGTCCGGGTGATTTTTTCAGTGCGAAACTGGCCATTGAAATACTCCGTTTGTTAGCCAATAGGGAAAGGCTGATTATCAATTTACGATACTGTGACCCAATCACCATTTGTCTCTAAACTTTTAAGGCATGGTAGCCATAGGGTTTGAGAGCGCGAAACGAGCAATTAATATCATTATTCAGCAATCGATATATATGCCTCTATCGTTAGTCGGACGAATTGTCAAAAACAACGTATCCGATATAATGTATAAAGACTGTTTTTAGTTAATAAAACATTTCAAGCCCAGAAGATTCACAAAAAACCTTCTCCTCTCGCAATTTTGATTGAAAAAGAGTCAGAACCATCCAAAAAACCGGTTTTTGCCATATACGGACCAGTTTTAATCACCATTTCACGG
>CALLPQ010000108.1 GCA_938015425.1 uncultured Parvularculaceae bacterium | reverse complement strand
AAATCCGCAAAGCAAAATGGATTTAAAGTCTTGATTGCAGGGGCTGGCGGCGCGGCGCATTTACCGGGAATGGTTGCAGCCCTAACACCGTTGCCGGTAATCGGGGTGCCCGTAAAATCAAGAGCTTTAAACGGTCTTGATAGTTTATTGTCGATTGTGCAAATGCCAAAAGGGGTTCCCGTTGCAACTGTTGCGATTGGTGATGCGGGTGCCGCCAATGCGGGTTTGTTAGCGGCTTCAATCTTGGCCCTTGGGGATGATGCGCTTGCAACCCGATTGGATGTCTGGAGAAAAGATCAAAGTGAAGCAATCCAAGAAAAAATAGAGGATTAGTTTGGTGCCCACATCTTCGCCTAGATCCTCGTCTGGACATGCACCCGTGCCCTTTCAAGCTGTTCCCCCTAATGGATGTGTTGGCATATTGGGTGGGGGGCAGTTAGGCCGCATGCTGGCGATGGCCGCCGCCCGTCTTGGGTTGCGTACACATATTTATTGCCCACAAGAGAGCTGTCCAGCGGGAGATGTTGCTAGCCATCATACAAATGCTGCTTATACAGACAAAACAGCTCTAAAGGAATTTGCAAATCAAGTTGATGTTGTAACCTATGAGTTCGAGAATGTTCCCGTACAGACAGTTGAAATGTTAAACAGCTTTGACACGCTTGTGTCTCCTGATGCGCGGGCTTTATCAATCGCGCAGGACCGGTTAAACGAGAAAATATTTATTAATGAAAATGGGGGTACCACGCCGCGTTTTCACAGTGTTGATGACGTTGATAGTTTGTCAAAAGGGCTTGAAATAACGGGGCGTCCTGCTGTGTTGAAAACCCGTCGGCTCGGGTATGATGGTAAGGGGCAAACCCGCATTGGTTCGCCTGCTAGTGGGGATGATGGAGATGATTTATCAATCACGTGGGATGAGGCCAATAAGCGGGCATGGGACGCGGTGGGGGCACAACCTTCTATTTTAGAGGCTTTTGTGCCCTTTGTGCGCGAGATATCAATTATTGCCGCGCGCGGACATGATGGCCAGCTTGCTTTTTATGATGCCGCAGAAAATCAGCATAGTGATGGAATATTGCATAAATCTATTGTGCCGGCGACGATTTCTGTACCCATATTCGAGAATGCATGTACGTTGACGAAAAATTTTATGGAAGCTTTAGGGTATGTTGGCGTGATCGGGGTTGAATTTTTTGTTATGGAAGATGGGTCGTTAATGGTTAATGAATTTGCGCCGCGCGTGCATAATTCTGGCCATTGGACGGATGAGGCTTGCGCGGTCTCCCAATTCGAGCAACATATTCGTGCGGTTTGCGGATGGCCTTTGGGTAGCTCTAAACGTCATAGCGATGCGGTGATGGAAAATATCATCGGTGCTGAAGCTAATGAATGGCTGGAAGATGTTAAAGACCCAAATATATTGATGCACTTATATGGCAAGGTCGATGCCAAGGCGGGGCGAAAGATGGGCCATAAGACAATATTATCCCCATTGAAATAGAGTGGCCTCAGCCCTTCCAGTGCACAGTAGACGCAGCCAATTTTTCGTAATAGATATTGGCAATTAATTGCGGTAACGGGCTTTAGCCAAAATTGGCATTAAACTTTGAGTGACAAATGTAGCGGGATTGAAGTTCTGTTTACGCATATTGGCTTTAAGTTTTTCAATGCCCATCACATTTTCAATCCTGTCATCCAGAAATTTTTTGGTGCTTGAGTAATGTTCACTTTCGTCAGCAAGCCAATGGGTGAATGTGCTTGTCCACACCGCCGATAAGGTTGCGCGTTTTGAGTAATAGTTAAAATCTGTGGAGGTATCGCCCAGACCGCGCCAAATCAAATCCGAGCTGCGCCAGATAAACTTTGCCCCTTTACCTGCATAAAGGGGGAGGGCGAGGGTGGCCGCTGCGCGGCGCGCTGCTTCATGGTGGGGGGAGAGTGTATGCAAACGCGCTTGCACGGCTTGGGTTACTTTTTCTCTTATTTTTAGGGATTGAAAATCCTGCTTAGTCATTGCCTCTAGCATGGCCCGATCGTTTTCCTGTGCCCAAAAGTCAAGTAAATCAACAATGCCCGAAGGGAAGGCAAGGTCAGTTGTGCTAGAGCTTAACCCCGCGCCTTTTGTGGCCCGTTGCATCATTAAGGGCGTCCATCCATCAAAAGGTACGATCCCAAGAGCTTCTTTCAAAAATAGACGCCTTTGTTCCTCAAATCCGTCATGGTCCTTGCTTAGGCTCATAAGGACTTGCTTAGCGGGGGGCTCAGCCGTTTGGTTTGAAGTATTATCTGTGGTGTTGGACATAAAAGAGTGCCTTTGGTGGCCGCATTATTAGCCGTGAAGATCGATAGTGATTTATTAGGCTCTATTTGGAAAATAGGAGCTTGCTAGTTGTAGACAAGGGCAAATCCCTTTGCTATATCGCGTTTTCAAGTTTCGCCATGGAATAAGCGCTTTTCGTTTATTTTGAGGTTTATTGATCATTTAGTTGTAACCAAACCTTATTTATAAGGCCTTTTATAAGGGAAACCCTGACTATCGTACAGATTTTTGTCCGCGACAATAATGTCGACCAGGCCCTGCGCGCGCTCAAGAAAAAGATGCAGCGTGAGGGTACGTTCCGTGAAATGAAAAGACGGAAATTCTATGAAAAGCCTTCCGAGCGTAAAGCACGCCAAAAAGCTGAAGCTGTTCGTCGCGCCCGCAAGTTAACGCGTAAGCGTCTGCAGCGTGAAGGCGGAATGTAGCTTTTACATTTCATTGATGGTCCATTATTAGGGATCATCATAATCTTAGGCTTATTATTTTTGGGTTTTCTCAAGCCTAATCAGTTATGCCAGTTTCAGCCGTAATCATAGAACACCAAATGATGCCTCCCCCGAAGCGTAAATCGATAAAGGGGAGTTTTTAGCACGTGACGTTGGTAACATCCCCAACTCGTAATCCCTCAGGCGCTACATTTTAAGTGATAGAGCCGAAAGCGTATGAAATCGTTGTAACAAACATCTGATTTATAAGGTGCTGAAACTGTTTACTGATTTTTTGATCGAGGCTCTATGCGAATCAAATCCAATTATCTTGAAGACCCTCTGTCAGGCTTGTTGAGGTCTTATTGCGCATTACCATAAATTAAATCCCTATGTTTGAAGGAATAATCTCAAAAAAGGCGTAATTTTTGGGTTTATTAACAAGAAATTATTCTTCGTGGGTGAATTTTTATAAAAAGACTATTGCCAGTTGCCATTAATGCCTTCAAATTTAGGCAAATGGGTGAGTTTAGGGTTGCCTGAGGGTTGCGCCTGTAGGGTTAGGGTTGATGAGAAAAATAAAACGGTTACGACTAACATTGATGATGGGAATGGCGCTGTGCGTGTGTGCACAAGGCGGGAGTGCTGCCGCTTATCAAACCTCACAAGAAGAGGCACAGAAAGATAGCCAAGATCAAGAAGAAAGACGGCAAAGAGATCGCGATAGACAAAATATTGATGAACCTACGCTGCGTCCGTTTTTTGGTGGGCGTATCCGGCAAGACGATGATGCAAACGATCAAACCGTCGATGAAATCAATGATGAAAGGCCAACACAGGTCGTTCCCCTAAAAAGTGGTTTTACCAGTATCTTGACTTTATTGACCCCTGAGAAAACCGATTTAAGCCTTGGTGTCGGTCCGGTTCTGCGGCCTGATTATTTAGGATCAGATGATTATGAAGTGGGGGTAGACCCACAGGTTTTCTTCAAGCTTAGAAACTTTGTCTTTTTTGATGATGATGGCGCTGACCTTGCTCTATTCGGGTTTTCCGGTTTTCGGTTAGGACCATCCATTCGGATAGCGGGTGATCGTGATGAAGATGAAAATATTGCCTTAACGGGGCTAGGGAATATCAGTGAAACATTCGAGTTTGGCGGGTTTGCCGCCACAACGTTGGTGAACCGCTATTCCATTAAATTTAAAGTCAGAAAAGGCATTAGTTCAGGCCATCGTGGGTTGATTGTTGATGCTTTTGGCACCGCGCTACTTTTTAAATATGGCCCGTTTTCTACCTCGGTTTCAGCCCAAGCTTCGTGGGTGGGGAATAATTACGCGAATGCATTTTTTACTGTCACGCCCGAGCAATCAGTCAATTCAGGATTATCCCAATTTCAATCTCGTTCAGGGTTTCGTAATATAGGGGGAAGTTTAAACGGCTACCTTAATCTTGGTCAGCGGTGGTCATTAAATCCCTATATCCAATATGACCGTATTATTGGAAATTTCCGCAATACACCGATTATTGCAGATTTTGGCTCACCTGATCAAGTGAGGGTGGGGTTTCATATTATTCGTCAATTTAGATTGTTCGAGAAAAAATAATATATTTCATATAGTTTGATTATTATATCTGCACGCTGATTTTACTTTTTGATTGCAGTAATATTTTTTTTCCCGGTTGCGACTTCTTTTGATAGGTTTGTACATTCATCGGCTGAAACAGAACGGCTAGAATATCCTCCGCTAAGGCCACCAAAGCTGCTCATCATAACCGCTGCATGCTGATCAAATGCCCCTGTTGATTTTGCGGCTAGAACTGTGGCGACTTGCTGGGCTTTATTTGAATTGTTGAGTTTTTGGGCAAATTTTTTCTGTTTGTCAAATTGCTCTTGGCTGCGGGCTGCGATTATCTTCTGGTTTTTATCGTAGGCTGATTTATTTCTACGTCTGTAACTTTCTTGTAGGCGTGCAAATTTTTGATTTTCATTTTTCTTGAGACATGCTTCAAGCTTACCATGGACCATGGCGTAAGTGCGGTTTTGATCAGAGGCGAGAACGAAAGGATCGTCTGAGGTTGTTTTCGCCATTTTTAAAAATGTTTTATTCTGGCTTAAGGACGCAGGAACTTTTGGTGCCTTTGCGCCATCCGTTGAATTGGTTGATGCAGGAACATCTAAGATTTGCGCAAAATCTTGTCCGTTGTAATTTTGGTTATTGAGCGATTTAAAAGCAAACCCGCCGCCAAGGCCCAAGAGTGGAAACGCAAGCAAAAAGCCATACAGCCATTTGTTGGATTGTCCTTCAGCATATTTCGAATCCCGCACGCTATCGCGCAAATTATCAAGATCGCTCATCAATCCGCTCCTATATCGACTTAACCAAGACAATAAAGGCGAGCCCTAATTTTTCCCTTGAAAACTATGATAAAATTTTATTTAAATTTTACGCTTTGTTCATCCTGTTACTGATGAGACTATCAACAACGCCAGGATCTGCTAATGTTGAAGTGTCTCCAAGGGAGGCAAATTCATTTTCCGCAATCTTTCGCAATATGCGGCGCATAATCTTGCCTGAACGTGTTTTTGGCAAATTAAGGGTGAAATGGATTAGATCGGGCTTTGCGATAGGGCTGATTTGTGTGCCAACAAAACTATTAAGCTCCTTTTTTAAATCGTCACTCTCTTCAATGCCTTCCATCAAAGTTACATAGGCGTATATACCGTGCCCTTTAATGTCGTGGGGATACCCAACCACGGCGGCCTCTGCCACATGGGCATGGGCGACTAATGCGCTTTCAATTTCTGCCGTACCCAGACGGTGACCGGATACGTTAATGACGTCGTCAACCCGCCCAGTGATCCAGTAATAACCATCATCATCGCGCCGCGCACCGTCACCCGTAAAGTAACGCCCGGGATAGGTTTTAAAATACGTATCGATAAATCGTTGATGATCGCCATAAATGGTGCGCATTTGGCCCGGCCAGCTAGAGCTTAACACTAGATTACCTGAGGCGGGGCCGTTCAATATCTTGCCATCTGCATCGACTAAATCGGCATTGATGCCGGGAAGCGGTTTGGTAGCCGAGCCGGGCTTTAAGGCCGTTGTGCCGGGCAGCGGCGAGATCAAAACGCCGCCCGTTTCGGTTTGCCACCATGTATCAACAATTGGACAATTATTATCGCCTACGGTTTTGTGATACCACAGCCATGCTTCCGGATTAATCGGTTCGCCAACCGTACCCAATAATCGTAGGGAAGACCGGTCAGTGCGTTTTACAAATTTATCATCTTCGCGCATTAAAGCCCGAATGGCGGTTGGGGCGGTGTAGAAGATATTCACCTTATGTTTTTCAATGACTTCCCAAAACCTCGAATAATCAGGGTAGGTAGGAATACCTTCAAACATAACGCTGGTGGCACCATTAGCCAGAGGGCCATAGACAATGTAGCTGTGACCCGTAATCCAACCCACATCGGCAGTACACCAATAAATTTCACCCGGGCGGTAATCAAAAACGCTCTCATGGGTATAAGCGGCATAAACCAGATAGCCCCCCGTGGTGTGGAGGACGCCTTTTGGTTTTCCGGTTGATCCGGAAGTGTAGAGAATAAATAAGGGGTCCTCTGCGCCCATAATTTCCGGATCGCATTTTGATGTTACATCTTCTCTTGCGATAGACCAGAATAAATCACGCCCATTGGTCATGGATACTTTAGCATGGGTCCGTTCAACCGTAAGCACCAACCGGACGTCTTGATTATTGGCAATGGCTTGATCAACATTGGCCTTTAGGGGAACAGTTTTACCCCCGCGCACTCCTTCATCAGCGGTGATGACGGCGATGGCACCGCAATCTTCAATTCTGCTTGCCAAGGCGTCGGGCGAAAAGCCACCAAATACCACGGAATGTACGGCGCCAATTCGTGCGCAAGCGAGCATGGCGTAGGCCGCTTGTGGGATCATTGGCATATAGATGATGACCCGATCTCCTTTACCGACACCGCGTGCTTTTAAAACATTGGCCATACGGCATGTTTCTTCAAAGGCTTCGTTATAGGTGATGTTTTGGTGTGTGTCCGGGTCGTCACTTTCCCAAATGATGGCTATTTCTTCGCCGCGCGTACGCAAATGACGGTCTAGGCAATTCACGCAAGCATTTAAGGTGCCATCATAATACCAATTAATTTTAAGGTTGTTTTCTTTAAAGGAAACGTCGCTAATTTTTGTGTAGGGAGCCACCCAGTCAATGCGTTTACCAATATTGGACCAAAAAGCTTTTGGATTACGCTCCGCATGATCGCGCATCGCGGTTTCTTTTTTGGGGTCGATAAGGGTGTTCTTGCGGACCTTGGTAGTGACTTCAAAAAGATGGGTTTCGCCCGTCATTTCTATCTCCGGTAATTATTGGGATTAGTCCCTTCCGATAATCTAATGACTTAAATCAATAGGTAAATACCCAATCATCATAATGGTGGAAATTATGTTGCCATAGCATTTTGCGTTCAAGTGGGAACCGGTTGAACTGCAACAAATGCGGGTAGGATAAAGAGCATTTTGCGTTCAAGTGGGCCCCGGTTGAACTGCAACAAATGCGGGTAGGATAAAGAGCATTTTGCGTTCAAGTGGGAACCGGTTGAACTGCAACAAATGCGGGTAGGATAAAGAGCATTTTGCGTTCAAGTGGGAACCAGTTGAACGTTTTAATACAACTCATGAAAAATGTGATGATGTAAAGTTACATTCTGTATGATGGGTTTTATGTCGGGAATTTTAAGAGGCGTTGGCGGCCACAAAACAGCCAATACCTTTGTTTTGTAGTGTCTTGCAGCCCGCATCGGCCTTTTGTCTATCACTAAAGAAAAACCGTGCCCTGTATAGTTTGGGTTTGTCGTTGATGATAAGCGGAATGACTTGCCCCTTATCTTTGCTGAGCCCAGCTAGAGTTGCCGCTTGCTCTAATTGGGCGGCGGCATCAGCGCTTGTGGAGTAAGCACCAATCTGGACACTCCATTGCTCGTTAAAAAGGCTATTTCGATCATTATTATTCGTTAGATTGTTAGCAAGCAGATCATTTATTGAATTTGGTGCTTGGGCATTAGAGTCCTGAAAACCGGATGAATTTGCAGGAATGTCCGTATCGCCTTGACTAACCACATAATTATTATCTTCACGGTTAATCAGGTTTGCCAATTGGTCACGATTTAAAAGATGTTGCTGTTGATTGATGTTGAATGGAGAACTAAGCCCAGAATTTGTTGATGTAAATCCATTACGCGATTGGTCCAATTGGGCTTGCAAGAAACTATTGCCCGCGATGGTGGGGGCATCGCCATAAGGTGAAGGTTTTAAGCGGGGGGAGGGTTTCACCCGATGAAGCGCGGATATGAGGCTTGGCGCTTTGGCAACTTTTGCAAAAGCGGTATCAAGAATTTCGCGCATATGTTTATCGCGTGTGTGGGAGGAACGCCCCCCTAAAACAATACCGATTAAGGGGGTGCCATTGCGCGTTGCAGACGTCGCCAGATTAAACCCAGAGCGGCGCGTATATCCGGTTTTAATACCATTTGCGCCGCGATAGTTTTTTACTAGAGAGTTATGCGTCGTGTAGGTACGTTTTTTCCATGTGAATTTCTTGGTACTGAAATAATGGGTATATTGGGGAAAGTCTTGAAATAACCGACGGCTTAACTCGGCCATATCCCGCGCAGTGGTGAGCTGTTTTGAATTGGGCAAGCCGGATGCGTTTTTAAATGTGGTTTTACGCAT
>CALLPQ010000107.1 GCA_938015425.1 uncultured Parvularculaceae bacterium | reverse complement strand
GAACGCGGGCGACTTCAGTCGACTGCGTGCCGAGGGCAAGCCTTATTGTTGCACCTGCGTAAAAGGGACGAAGACGTGTGGGGACATGCCGGTAATAATAATACCAGCCGCCTCTATTCTTGAGGTAACGCTCGCCATTCTGGGGCCTTGTCATGCGCAAAAACTAGCACAAATTCTAGCAATATTCTAGCTCAAATTTGGCATCAAAAAGATCCAAACGCACCACAACGAAAGAATAATCCTTTGTAAGCAATGATTTATCCGATTTTAAAAGAGAAAAAATGGAGCGGGCGATGCGATTCGAACGCACGACCTAAACCTTGGCAAGGTTTCGCTCTACCCCTGAGCTACGCCCGCTCACTTGGGCTTTTAGATGAAATGAAAGAAGGGTAGATCATTTCAAGAAGCGTTATATGCCCCACCAATCTAAGCTTGGCAAGAGGAAAGGTAGAGTAATTTAGGGAAATTTTGTATTCAAGATCAACAAACCCAGTTTAAGGGAAATTCTATTAGATAGGACCTATTCCTGCATCATCTGGCCAGCTTCAACAAACCTCAATTCCGACCGTTATATATAGAAATTAAAACGCAAAAGACCCAAGGCTTCCTATGCACAAACCACCCCCTTATACACGCGCACACTTGTTGGCCACACTTGATAAAGCCGATATTGCCCATCAAACCGTCGATCATAAGGCGGTTTTTACAGTGGAAGAAGGCCGTGAAATAAAGACGACTATGCCGGGGGGGCATTCCAAAAACCTTTTTTTAAAGGACAAAGCCGGTACATTCTATCTGGTTGTGGCACACGCTGATACCCGTGTGGATTTGGTGGGACTTGGCAAATCTGTCGGGGCAAAGGGGCGGTTTTCCTTCGGGAAGGCGGAAATAATGGAGGAAATATTGGGGGTTAGCCCTGGTTCCGTCACCCCGTTTGCCCTTATCAATGATGTTGAAAAGCGCATATCCGCTGTATTTTTGGATAAAACATTAATGGCTTTTGATCCGGTATGGTTTCACCCCCTTGAGAACACAGCCTCTACCGCTATATCGCCAGCCAGTTTGTTACTCTTACTGGCCTCTTGGGGCTATGATCCGCAAATCATGGATCTGGCAAATCCCGCCCCCGAAAGCGCCCTTTAAAACAGCTTCAAATCTAGTGCAAATCTAGCAAGATTAACAATCTGCCCCTATAAAGGGTTGCTTTCAGGGGGGGGCTAGCCCATTTAATAGGGACAAAATATAAGCATGCATCACATAAATGAATGCCAATGAAACGATTAGGATTGATATAGTGAACGGATCACATACGGGAACAAGCTTTGGGCACCTTCCAGGCAATAGCAGCGACCAAGACACAAACGCGTCAGCAGATGCAAGCGGATTAATCAAAGACGGGTCAATAGAAAGTTTTGAGCAAGACGTTATCGCCGCCTCAATGACGGTGCCCGTAATCGTCGATTTTTGGGCAACATGGTGTGGGCCCTGTAAACAATTAGTGCCAACTCTTGAAAAAGCCGTCAAAGAGGCTGCCGGTAAAGTGAAACTGGTCAAGATCGATATTGATAAAAACCAGATGCTGGCAACGCAATTACGTGTTCAATCCGTACCCACAGTTTATGCATTTTTCCAAGGCCAACCGGTTGATGGGTTTATGGGCGCGGTTCCTGAAAGTGAACTCAAAGCATTTATAGACCGCATTGTGGCCATTCAGGAAAGTGGTGTACCCCAAGGTCAACCCCACGCCCAAGGACAGCCAGCAGGACCGGGCGGCCAACAAGGTCCGGACCCCGAACAAGTTCTTGCCGCCGCGGGGCAAGCCTTAAACAATGGCGACATCGCCGCCGCCGGACAATTATTCGGGCAATTGGTGCAAATGGACCCCAATAATATGCAAGCGGTGGGCGGCTTGGCGCGGTGCTATATTATGGCCGGTCAAGTGGAACAAGCGAACAGCCTCATTGAGGGGCTGGATGAAGAAAAACAAAAAGACCCTGAAATTGTCTCGGTAAAAGCGGTACTCGCCCTTAGCAATAGTGATGTCGATCAAACAGCACGGCAAAGTCTTGAGCAAAAAATTCAAGCCAATGATAATGATCATGAAGCCCATTTTGCCCTTGCAGAGATATTCATCAGTACAGGGGAGATGGAAAAAGCCATAGACCATTTATTGCGCTCTATAGCCATTGACCGTGAATGGAATGACGAAGAGGCGCGCAAAAAACTACTCACAACATTTGAAGCCTTGGGCCCCGCAGACCCGTTGGTTAAAACCGGACGACGACGCATGTCATCTTTATTGTTTTCATGATGTGACCTGACACTTAAATTCTTTCGGCAAAGCCATCAACAAAGTTATGGAATTTTATGGAAAAATCGCAACGCTTAACCGGTGAAGGTATCATGCCTAAAACCATTCCTATATTCCCTCTTGGCGGCACAATATTATTACCGGGGGGACAATTACCGTTAAATATTTTTGAACCCCGTTATTTACGAATGGTTGATGATGTATTGGGCAAAGCCCGCATCGTCGGGATGATCCAGCCCCGCAGCCCTGAAGTTAAAACCAGGAACGGGATTGAACCCGCGCGCCTTTATAATATTGGATGCGCTGGCCGTCTAACAAGCTTTGCCGAAGCTGATGATGGGCGCTATCTCATAACATTAACAGGGTTAAGGCGCTTTCGTCTTGAAGAAGAAGTCGAGACAGACACACCCTATCGCATCGCCACAATCGATTGGGATGAATTCGCCAGTGACGGCGCTCTGGACCCGTCAATACAGGCGATTGATCGGGAACGATTATTATCCGCTATGGAATATTATCTTGATACAGAGGATTTAAAAACAGATTGGGACGCAGTGGAAGAAGCACACACCCAGGCTTTAGTCGCCTCTTTAGCCATGGGGTGCCCCTTTGCATCCAATGAAAAACAAGCATTATTAGAAGCGGAAAGCACCGCCGATCGGGCACAATGTTTGATTTCACTCATGGAAATGTCGAGCGTGGATGACGGCAAAAACACTATTGTATTACAATAACACCTATCACCACACACATCACACCATAACAGTGGGTATTGAAATAGTGGTGACAATAAAACGGAGGCAAGCCGTATAATGGCAGATACAAATATTAAAAATACACCCAATAAAGATACGCAAAACAAAGCTGATGAAAACCAGATGATTGACCCGCGTTTGTTAGAGATATTAATTTGCCCGCAAACCCGCGGCGTCTTGGTTTATGACCGGAACAATAATGAATTGCTAAGCAAAAAAGCTGGATTGGCTTATCCTATTCGCGACTCCATACCTATCATGCTACCTGATGAGGCGCGTACATTATCAGATGAAGAGATCAACAGGTTATAAACACCACAACAAAATTCACGGAAAGCAAACCATTTTATAATTTTGAAAAACACCAAGGATAATATATGAAAAAAAGCTTGATTGACCAGATACCGGCAACGGATTTAATATTATGCGACACACCAAAGCAGGCGGTGCAACGGCTGGTTGATCTGTATGCGGATGCAATTACTAAAATAAGTGAACGCTTCACCGCCTTTTGCGACGACACAATTGACGAAACCACACCGGACACACCGCGATATCCCTATTTATGTGCATTGGTACCCGCCGAAAAATCCACCCAAACAAGTAAGCTTGCCCTCGGGGGGATCGCGCTGGAAAGTTTGCATGGCGCAACGATTACACGGCCTTTATTATTCGAAGAATTTCTAAATGATCAAATAGGCCGTATCATCAAACGGTTTGATGCACAAATCTATGTGGGCATCTCAAATGTGCCAATGCCGTTAACATTTGCAATGGAGAAAGCCACCTCTGCCCTAACGGCGGAAAAACGCACCAATTTACCCACCCATTTTTATATGCCCAATCTCGTATCGACAAATGATGATATTGTTGATGGACACCGCATATTGCAACGTGAAGGAGCAATGCCGCTAACTTTGTTCCCGGCCGAGCGGGTTGACTATTCCTTACATAGAATTCAACACTATACCGCTACCAGACCTCAACATTTCCAACGCTATATTCTGTTCACGAACTATCAGCGTTATGTGGATGAATTTTCCGAATATGCCAAAAGCGAGGTTGAAGCGGGACGCGCCGAACGGTATGTGGAAGCAGGTGACCGAATTTTCGAGAAGGGGAAAGACCCTTCGGCCCCTCCCCTTAGCAAATTACCGCAAATGCCGGCCTATCATTTAGTGCAAGGCAAGCATGAAGGCATAACGCTCGTCAATATTGGTGTGGGCCCGTCAAACGCTAAAACAATCACCGAACATTTGGCGGTTTTACGCCCCCATGTCTGGTTAATGATTGGTCATTGTGGCGGGCTGCGCCGCACCCAGCGCCTTGGTGATTATGTTCTGGCCCACGCTTACTTGCGTGATGATGGTGTGTTGGATGATGTATTGCCGCCTTCGGTCCCCTTACCCACCATTGCCGAGGTCCAGTTAGCGATGACACAAGCTGTGCAAGAAGTTAGCGGCGTTGGCGCGTCAGAGTTGAAAGAACATTTACGCACCGGCACGGTGGTCACCACTGACGACCGCAATTGGGAACTGCGCTTCGAGCATAATGCGGTCCGGCTTAACCAAGCCCGTGCCATTGGCATCGATATGGAATCAGCCACCATTGCCGCCAACGGATATCGCTATCGCGTACCCTATGGAACTCTTTTATGTGTTTCCGATCGGCCTTTACATGGGGAAATCAAACTTCCCGGGATGGCGGACGCTTTTTATCAAGAGCGCGTTAGCCAGCATCTTGATATTGGCATCCGCGCCATCGAACTTTTACGTGAGGAAGCCAATGCGGGCACTCTGCATTCGCGAAAATTACGTAGCTTTGACGAGCCTTTAATGCGATAAGGCTTTTAACAAGGCCCCAAAAGGGGGTTATCACTAACAGTCTAGCAAGATGGATGAGTAGTAATGGACGGCAATTGGGTAGATAACGACACAACAACACAATTAGATAAAGCATCGCCGCGTCATACAAGGCAAGATGTTGAAAATCTTTTTGCACTACCATTTGGGGATTTATTGTTTCGCGCCCAAAATATCCATCGCGAAAACTTCGCGGCCAATCAGGTTCAAGCGTCCCGATTAAGCTCGATTAAAACAGGGGGGTGCCCTGAAGATTGCGGCTATTGCAACCAATCGGCAAAATTTGACACCGGATTAAAGGCATCCAAACTGATGGATACCCAACAGGTTTTGTCCGAAGCGCGCACGGCCAAGGCCGAAGGGGCCTCAAGGTTTTGCATGGGCGCCGCATGGCGTGAGCCTAAAGAGCGGGATATGGCACAATTATGTGACATGATTAAAGGCGTTAAAGATATGGGCCTTGAAACCTGCATGACCCTAGGCATGTTAAGCGATGACCAAGCCAGCACCTTGGCCGATGCCGGGCTTGATTATTACAATCATAATATTGATACCTCCCCCGACTATTACCCGAAAGTCATTACCACACGGACCTTTCAAGACCGCATCGACACATTAGATCGCGTGCGCCAATCGGGGATGAAAGTGTGTTGCGGCGGCATTGTTGGCATGGGCGAAGAAGCACAAGACCGTATCGGGTTTTTACTGGCCTTGGCGAATATGGCCCCGCCCCCTGAATCTGTTCCCATTAACGCGTTAATGCCCACAAAAGGCACCCCCCTTGGTCAATCAAAAACCATTGGCGGGATTGAATTTGTACGTCTTATTGCCATTGCCCGCATTTTAATGCCCACCTCTTTTGTCCGGCTGTCTGCGGGGCGCGAGAATATGAGTGATGAAACCCAAGCCTTATGTTTTTTAGCGGGAGCAAATTCGATCTTTATTGGAGACCGGTTGTTAACAACAGACAATCCGGGTCAAGACAAAGATAGTGCTCTATTCGAACAGTTAGGCATCGATTTAATATAATGGACTGATTTAATATAAGGGATTGACTTAATTTAAGGGCAAACCTGTATTCATTTGGGGCATATCAGAACCCATTCGACGATAAGAGCGATATAAATCAACACAAACGCCGATAATAATCGCAACGCCGATGGTGACAATCGGCCATATGCTCACTTCCCACACGCCTTCACCGATCCAACGGTTCAAGACAACATAGCTGAGCGGGGCCGCACTGACCCACAAGCCTATGGTTGCACTTGGCCTAATGGCTAAAAACGGGATGAGCACCATCAAATACCACGGGAAGACAACAGGGCTTAACAAAAACGGAACTGCCATAGCAAGGGCAATCGCCTCGTATATTTTATCTTTATACGCCATAAAAGCAGCTACAGCAAACAACAGGCATGCAATGAAAAAAAGAAGATAATTCAATTCAGGCGGGGCTAAAAAAAATTCAAACAATGAAAAGAACGGAGATCCATTACGCCATTTTTCAAAAAAAACCTGAACCACACCAATGGGCGTTAACCCCGACAAAAAAGCACCGCCATAGATTAAGGCAATGAAAAAGAGAGCCCCAAACCACACTCTCACTGTCTCACGCCCCCTCAGGAAAAACAGTAAAGGGCCCAGCATAATCAAAGGCGCAAACTTTAGCGTCGTTCCCCAACCAATCATCAGCCCCGCCCGCATAAAAAACTTCTTCTTTAAAAATAACAGCGCGGCAACCACGGCCAGAACACTAAAACTATCTACGTGAACACCAACATTTGTTTCCAGTATTAACAAAGGAGACAATGCACACAGGGCAAAATGGCGTTCGGTTTTTATCTTTTTTACCAATCTGGCCATTAAAAATAATGCCGCAATTCCCGCGCCAGTTGCCAAAAGTTTCCAGACCCAAAACCCGAAATGGGGCCCCGCCAACGCCGACACTGCAAACAAGGAAATCGCCCCCGGAGGATAAATCGTTGCATATTGGGCATGCTCTTCAGGGGTTGGCCACAGCGCACGCAAAGGCGTATCATTTAAAAATTCGGGCGAAATACTGTAAGCGTCATAACCTGCAACGGTAACCGCGCCGTCCCACAGATAACGCTCCGCATCCGTAGATGTTATCGGGCTCGCTAAAAATAATATCACCCGCGCTGCAAGCCCAATCCATAAAAGCGCCGATAAGGAATAAGAACCCTTATGCCAAATCAACACCATTAGCGCCGTCAAGAGAATATGGATAAATACATATGCATCACCCACATGGCCAGATGGCAACAAGGGCATGGCGTAAACCAAAGCACAAGCGATGATAAACCCCACTCCTAAACCATAGTGTTTTTTTGGGCCATAGTATCTTTTTGGGCCATAGTATTTTTTTGGGATGTGCGGGTTGTTCATCACACCCTAGCGAGCTGTTTTTGGTGCGCTCTGGTTTTAATACTTTGATATCCGGTATAGAAAAACCCTGCGGAAAATAGCGCTAGAAACGGAACAACAACATAATATTGCTTTGATATAGCCCATATTAAATAAGAAAAATAAAACACCCCAAGGGCAACTTCCAGATAATCAGCCCACACCACACTAAAAGTGCGATAGGTATTTGTAGTGGGGGCTTTTACTGGAGAGTTAGATGTGTTTGTCGTGTCTGATCCGGTTTTGGGTGTGCGGACAAAGCCTGTAACATGACCGACAAGCGCTTCAATCACCGCGCGGCCATTATTAATGCCAAGGCCGATAGAGGTGGCGAGCAAAGCCGGTAAAATTGTAATTTTTTTCCACACATTTCCGTATAATAATTTTTGGCTATAAAGAAAAAAATACGCATGACTAAGGCTCGCCAATAAAAAGATTGGAATATCAAGCCATAATAACATACTCCACCCTGCTTGTTCGCGAATATGAACGGAAGGCAGTAGCAAGAACAGGCTATCAAAAAACATGACCATATAAGAAAAATTGCCGGTGAGATGAAACGTTGCTTCAACCTTGGCATGAAGCGAGGCAGGGCTTTTCCATACTGTTACCAGCATTTTTTTCATCACTTCTATCGCGCCTTTAGCCCAGCGATGTTGTTGGGTCTTAAACGCGCACATATCAATAGGCAGCTCGCTCATACACCCTTGATCACGCAGGTAAACAAATTTCCACCCTTTTAGTTGCGCCCGATAACTCAGATCCAGATCTTCGGTGATCGTATCCGCGCACCACCCCCCCGCTTCAATAATCGCTTCTCGGCGCCAAATACCTGCGGTTCCGTTGAAATTAAAAAATGCCCCCGTGCGCGAGCGCACCACTTGCTCAACCCCGAAATGGGCATCCAGCATAATAGATTGAACCCGCGTTAACACATTATGATCAGTATTCAGATAATGCCACCGGGTTTGAACCATGCCAATTTTCGGATCATTAAAATGATGAACCGCATTTTTTAGAAAATCTTTATCAGGCATAAAATCGGCATCAAAAATGGCGATAAACTCACCACTGGCTTGATCCATAGCCTCGCCCAATGCGCCAGCTTTATAGCCTTTTCTATCCGTTCTACGAATATGTTCAATATTAACGCCAAGGTTTTTATGATACGCAACCCGCCGCGCCGCTATGTCAACACTATCGTCCGTTGAGTCATCGAGAACCTGAATTTGCAATTTATGCTTTGGATAATCCAACGCAACAACCGCATCGATAAGGCGCTCAACAACAAACCGTTCGTTAAATACCGGAATTTGCACAGTAACAAGCGGTTCAAACCCGTTATCGGTCGGTAACGGTTCACGGGCTTGGAACCGTCTTGCCAAAAATGTGTGATACATTCTGTGCCCACCATAGACACACAAAACACCCACCAATAAATAATGGATAGTAAGAACAAAGATTGGCAAGACGCCCATAATAAAACTCTTTAAAAGCGTTCTTAAAACTGACCAACGATCGCGAACTGCACTGTCGTACCTGTCAGTGTATTATTCCCGTAAACATTGGTGGTGCCGGAAAGCTCCATTGACCAACGGTCGGACAATTTATATCCCACTGTGTATTCAAGCTTTCCAAGGTCAAAAGCGAGGGGCAAACTTGGATTAGCAAGGTTAGCCAAATCAATTACATCTTGATCTACATCACCAAGCCCAATGGTTCCGTCAAGTTTTGTGCGGAAATAAGCCTGGTCTGTAAGGTCGATACCATATTCAATAAGGTAGCGAAATTCGTCAACCGGATCATCCGCACGGAAACGATACCCTGCCTCAAGGCCAAAATACCCAAGCTTACCTAACGACTTACCAAGCAATGCCCGACCTTCAACATCAATTTGACCGTTACCAAGAGGCAAGTCCGCATCTTCACTATATAAAAATGGCGCTTTAAATAAACCTTGCACAGAAAAAACAAATGGTTCATTGACAAGATTATATCGCAAACCAAGATCCACATCACCAATACCGAAATTATCCGTTGTTTGTCCATTTGCAACATTGCGAATGTCTTTAACCGCCGTTGATGTAAAAAAGGTCAGGTTATCTTCAATACCATATTCAAGATAATAAGAAAAATTAATATCCCTGAATCTTTCAAACCCGTTCTCCTCACCAAACCGCGAACTGGTTTCAAAATAATTGATTGCAGCCTTACTATAAATCGCACCTTTCTTTGCTGTCCAAGCTCCAGCCAAAGCCTGTGTTGGCATAGCAAACGCAGTAACAGCTGCTAATGAGAAGAATGCGGATTTTAATTTATTCATACTTATCCTCGTCTATATTATTTTGATTTTTAATTGAGTTATTGAAAAATTACGCCTTTAAAGATCCCGTTCTTAAATAGTTAAGTAACGGAAATGTCTGCGATAGCTTATGGTAATGATTCTAAAAAAATAACTCACATTTTAGTAAAGCTCTTCACGATTGATCATGGTTTTGTGAACAAAGCTTGACAAGAATGTAAAACAAAACCGCTTCCCCTTTTTAATCTCACGCGGCGCCCATAAACCCCTCCATAAAAAAACCCGCCTTATGGCGGGTTTCAATAAAGCGGGTTTTAAATTGACTGGATTATTATAATCCGGAATTTTAATTATTTTATTTTTTTGATGCGCGCTTATCTGTCTTTTCTTTAATCCGGGCTGATTTACCGCGACGCTCACGAAGATAATATAGTTTGGCCCGTCTCACTTTACCGCGGCGCACCACATCAATCCCCTCAACAAGAGGAGAGTAAATCGGGAATACCCGCTCGACACCTTCACCGAAAGAAATTTTACGCACTGTAAAATGTTCGTTAAGTCCGCCGCCAGCGCGCGCGATGCAAACCCCTTCAAATGCCTGAATACGGGTGCGCTCGCCCTCGCGTACACGCACACTAACTTTCAAAGTATCACCAGGGGCAAACTCCGGGACTTCTTTGTTAAGCTCGGCAATATGTTCTTTTTCTAATTGTTCAACAATATTCATGATTAGCGTTCCTTGTTCTTACTGCGCCGGATAGGACCGTTTTCGAGATATCTTTGATAAAGATCCGGTCGTCGCGTCCGCGTTATTTCTTCAGCTTGTTCAAGCCGCCATTTGGCAACCCGTCCATGGTCCCCTGATAAAAGGACGTCCGGAATTTGTTTATTTTCAAACATTCTTGGCTTTGTATATTGAGGATATTCCAGAAGGTCACCCTCAAAGCTTTCAACGCCTAAAGATTGTGCAGAGCCTAATACGCCGGGAATGAGTCTAACGCAAGCCTCAATCATCGCCATAACGGCAATTTCTCCACCCGCAAGGACAAAATCACCAATTGAGACTTCCTCTATCTGTCGGGCTTCAATTAATCGGGCATCAACCCCTTCAAAGCGACCACATAACGCAATAAAGCCCGGGCCCCTACTCAACTTATGGGCACGCTTTTGCGTAAACGGCTTACCCCTTGGGGAGAGGTAAAGAACTGGCCGGTCTTTGCGCTCAACACTATCAAGGGCATTCGCTAATATATCAGCACGCATCACCAGACCTGCCCCGCCGCCAGCAGGGGTATCATCTACAGAGCCATAGGGGTTATCGGAAAAATCCTTAATATTAACAGTATCCATATCCCACAGACGCTCAGCACGGGCACGCCCTAACACCGATGCATCAAGGGGGCCGGGAAACAATTCCGGATAAAGGGTAAGAACACTTGCTTTCCACATGGCCTATCTGTTAGCCATCAAATATGATAATCGCAAGGGAAATGCCGTGGTTCGGGGCTTTCAATGGGACGAAACGGTATGGGTCGAAACGGTGTGGCACGAGAACGAAATTAAATGAGACTCTATTTAAACGGAGCTATGAGCATATGGCCAAAAACTGCAATATTATGATCGCAGGCGCAGCCGGACGCATGGGGCAAGCAATCGCTAAAGCGGTATTATCGGACACATCAAGCAATTACACCTTGATAGGCGGGTTTGATCACAGCGCCTCACCCCATATCGGAAAAGATATAGGGCATCTGGTAGGGCTTAATAAAAGCGGCATGACAATACAGACAAACCCCTCTGATATAGGTAACAGTTTCGATAAAGAAACGACTATTTTAATTGACTTTACCCTACCTAAAGCCTGTCTTGAGCATGCACAATATTGCGCTCAAAATAATATTGCCCACGTTATTGGTGCTACAGGCTTCAGCCAGCACGAAGAAGCACAATTAGCCACCATTGCCGTTAACACCCCCACGGTTAAATCCGGTAATATGAGCATGGGTGTCACTTTACTGACAGCCCTCATTGAACAGGCTGCTGCAAAGCTTAACGATGATTTTGATATCGAAATAAATGAAGCACATCACAGATTTAAAGTGGATGCCCCTTCAGGCACGGCGCTTTTATTAGGGCACGCTGCAGCCAAGGGACGCGCCGTTAATTTTGAGGATAAATCAGTGCGGGGGCGTGATGGCATTACCGGCGAGCGTCAGCGGGGGGATATCGGGTTTTCTGTTATTCGCGGCGGCGGCATAGTAGGCGATCACGAGGCCATGTTTATTGGCGATAATGAAGTCATTACCTTGTCTCATCACGCGATCGACCGGAAGCTTTTTGCCGATGGCGCATTACGGGCTGCCTATTGGCTGATCAACGGATCAAAAGAAACAAACAGCCGCCAACAAGCCGGTATTTATACCATGCGCGACGTTCTTGATATCTAATCAAAATTGCTACCAGTTTCTTAACATATCAACGCTAATATTAAGCGAGATGATGTTGAGTTGAGGTTTGAGATGCGGGTTGATATTTTTGCTGGTGCTTTATTTATTGTCGCTGCCATGGTGGCGGTTAATTATTTTGACCGCGATGATCAGGCAGACAAACCGGTAGAACCGGCGCAATCTCTGGAAGAAGAAAGCAAAGAGGCCGAGAAACGACGCGCTTTTTATAGTGGTGAAGTGCGCATTCCCGCAGGGCGCAATAACCAGTTTTATGTTGATGGCAAAGTCAATAATCGCTCACAACATTTCCTGATTGATACGGGAGCCAGCTATGTGGCCCTACGCGAGAGCGAGGCCTTGCGCGCTGGCGTTCGGGTTTATGCGCAAGATTTCAAATATAAGATATCCACAGCAAACGGAACCATAAAAGCCGCACGGGCAACCGTAAAAGAACTGGACGTTAAAGGCATCAGAGTTAAGGACGTTGAAGCTTTTATTATTCCCGACGACAAACTTGACATAAACTTGCTCGGCATGTCTTACCTTTCCCGTATCGACAGTATACGCACGGAAAAAAATCAAATGGTCCTAAAAGGCTAAAGCGCATTCATTTCAACAATTTCACACGATTACAGCTCTAATTCTTTAAAGTGAGAGCCTGAGGTGTAACGAGTTGGGACAAACTGACGTCTGATCCACAGCTTTTTATATCTTATCTCGCTTTTCCGTTTAGGCTCTTAAACATTAATAAGGTTTGACCGCGTTTCATCCCGATGCTTTTTTAGATATCGCATAAAGGGGGTGCCACCCGTGCCAACTTCTGTATCATTACCAGTGGTTTTCTTACCCTGTTTATTGATATAGCTAGCTGCATATTCGAGATGGCGGGACCTGAAATCCGAAACAGCTTGAACATTCGCATTATAAGCCTTTGTAAGGTTTTTACTGGACACTTTTTGTGTGAAATCACGCAATGTACTATTGGACCTCACATCATCAATAAATTTTCTATGCCCGGGAGGGCGGTAAATATGTAACTGGTCCAGATATGCCTTTAAAGGGTCTGATGCATGACCAATACCGAGTAAGGCATCCATAGAGGGAACGATAGATGATTGGGATCCCGTCTGCCCACGGAAAGATTTTCCTTCACCCGAAAAACGGCCCACTCCTTCATAGATCAATCCATCAGGAAATGCAGGATTGTCTTTCCACCCATGGATATAAGGACGTACACGTTCAAAATAAATATAAGGGTCACAATTTTCTGGCATAAGATCAAACAGTTTATTGATTTCTTCCCATACACTCGCCATCCCTTCCAGTCGAGTTTGCACCGCTTTATCATCATTGTTAGATACAGCTTCCACAACCGGTTTCATAGCGGCCAACACCTCGCCCGCCCGCGCCTCAATCGCTACATGAACCAATACAAACCACGCCTCATCTTGGCCTGATAAGAAATTTTGAATCATATAAATATTGCTTAAATCAATTGGTCCATCGCCGTCAAAACGACCCCAATTATCAAGCACATACCCACTATAAGGGAGAAGGGGTTGCTGACCGAGACGATCCGCTAAAGCGACGATGGGGATCGCCAGATTACGCGGTAAGTGTTTGGGCGGTTCAACATCCCCCCAAACATAAGCCTGCACCATAAATGAATAATGCACCATGGCCATACGGGCCTGGTCATCCGAAAGATGAGCCACATCTTCTAAAGTGATTGTGTCCGGCACATCGCGCTCAAGGATGGGGCGGGTTCTGCCAGAGGGCAGGATTGCCGGCAACTTCATCGCCACAGCGCGCGCCGCAGCAAAATCACCTGTAAGAGCAACCTTGTGAGCCTCGTAACGACATAAAAACCCGCGTTCAGCAGACATATCATAATGATCAAGCGAAGATAAAGGCATGGCTTTCTCCCTGACAAGCCTCTCCAAGACAACAATGCCGCAATCAAGGATGGGGCGGTTATTATCTCGAGAATTCAATATTTAAAATATTTGCGCTGATAAGGATTAGATCACCTCATCTAACGCTAGACTAAGGCACAATAATAACGCATTATTAAGTATAATATTTTGCAAAAATGCCGAATTTTTTATAAAAAACACAATAAATAATGACAAATAACAAAATAGACCAACATATATTGCGAATTTTGGAACGAGATGGTCGTATCACGAACACCCAACTTGCAGAACAAGTTGGGCTGTCCCCATCAGCCTGCCTTCGGCGTGTGCAAGAATTGGAACGCAGCGGGTATATTCTGGGTTATCGCGCTATATTAAATCGGGGTAAACTTGGATCAGCCATCACCATTTTCGTTATGGTGGGTCTGTCAGGCCATTTAAAGAAAGACTCCAAGGCTTTTGAACGGGCCATGGAAGCCGCACCGGAAGTGCGTGAATGTCACAATATTACAGGGTCCGTTGAATATTTATTACGGGTTGAAGTGGCGGACCTTGAATCCTATAAAGCTTTCCATACGGATAGATTAGGCACAGTACCGCAAGTTGCCAGCATCACATCACACATCTGCCTTGACTCGCCAAAAGACCTTCGCAAATAGATTAGTCCGACTACAGGCAAAAGCCTGATCCATTTCAGGTGATTATCGTTCAGTCAGTTTAAATTCTATACGGCGGTTTTGTGCATATGCTGCACTATTGCGTCCGTTCACCAATGGATAAGTTGACCCTGCCCCCGTGGCCAATAAACGCCTTGAGGGAACGCCTTCACTGGTAAGGTAATTCACCACTGATATTGCTCTTTGGGCGGATAGTTCTAAATTGCTATCAAAGAATTGGCGACACCCCGGACCTAATCGTTCCGCATCCGCGTGACCATCAACCCGCAAAACCCACGCCAGATCACCGGGCAAATCTCCTTGAATTTCTTTTAACGCTGTGGCCAGCTTGGCGAGTTCAATCTTACCCAGATCACCGATAGTGGCAGAGCAAGACCCGAATAAAATATCACTTTCAAAGATAAACCGGTCTCCCACCACCTTAACGTCAGTGCGGTCCCCCAACGCGTTTCGAAGCGCTTCGAAAAACCGTGAACGCACCTCTTGCAATTCTAATACTTTACGAGACAGAGCTGCATTCAACCGCGATGAAAGGTTTTCAATTTGCGCTTGCTGCTCTTTATCTTTGGCTTCAGCGGCATCAAGGGCTTCTTGAATACTAGCGAGCTGTCGGCGCAGGGCCGCGATTTGCGCGTTAAGGGTTGCGATCTCGCTTTTTTGTTGCGTGGATAATGCTTTTTCTGCCTGCAATTCTTCTGCGCTGGCGGCAATCGCGGTTTGACTAGCTGCTAATGCGGCCGCTAATCCGGCAAGCTCTGTATTTTTCTTTTTGATTGTATCTTCGAGGGATAAAATATTCGTTTGAAGATCACTATTTTGTTTTTTGGCCAACCCTAATTCATCATTTAAGGAATTAATTTGCGCAATCAATCGCGCAAGTTCTGAATCTTTATCAGACAATTCACGTTGCACGGATTGTAATTTATCGCCCAGAAAGAATTGCCCTACGACAAAAATCGATAGAACAAACATCATCACCAAGAGCAATGTAGATAAAGCATCCACAAAACCCGGCCAGATATTGGCTTCTGCTCGGTTACGCCGGCGGGCCATACCCTTACTCCCCGCTACCCAAGCGGACGAGGGTTCGGTTAAGCGCCCTAATCTCTTCTTTCACTTCGGTCGATTGACCGGTTTGAGATTTTATCTGGGTTTCGGTATTAGCGGCAAACGCAGCCTCAAGGCTTTGTAATGCAGCCAATAAAGCGCCATTATCTTGATACTGATAATTTGCATTATCGCCAGCATTTATGGTCCGCACCGCAGACATGCCTGATAGCCAATCTTCAAGGTCGGAATAAAACCGGTTTTGCGCTTGCCCTGCTTGCAAATCCAGAAACCCGATAATCAACGATCCCCCCAAACCAAACAGGGAAGAAGAAAATGCTGTCCCCATACCCGATAATGGTTTTTGCAAATTCGTGATAAGCTGGGTGACCGCCCCTTCAGCATCAGTACCCGCACCGGAGAGGCCGGAAATGGTATCGGCAACCGCATTAACCGTCTCCAACAATCCCCAAAAGGTGCCTAACAAACCAAGAAACACCAACAGATTGGAAATATAGCGGCCCATATCACGGCCTTCATCCATACGCGTACCAATTGAATCGAGCATAGAGCGCGCTAAAGCCGGATCCAGTGCACCGCCAAGACGATCCGCATCCAATAAAGGTTTGACCATCGCGCCAATGAGGCCGGGAGGACGCGGTAGACGGGCCCGTGCGGGATCAGCAGATTCTAAAAAGCTCTCCACCCAGTTAACCGCAGGAGAAATCACGCCCGCTTGCCGTAAATTATAGATAATGCCCACAAACAGCACAAAAAGGATGATCCCGTTCAGGGCAATATTGGCCTTAAAAGCATCAATCAACAAAGTGGAAGGCTGGGGACTATAGGGCGATAAATAATAAACCATCGCGCCAACAGCCAATAAAAACAACAACATGTTGAAGATATATCGCCCCGGTTTGATAAATTTTACAGGTCTACCTAGTTTACGCGCCATGTTTTAATGCCCCAGTTTCTTGGCCCCAAAGTTAAATTCCCAGTGTTATATGCCCAGTATTAAGCCCAAAGGTTCGTTATAACCCTGCTTAATACGCGACAAAATCTATCTTATGATATCACAGCAATCCCAAATGTCGAACCGAAATGACCGCCCCAGCGCCCCAAACTAACGTGTAACACGGGCAATTTCATCTTTAGGCTGTATCATCACAAGTAAATTAACTACATACGCAAATTCACCTTTATAGGGTTGGCGTGTTATTAGGTGATTGCTAAAACTGGCAACTCCTAGCACATATAGGCACTCTTTATCACTCAAGGTAAATCTGCGCAGCCATTATTATCCAGACCCCTTCTCCGACCACCCCCTCTAACGATAGCAGCCCCCAAAATCACCGCCCTCAAAAATGTCAAACCCAGCGCCTCATAACCCAAAGCCCGACAATCCCGCATTCGCGACCGTGATGGTCAATTATCGGGCGGGCGATCTTATTTTGGAAAACCTATCCCGTTTGGTGGAACAGCACCAATTACCTTCCGGTAGCAATCACATTTATATTGTGGATAACAATTCCCAAAATGGCGATGCGGAAAAGTTGCAAAACTTTATCCAGCAAAAAGGATTTGAAAATAATGTGACCATCATCGCCCACCCGGTCAATGGCGGGTTCGGCGCTGGCAATAATGTGGGCCTAACACATATTTTAAAACAGGCTGCTCCGCCCGAGATGATCATGTTTTTAAACCCTGACGCACATTTGCACGATGATAGTTTAACTGCCCTGACATCGTTTTTACATCAAAACCCAAAAGCGGGGTTTGCTGGTTGCTCTATAAAAGATAATGACGAGAACCTTCAATCCAGCGCATTTCGGTTCTTTTCCCCCCAAGGGGAGTTTGAAGGAACAGTACGTACAGGAATTTTTTCAAAAATTTTCAAAAATTTTATTGTACCCCTAAAACCAGACCCGAACCAGGCACCCTTTAAATGTGACTGGGTAAGCGGGGCCGCTTTTATGGCGCGGACCAAAACCATACAAGAGATCGGTTCGTTTGATGAAGCATATTTTTTATATTTCGAAGAGACCGATTTGATGAAACGCGGCCATGATAGCGGCTGGGAGACATGGCAAGTGCCACAAGCCCATGCTGTTCACCAAGAAGGGTTTTCAACGGGCGCCCAAGGGGGTGTAACCACTCAAAAACCTTTAGCCGATTATTGGTATCATTCGCGCAATCTTTATTTTTCCAAACACCACCGCAAGATGACACATTTTCTCGCCGATATAGCGTGGCTGAAAGGCAGTGCACTTTACGCCTTAAGATGCACCATCACCCGAAAACCCACCCAAACGCCAAGTCAATTGCAATGGACACAGATTAAAAATTTTATCCGTTTATGGGGTGTTAAAAAGAAAAAACCTGATACGGATTAATTTTCTTTATATTCCAGTAAAACCATTATTCAATATGCGCATCAAGGAATTGCAAGAAGGCCGGCCAATCCTCTTTGACAACACCGTGGGTACCTGGACGTATCCATAAGGCGATGTCGGCTTCCGGCAAAAATGGCTTTAATTTTTCTTGCTGCAACCCCCGTACGTGGCCCGCATCTGAAGGATACAGCCCCCATATGGAACTAGCGCCTATCGCAGCTTTTAAGGCGCCATTGGGGTCGGACCAAGTATCACGGCGCGCATTCCCCAATAAAAGCGGCCTTGGCGCAACCAAAGCTAAAAGATAATGTTGATCAAGGGGTAATTCTATTTCCCGTCCTGCATAAGCTGCATACGTTTTTGAAAACCAATGGGGATATGAGTTTGTTATCTCTTCGATTGACTCGCCTTTTTTTTCTTTACTCAAAGACGCGCCGCCGGTGCCTGATTGATGCGAGATCACGGCTGATATGCGCGGGTCAAACGCCGCCGCCACAAGGGCCGATTTTCCGTACCGGGAATGTCCATAGGTAATAAACCCATCTTTGGCAAAACGGGGGTCTTGCTCCAACGCGTCAATCATGCGCGAAAAACCCCATCCCCAAGCTGCAATTGACCCCCATCGTGATTGATCATCTTCATGGCCTTGGGATAAAGCTGCTAATGCTTGCAGACCCGATAGCCCGCGATCGGGCACAAACTCGCTGGGATAAACCAAAGCCACCGCATAACCACGATCTAGAATATCTTTGACGGGCGGCGCTTCCACATAACGGCCAAACACAAAGGTGATCAACCCTCCGGCACGGTTTTCTTCCGGATCGATATTGTCCGGATGAGAAACCCCGGGATGACGTATGGCCGACCAGCGCGGACTAAAACTTTGCATCAAAATAACGGGCACGGGGCCTTGCTGATTATTAGGCGTAATCAGTTCAATAATAAAGGGTTTGCTTTCATTGGCCACATCCGCGAATGTTGCCGTGGCGGTCATGGTGATCTCTTCCAATGTCCCGCTACCCTCAAAAGCATTTTTATCAATCACTGTACGATCTTTAATAGAAATCGAAGATTGGTCAGGCATAGTGCCATAAACATATTTTTGTAATTGTTCTTGAATAAAGAGGCGCGCCGTCTCCCATTGCCCTAGGGAGGTAATGACGCGGGCGTTTGCGTCAACGATTTCCGGTTGGGCACTTAATCCTTTTGGTTTCAATTTGGCCCGATTGATAACATAAGACAAATTTGTACACCCACTCACAATTAAAATTGCCGCTAAAAACAACCCTATAAAGAGTGTTTTGGTCGGGTTAAAATATCTGGCCAATGTCATTGTCATTCTCTTTAAAATCTAATCTGGAAATAAACCTATGCGTTTATTTATACCGCTTATATTTGCGACTTACTTATAATTATGTTCACAATAACATTCTAATAACTACTAGGAATAGTGTTTCTTATTGCGCCGGAATATCAAATAGGTGGGTGTTCGCCCTTCGCGCAAAGCCTTGGCTTCATAACGGGTTTGCGGCCAATCTGCGGGACGCTCCAGCCAGTCGGCACTTTTTTGGGCTGTCCATTCAAACCAGGGCTGGTTTTGCGCATGCATTAATGTCCAGGACACATAATCTTCAATATCGGAGGCAATCCGCAATTCACCGCCCGGTTTCACCAATCGTGCTGCTTGTTCAAAAAACCACGGATTAATCATCCGGCGTTTGTGATGGCGTGCTTTGGGCCATGGGTCTGGATGCAAGACAAACATTTTGGCAATACATCCCTCGCGCAAAATCTCTAATAGGGGCCTAACGTCACCATGATGCATACGGATGTTTTTTAAAGCCCCGTCATCCATATGGGTTAGCAATTTGGCCACCCCGTTAATAAAAGGCTCTGCGCCTATCATGCCAATATGGGGATTTTGGGCTGCTTGCCACGCCAAATGTTCCCCGCCGCCAAAACCAACTTCCAACCAAATATCATCGGGCACAGTATTTTTTGACACAACATCGTTTGCATCATCGTGCTCAGATAGTGGCGCAGTCAATGGCCCAAACAATGATTTGGGATCAAGACTGCCAAGTTTACTTTCATCTGCGCAACTGCCCGAATGCCCGACAGTAGGCACAGCAATAGAAACCATAGGCAAAAGAGTATCCATCAATGCTTGTTGGCGTTGTTTTAAAGGACGGTCTTGCCGCCGACCATAAAGTCGGGGAATATAATTCTCGCTTGATGTTTCTGCGTCATGCATAATTTTTAAAATATCAATAAACTAAGTGCAATGAGGATTTACCAAGGCTCAACTTATGTCTTAGCCTGATTTGAACCGGTTTAGATTTCGCGGCTTTTGTCTTGCAATTCATCAATCAATTCCCGTTGCTCTTGCTCCACTTGGCTATCACCACCGCCAAACACCAACGCGCCTGAAGAATAGCTAGACCCGTAAGTAAGCGCAAGATTGACTGTCTGCCCTAAACCGGACGCAAAATCATCAAGACTTAAACTTGATAGAGGATGGATAAAGGTTGACCAGATTGCCCCTTGAGCCAACGCATATCGCGCATCAAGAGCACTATCAAAATTAGCCTGCATCAAGCGAACAATTTCCTCTGTTGTGACATCGTTTACACTCGCAACGGGGGTAACAATACGCATACGGTCGGAATTAAGATCATAGATTAATGTCACTCTAACGCCCTGCACGGCAAAGTTTGCACCACTTGCCAAAAGATCAGCCCCAGGATCAATACGGATCACCGCATCACGTAGGCGCGACGCCGCCAAAACTGCTTTATCTTCCAGCACATCCCCCTCTGGGGCGGTTTGATCATCACCCCCCTGCAGGGATGGCGCCTCCCTTGGTCCAATAATCACTTCGGGCACTATTTGTTCCTGCAAGCTAGTTTTTGCATGAGCAAAATCGAGGCTTGATGAAGAGCCTAATGCCAGCCCCCCAATTCCCGCCAAAGCCAATAGAGAAGACACGATTATTATGGACTTTACATTCATAGAATAATTCCTTTCATAGGCACTATAACACCAACATGCCCTATAATCTTATAGCATCTGCTCTTCTCGCATCAATGTGAGGAGGCGTGTATAAAACAATTATGTATGTAAGGAAGCGTATATGCGTCCCATTATGATACAATATGAGACTAAAGGCAGAAAACTAAAACCCCCAAACAATTTTCATTATTCGGGGATAGTTTCAGTTTTCGCGGGTGATCATCACTATTTATAATGTTTGAGGGGGTTAAACCAAAGAGGGATTAAACCAAAACAGCCCTTAAAACGCTGCTTTTAGCGCATCAACCAGATCAGTGCGCTCCCATGAAAAACCACCATCATCTTGGGCATTACGACCAAAATGACCATAAGCGGCTGTTCTGGCATAAATCGGATTATTCAGTTTGAGATGTTCACGAATACCCCGCGGTGACAAATCCATCACTTTTTGCAATGCCGCTTCCAGTCTGGCTTCGTCCACATTTCCGGTGCCGTACAAATCAACATAAACAGAAAGCGGTTTGGCAACCCCGATCGCGTAAGAGAGTTGAATTAAACAGCGATCAGCAAGGCCAGCCGCAACCACGTTTTTAGCCAAATACCGTGATGCATAAGCCGCCGAACGGTCAACCTTGGTCGGGTCTTTACCAGAAAAGGCACCGCCGCCATGGGGGGCCGCACCGCCATAGGTATCAACAATGATCTTGCGGCCTGTCAAACCCGCATCCCCGTCAGGGCCGCCAATCACAAAATTTCCTGTAGGGTTTACAAAAAACTCGTCCTCAGGGGGCATGCCCATATCACCAAGGACATCAGACACGATCGGACGCACCATTTCTTTAATATCCGCAGGCGTTGACCCTTGCGTATGTTGGGTCGAAACCACAACGGAGGTCACGGCAACAGGTTTATCATTTTCATATCTTAAAGTGACCTGACTTTTTGCATCTGGCTCGAATTCAGGGCGTTCACCAGATTTACGCACAGCCGCCATCCGGCGTAGAATTTCATGAGAATACTGAATAGGGGCCGGCATTAAAGCTTCGGTTTCATTCACCGCATACCCAAACATTATCCCTTGGTCACCAGCGCCTTCTTCTTTTTTCTCACCAGAATCCACACCCATAGCAATATCGGCTGATTGCTCATGTAAGAAATTCTGGAAATTCGAGTTTTTCCAATGAAAACCGTCTTGCTCATACCCAATATCTTTAACAGCATCGCGCGCCGTGGCTTCGATTTCTTCTGGTGTTACTTTTTCGCTACACCGCACTTCACCAGCCACAACAATCTGATTGGTGGTCGTCAAGGTTTCACAAGCCACGCGTGATACGGGGTCTTTTCCCAAAAACAAGTCCACAATACTGTCTGAGACGCGGTCACATACTTTATCGGGATGTCCCTCGGAGACGCTTTCACTGGTAAAAAGGTAAGATTGACGAGCCATTTGCTTAAATGCCTTTCATATAAAGAAAAGTTTATGTGATTTTGCAAAGCTTTTACCCAAACCAGAACGGGAAGTCCAACATTAATCTTTCATTAAAGTTATTAACCGTGATTTTTCATGAATTTCTCACGAGCGCCCCTCAACTCTTCATAGTTCTTGTAAAAAAATCTGATAAGAAAATAAATTCAACCCTCTTAATCAAATCGTGTATGGGTGTGTGATAATAACTACGCTTGTAAAATTATCATCACGATGGACGACCCTTATGAAATCAGCCCCACCAATATCGGGCATATTGCCATCAATCGCCATCGTCGTCATTGGCAGGAATGAAGGCGAACGGCTTATCCGCTGCTTTCAAAGCCTTGAAGGGTATGCCAAGCAAACCGTTTATGTTGATTCAGGCTCCACAGATCATAGCGTCGAAGAGGCAGAAAAATTTGGCGCCAAGGTCGTGAAACTGGATATGTCTACACCCTTTACTGCGGCCCGCGCGCGCAATGCAGGCATGCAAGCCCTTACACAAAAAGCGGATATGGCGAACCAAACAAATAAGTCGCCTTTTGATTATGTGCAATTTATTGACGGCGATTGCCAGCTTGACCCCCACTGGCTGTCTTTCGCCCATACTTTTTTACAATCACACAATACCACCGCAGCGGTTTGCGGGCGATGCCGCGAGGAATTCCCCCAAAAGAGTTTTTATAATCGTGTGTGTGATAATGAATGGAACACCCCCATTGGCGAGGCCATTACATGTGG
>CALLPQ010000106.1 GCA_938015425.1 uncultured Parvularculaceae bacterium | reverse complement strand
TTTCGTGACTAAGTCATGTTCTGATCCTTTGAAAAACGAGAGCCCCGCGGGGGCGGTTATAGGCTCTCGTTTTTCAAAGGATCAGAACATGTCGTATGATAAAGCATCTCACACTGTTTTTCAAAATCATTTTCATATCGTTTTTGTGCCAAAATATCGGTACAAAGTCTTGCGTGGTCAGCTTCGTGAACGGGTTCGCGATATCATCCGCCAAGTGTGCAAGGAAATGGGCGTCACGATCATTCGCGGTGTGTTGTCACCCGATCATGTGCATATGTTTGTTTCGATCCCACCGAGCGTATCGGTTAGCCAGTTGATGCAAAAGGCGAAGGGACGTTCGTCGTTTAAAATCCAGCAGGAATTTCCTGAAATCAAGAAGCGCTATTGGGGCAGGCGGTTTTGGGCTCGTGGTTATTTTTGTGCCACAAGCGGTGCCATTACTGATGAATCCGTACTTCACTACATTGATAGCCACTCTGATAAACCTACCGACGCCAGTCGGTAGTTGTTTAGCTTATGCGATGAAATCTCTTTAGAACTTGATTATATGTTAATGCAGCCAACAATCAAAGAGCTTGGTAAAGACTATCGACCTATATGTCCTACAGGTGGAAAGACGGTAGAGCGTTTTACGACCCCATAAGCAAAACTGGTGTCGATCGAGGCTACTCCTGTTAGCCGCTGAATACGTCTTCGAATAAATTCTTCATATGTATTGAAATCCTCAATCACGATACGCAGAAGGTAATCAGCCTCTCCTGCGATAAGATAGCAGTCTTGGACGCGTTCAATCTCTCCTATACGCGCCTCAAAACTTGCGACGGTTTCCTCGTTATGGTCACTAAGACGCACGCGAACAAACGCGGTTATCGGTAAGCCATAAGCAACTTGATCAACTTGGGCTGTATACCCAAGTAAAACACCACTGGATTCAAGGTCACGTAGACGTTTTAAGCAGGGCGATGGTGATAAGCCGATTGTGTCTGATAGTTTCTGGTTTGTAATGCGACCATTCTGCTGCAATTCACGGATAATTTTTCGGTCAAAGCTGTCCATTACTATTCTTACCGCAGAATCTGCTTTTTATCAATGTAAAATAGGCATTATTAGATAGAATCTATGGCGTTACTTATGTCATGAAACTCTGAAGCAATAGGAGATTAAGCATGACAAATCATATGGTACCCGAAGCTCGGATGGCATCTATACGACGTGAATTTGGTGAACATGGCGGTGTAAATATGTCTGTTGAGGCAAGTTCAACCTTTACAGTTCTCGACCCTAACACAATGCCGGCCCTATTTGATGGTTCAAAAACACCACAAGAAGGATGTTATCTTTATGGCCGGAGTTTTAACCCAACAGTCTATCATCTTAGTCAACAACTTGCTGCACTTGAAGGGGCAGAAGCCGCCTATTGCTCTGCAAGTGGTATGGCAGCGATCTCGGCAACATTGCTGAATATTTGTAATTCTGGCGACCATATTGTTGCAGCAAATACAATTTATGGGGGAAGTTATGCGTTGACCCAAGAGTTTCTGCCCGCTAAAGCCAACATTCATACCACAATGGTTGATATTACTAACCTTGAGGCCGTGGAAGCGGCTATCACCCATAAGACACGCGTAATCTATGCAGAAACCGTATCTAACCCTACGTTGCGGGTCACAAATATTAGCGGCCTTGCAAATATCGCCAAGGCACATAACATCAAACTGGTGATAGATAATACGTTTAGCCCCCTATCTATTAACCCGTTGGCGTTAGGCGCGGATGTTGTTGTTCACAGTCTCACAAAATTTATTAATGGCGCATCTGATATTGTCGCCGGTGCCATATGTGCGGATGCGGATTTTATTACGTCCTTGATGGATTTGCATACTGGTTCATTGATGATCCTTGGCCCCGTGATGGACCCAGAAACAGCTTCGAAGATTAGTTTACGGCTGCCACATCTTGGGCTACGTATAAAAGAACATGCACGACGTACACAGATTTTTGCAGAGCGCCTCTTGGCGCTTGATCTCACCGTTTCCTATCCCGGCTTGGCCAATCACCCCGATCATGCCCTTATAAAGCAACAAAGTTGTCTAGATTATGGCTTTGGTGGTTTGCTTACCCTAAATCTTGGTTCCGCAGAACGCGCAGAACGCCTAATGGAATGCCTGCAGAATAAGCATGGTTTTGGTTATATGGCTGTTAGCCTAGGTTATTTTGATAGTTTGATGTCAGCCCCAAGATCCAGCACATCAAGCGAGATGAGCGATGAAGACCTTTCCACATGTGGTATTGAGAATGGCCTTATTAGACTATCCATTGGATATACAGGCACGTTAGAACAACGCTGGCAGCAAATGGAGCAAGGTTTATATGATGTAGGCATCATAAACGCGCTAACTCCCCATGAGAAAATATTATCCGTTTGTGTGAAATAATCTATAAATATTTGTATTAAGATTATCGTAGCGAGCTTATGTAGGTTTCTGCTGCTTTGTTCTAAAAGGCCGTGGGCGGTATTTAGAGTGGTTTAAATCAGAGCATTTTTTACTTTGTAGAATCGGTATGGATTCTCTATTAAGAAAAAATGGCGGAGGGGGAGGGATTCGAACCCCCGGGACCGTGAAGCCCAACGGTTTTCAAGACCGCCGCATTCGACCACTCTGCCACCCCTCCGCAAAGAAAGTGCATCGTTTTAGTCATTGCAAACTCTTTAATAGGGTGGTTTTTTAAAATGGCAAGCGCTGGTATGTGAAAATGGTAATTTTCTTGGTTTTTGCTGTAAATTATTGAAAATAAGTTACATTGATAAAGGTCTGGGAGTCATTTATGATTCCTGCCATAGGTATGTTGGGTCCGACTATTTTTATTTGGAGGGAACAATGGGTGATAACCCGCTAATAAATATAGGTGATTTTGGTAAGCTTGGTGATACTCTCATAAAAAAGATTTCGGGTGCCATTGGGGTGTTGTATGAACCTACCAATATAAGAAGGACTGCTAAAGCGAATGCTAAAGCAGCAGTAATTGAGGCCAATTCGCAGATTGAAGTGACCGATCTTCAACGTAGGGCAGTGAATCGCTTTCTACAAGAGGAAGCGCAAAATCAAACAAATATTGAAAATGTGGTGACTAAAGCATTACCTATGCTTGATGACGAGGCCGAACCTGATGCAGTTGAGAGTGATTGGATACGTAATTTCTTTGATAAAACAAAACTTGTTTCTGATTCAGAAATGCAATCTCTTTACGCGAGAATCCTAGCTGGCGAGGCAAACAAGCAAGGAAGTTTTTCAAAAAAGACACTGAACTTTTTGGCCAGTTTTGATAAAAAAGATGCAGAAAAATTTTCTCTCATTAAGAACTTTTGTGCGTCACCTCAAATGAATATTCCTTTAATTTATAAGGATAAAAATGATTTTTATAGAAACAATGGATTGGCATTTAGTGATCTAAAAGAATTGGATAGCCTAGGGTTGATTAATTTTGATAGTGTTGGTGGGTTTGGTGGGTTTAGCTTATTCCTTCAAAATACCAATGTGGAACTTCATTATTGTGATACGATATTTGTGCTATCTATCGATAGTAAAGAATTTAACCTAGGTCACGTATTGCCGACCGAGATAGGCCGTGAATTGTTAATGGTCAGTAATTCAAAACCAATCCAAGGGTTTGTTGAGTTTTTAGAAGAAAGGTTTACGGAGTTAGGCTACGACCCTAAGAGAGTTTAAACCTTCTTAAACCTAACTCATAATGCCGTTTTTTATGCGTACAAGTTAAGCTAGTGGGGTTTTCCTTCCTCCCATGTCCTGATTTGTCTCCTGATAGAGATATTTTCTGCGAAATTTGCTATGGTTATTCATATTAATGCGAGATGATTCTCTATCGTCCGTAAAATGGGAATATGCTTATGGCTTTCGGTCAGATACATGTAATTCAACAGGCCCATCTAATTCAAAAGGTACAGGGAATAAAACCCAGAGGTCATTTGGCAGGGCGGTTTTTGGTAGTGGTTTTTTCTATTGTGTTTTTGTCGGCATGTGTTTCTTCGGGTGGGCCGCGTGGCGGGGTATCAGGCGGGGTCAACACGGCTCCTGCTTCGGGGGGCAGCACTGACGGGATTAGGCCCCATTATAAAGTGGGCAATCCTTATCAGATTGCGGGGAAATATTATTATCCGGCGAAGGATGAGAATTATTCGGAGATTGGTGTAGCCTCTTGGTATGGGCCTAATTTTAACCATCGACCAACTGCCAATGGTGAATTGTTTGATATGAATGCGCTTACCGCGGCGCACCGGACCTTGCCGCTTCCTTCTATTGTTGAAGTGACCCATTTGGGTAATGGCCGCACAATAAGGGTGCGGGTTAATGATAGGGGGCCATTTTCGCGAGACCGGATTATTGATTTATCGCGAGAGGCCGCAGGGCAATTAGGCATGATTGAAAGTGGAACGGCCCAAGTAAAGGTCACCTTTGTAAGAGAGGCCTCGTTGGATTTAGCCATTACCCGCAAGAATGATCGCAAAGCGATTAAGGCGATAGCCGATAGTTTAAAAGGGTCTGGTAGGAGATTAAGACGAGATAGAAAAACCAATTCAAACGTATCAGCCAGATCGACCGATCGCGATGGGGAAAGTATCACGGATTTAATTGCCCAAAATGCCTCTGAGCAACCATCTGAACAACGATCTGACCAAAGAAATGAAACATCAAGACAGATTGGGTCCGGCCAAATACCCAATTATGGGGCCTTGCCCGTTATTGAAACGTCGGGTTTTGAAGCCTCTGGTGCGAATAGGGTGGGGAGCCCGGTTAGGAACACGCGGAATATATCGGTCGCTTATCAAATTCAGGTGGGATCATTTTTAGATCCCAACCGCGCAGAACGGCTCTCCCTTTTATTGGGACCCTCCGGGCCTGTATTTATTCAAACCGAGTTAACCGATGCATCGCGTCAGCAAAGCTTTTATAAAGTGTTTATGGGGCCTTATAGTGATAAGGCCCATGCTCTGGAAACAATGGAAGCCTTGCGTGCCGCAGGCTATAGGGATGCACGCCTTGTAGAGACGGGAACATATTAAATATGCCTATAGGGCTATTGGTGGGCCAGCATTAAGGTTGATGGCTTTAAATTTGATACTTACAGTTTAGCCCTAAACGTGATTAAATGATCATAAATTTGACGTGTTTATGTTTTATCATTCTATTTTTATTCAGTTGCTTATAATTTATGATGCTTAATCTTTCTAATCCCCTTTTATCATCTTCTATGCCTGCTTTTTTTAAAGTTTCTTGGCGGGTTATTTCCTTGTGCCTGTTTGCACTGTTGTATCTGTTTACAGTAGTTTATCTGGCCCCCACTAGCGCGGTTGTATTAGCGCAAGACGCTTCATCTCAAGAACTACTGGATAATATTGAGGGCGGCGCACCGATTAAGACAGCGGCGAAATTTGCTGTGATCATGGATCATGATACGGGTGAGGTTTTATTTTCCAAAAACGGAACCACCACCACTGCACCGGCCTCCATGAGTAAGTTGATGACGGCAGCAATCATTTTTGAAAAGTTAAAGCGCGGTGAAATAGCTCTTGATACTGAATTTAAAGTGAGTGAAAAGGCATGGAGTTGGCAAGGCTCTAAAATGTGGGTCTTGGTGGGAACGCAAATTAGCGTCGAAAACTTATTGCGCGGGTTGATTATTCAATCGGGAAATGATGCGGCGATTGTGCTGGCGGAAAATATTGCAGGGTCTGAAGAGGCTTTTGCGGTTTTGATGAACCAGAAAGCCCGTGAATGGGGGCTTGTTAATTCAACTTTTGCGAATGCTACGGGGTGGCCGAACCCGGGTCAAAAAATGAGTATGGTTGATCTTGCCAATCTCGCCCGTAAAATCATACGTGATTACCCCGAATATTATACAATTTTTAGTGAGTCCGAATTTACGTGGTCAAAAATTACCCAGCAAAACCGGAACCCGTTATTGAGGGCGTTTGAAGGCGCGGATGGTTTGAAAACGGGCCATACGGATGAATCAGGATACGGGGTTGTGGGATCTTCTGTTATTGATGGGGAGCGTAGAATAATTGTCTTAAACGGGCTTGAAACCTCAAATGCGCGCTTGCGTGAGGCGCGGCGGATAATGCAGATTGCCTTTGATGATTTCGAGCGGCGCATCTTTTTTCGCCCAGGCGATGTTGTGGTCGAGGCAGAAATTTTTAAAGGTAAGCGAAATACGGTTCGTTTGGTAACGGGGGAGGTGATTAATTTAACCCTACACCGCGAATTGGTTTCTAAGGTTAAAGCCACGGCGATATATGATGGCCCTATTAGTGCGCCGGTCTTGGAAGGCCAACAAGTGGGTACGTTGCGCCTTGAAGTGCCGGGGCGGGTACCCTTTATTTACCCTCTCTATGCTGAAAAAGGAGTAGAAGAGGCCGGATGGATGGGAAAAATCAGCCTTGCGGCTAGAAAAATACTGATCAAACCAGACAGAAGCTCTGGAAAAAAAGAGCGTGAATAATCATGACGCAAAATGATCATGTGCGGCAGCGACAATGGCCGGGTCTTTTCGTTAGTTTTGAAGGGGGTGACGGCGTTGGCAAATCTACCCAGATAAAAATTCTGGAAGAGAGTTTGCAAGCTAGTAAGCAAGACGTGGTCGTCACCCGCGAACCGGGTGGGTCTTTAGGGGCTGAGGAAATACGTACTTTATTGGTAACAGGAAACCCCGATCGTTGGTCAGCATTAACCGAAGCCTTGTTGATGTATGCATCGCGTGCGGATCATTTAGAAAAAACCATTATGCCAGCACTACAACGGGGTGCCGTTGTATTATGTGATCGGTTTTCGGATTCCTCTATGGCATATCAAGGCATAGCGGGGGCCTTGGGCCGCGAAAAAGTAAAACAACTCCACGACATTGTGGTGGGGGATATGATGCCGGATGTGACGTTTGTTTTATCTCTATCCGGGGGGGCGGGATTGGCTCGTTCCAAGGCCCGCGCGGATGAAGAGCAAAGGTTTGAAAATAAGGGGGTTGATTTTCAAACTCGCGTTTATGATGCTTTTGAAGAAATTGCGGATATAAACCCCGAGCGTTGCGTGATTATCAATGCGGATCAAGATAAAAATAGTGTGGCGCATGACATTCAGTCGGTTATAAATCAGCGTTTTTCCTTGCTTGAAACTGATCATCATGGAGACAAGAATGGATGATGATGAGGCGCAGATAGATGAGGTCATCTCCCCTTATGAGCGAGGCAATTGCATCGGTCATGATGATATTGAAAAAAATGTCCGCCAGCAGATTGATAAAAACAGCTTTCATCATGGTTGGATTATCACCGGCGCTTCGGGTATTGGCAAGGCAACCCTTGGCGCGCGCATTGCCAGAGCTGTCTTGTCCCCGCAAGATTTGGATGATGATTTTTCCTTACAGATGGATAAAGGGAAACCTATTTTTAGACAGGTTGCCTCCTTTGCGCATCCTGATCTGTTTGTGGCGCGGCGGGAATTTGATGAAAAAAAAGGTAAGCTGGAAAATGAAATTTCAGTGGACCGTATACGTCAATTAACCCAGTTTTTATCCCATACTGCTGCAGGGGGCGCAGCTAGGGTTGCGATAATTGATTGCGCGGATGATATGAATAGAAATTCTGCCAATGCTTTATTAAAAATATTAGAAGAGCCGCCGGAAAATACATTGCTTCTATTATTAGCTAATTATCCCGGAAGATTGTTAGCGACGATACGATCACGCTGCCGGATGATTGATTTGCGCCCCGTACCAACGGATGATGTGCATCAGTTTTTGATTGATGAAACCGGATGTACGGCGCAGGAGGCGCATATTTGCGCACAAGCAGCGGGCGGACGCCCAGGTTATGCAATGGGTTTATATTTAGAAGGCGGCGTCACCGCCATTGAAAATGTTAGTGCGTTTATTAGCGCGGCGCAAAAAGGGAATAGCTTTGAAAAAATTATCGGTGATCTGACCGGCAAGGCTGATGAAATGCGATGGAACATATTTAAGGATCATTTATTATCCACCTTGTCCCTACGGGCACGGACGATTGCGGTTAGTGACGAAAATAACACTAACGGGAACAGCAGTGATGATAATAGTAATGACATAAAACAAGATTATAGTGTTAATGCTTATGTGAAAGGGTGGGAAGTGTTATCAACCCTTTGTGCAAAGGGGGAAGGATTAAACCTTGATCGTGCTTCTTTAATTGAAGCAATGGGGTTTGATCTTGCTTCAATTTTTAAAAAAGATTTGCATTGATATAACCCGATGATAAGGGTGATTTAATAGGATAAGCCTTGGTTTGATAGGTAACAAGAAAAGATAATTTATGACGATGCCTGTATTCGTTGATAGCCACGTGAACTTACACTCTGAAAAATATGAAGAGGGTGAGTTGGAAACATTGATCGAAAATGCGCAACAAGCAGGGGTGGCCTATATGTTAACCATCTCCGATCAGCTTTCGTCTACGCAAGCGATTAGTGATATTGCAAAGCGTTACCCGTTTATGTGGCGCTCTGTCGGGGTCCATCCCCATCACGCAAAAGATTATAACGATCTTGATACCCGCACATTACTGGATTTGGCAGAAGCGGAAAAAGTGGTTGGAATTGGTGAATGCGGTCTTGATTTTCATTATGAATATTCCGACCGTGAAATTCAGGAACAGGTTTTCGCAAAACATATTGAAGCCAGTCAAAAAACACGACTGCCTTTAATCATCCATACGCGGGAGGCGGATGATTTAATGCGTAAAATGTTGGACGAAGCCTACCAACGAGAAGCGTTTGTGCCTTTGCTCCATTGTTATACAAGTGGCCTTGAATTGGCCAAAGAAGCTTTGGACATGGGCGGGTATGTGGCTTTTTCGGGCATTATTACTTTTAAAAAAGCGCAAGATGTTTGCGCCATCGCACAGGAAACCCCGATAGAGCGGATTATTATTGAAACAGATTGCCCCTATCTTGCGCCAGTGCCTATGCGGGGGCGACGAAATGAGCCAGCCTATTTGGTGCATGTGGCACAAAAACTGGCGGAGATAAAAGGCATCAGCACCGAGGAAGTCGCTCGTATCACCACGGAAAATTTTTTCAGGCTTTTCCCTCAGGCGATCCGTAATGATGAAATATTAGCCCGATGATAAAAACAAAAAATAATGACGATATAAATGACGTAACAAAGCCTGCGGCTTTTCGGGTTACAATCTTGGGTTCCGGTTCGTCAGGCGGGGTGCCGCGCCCCGGCGGAGTGGATGGATTGGGCGATTGGGGAGTGTGCGACCCTAAAGAGCCGAAAAACCGGCGTTCAAGATGTTCGATGTTGATAGAGCGGGCCCATGAAACCCACGGATTTGCCCACGACCATGTGACCAGTGTCATTGTTGATACAGCGCCCGACATGCGCCTTCAATTAATGGCGGCCGGATGTTCGCGCCTTGACGGGGTTCTCTATACTCATGCGCATGCGGATCAAAGTAATGGTATTGATGATTTGCGTTTATATGCCATCGCTATGCGGTCGCGTATTCCGGTTTGGATTGATGATGATACGGCGGGAGAGCTTATTGAGCGATTCAATTATTGTTTTGAAAAACCTGAAAACAGCAGCTATCCAGCTATTTTAGACAGGCAAGTTATTCCCCCCATTGGTAGCGGTTTTGAAGTTAACGGACCAGCGGGGATTGTCCCCGTGATGACATTTTTACAATATCATGGGCGGGTTAATTCATTGGGATTCAGGTTTGGTGATATTGCCTATTCCAGTGATTTGGTGGATTTGCCCGAGGCTAGCTTTGAAGCCCTTGAAGGGGTGAAAATATGGATTGTCGATGCGTTGCAAATGAAACCCCATGGCTCCCACGCCCATCTTGATCTTACCCTTGAATGGATTGAACGGGTAAAGCCGGAGCGGGCAATATTGACGAATTTACATATTTCAATGGATTATCAGACACTCAAAAATAACCTGCCCATGGGGGTAGAGCCCGCATATGATGGTATGCGGATTGATTGTTAAAAAATGTATATTTATTCTGTTTATTGTTGGGTTTTTTATTTTGAATTTTTATTTTTAAGAGTTAATTTTTCTCGTTCTATCGCTTCAACGATTAATGTTTTTGCCTTTTCCGCATTATGCCAGCCGCCTAATTTAACCCATTTTCCCGGCTCTAGATCTTTGTAATGCTCGAAAAAATGTTCAATTTGCTGCAAGGTAATCGCTGGCAAATCGGAATATTCGTTCACATCATTATAACGCATGGTGAGGTGTTGTGACGGTACGGCGATAATTTTTTCATCAAGACCGGAATTATCTTCCATCATCATCACCCCCACAGGGCGCACATTAATCACGCAACCGGGCATGAGGGGGCGGGTATTGCAAACCAGAACGTCAATCGGATCACCATCATCAGAGAGTGTATGAGGCACAAATCCATAATTTCCGGGATATGACATGGGGGTATATAAAAACCGGTCGACAACCAATGTGCCAGCGGCTTTGTCCAATTCATATTTTATGGGCTGCCCGCCAACTGGCACCTCGATAATGACGTTGATGTCTTCTGGCGGTGTGTCTCCTATGGCGATAGATTCGATACGCATGATTTTACTCCGAAACGGTTTTACTAATTTGGGGCCGATCTGGTTTGCTATAAGTGGTCGGGTTTAAAGTGGGGCCTAATTTTGCCTGTTTTTCATGGTCAGTTTGTCATTGTCAGTTTGTGATGGCCTGTTCGTGTGCAGCCTTTAACGATTATTGGGGGGTAAGGCAATATAATTTCACTGCCCTTTATGGGGAAGTAAAGACAAGTAAGGGGTTAAAACTGGCTTTTGCCTTTATATTTACTGTTTGATTTTTTGCCCCTCTTGGGTTTTTTGTCTTTATTCTTATCGGAGTTTTTATTTTTGGGTTTGGGACTAAATCGGTTTTTGGGGGGAGAATGTCTAGGGGCTGTTTGTTCGCTACCGGGGGTGTTTTTATCGGCCTTTTGCGGTTTCGATATCATCTCGAAAATCAGCCCCCCTTCAACGGGGCTTGCTTCTTTTAGCCGGACTTCAACCGCGTGGCCTAATTGGTAATATTTACCTGAATGTCGATCCACAATGCGGTTTAGTTTTTCAACATGATCCCAGCCGCGCCCGGGAATAATACGCATAGGGATAAACCCGTCCGCACCAGTGATATCCAGCATAACGAATAAACCGGCTTTGGTAACACCGCGTATTCTTGCGTCAAATACAGCGCCGGTGCGATCACTAAGAAAATCGGCGAGATAACGATCTTTGGTGTCGCGTTCTGCTTTCATGGCGCGGCGTTCCAGATCGCTAATGTCTTTGGCGATTGACTCTAATGATTGTGCTTCTTTAGGGGGCTGTCCGCCATCCCCTAATTTACAAGCTTTCACCAAAGCACGATGAACAATTAAATCTGCATAGCGACGAATAGGCGAGGTGAAATGGGCATAGCGCGTCAAATTTAACCCGAAGTGACCAACATTGTCTGTTGCATAAATGGCTTGGCGTTGGGTTCTTAAAATGACTTCAGAAATCATTTCTTTTTCGTCGCGTGTTTGGGCAATTTTTAAAATCTGGTTGAAATGGGAAGGCCGAACGGCATTCCCTTTGACAAGGGAATAATCCATGGTTTGTAAATAGGTGCGGGCCGACTGGATTTTTTCCATATCCGGCGTGTCATGCACCCGATAGATAAGCGGGCATTTGGCACTCTCAAGGGTTTGTGCTGCTGCTACATTGGCCAATATCATGAATTCTTCGATGAGTTTATGGGCATCGAAACGATCACGGAGAATAACATCCTTTACAAGGCCATCTTTACCCAGAATAATTTTTCTTTCGCTTAATTCCAAATCAAGGGGAGCGCGTTTTTTGCGCTCTATAAGGCGGGCATTGTATGCCTCATATAAAATTTTAACGCTTGTGCTGATATTGTCTCTAACGGCATCGGTATGATTGGTTTTGCCAGAAGGCGGGCGCCCTTCAATAATCTCTTGGGCTTGTTCATAAGATAGTTTTGCCGCAGAACGCATCATCGCGCGCATAAAGCGATGATGTTTTAAATGGCCATTTTTATCAAGAACCAGTTCGACCGCTAAACAAGGTCTGTCTTCGTCTTCGCGCAGTGAGCATAAACCGTTTGAAAGATGTTCCGGCAACATAGGGACGACACGGTCTGGCAAATAAACCGAGTTTCCGCGTTTTAAGGCTTCTTTATCTAACGCATTCCCGGGGCGCACAAACCAGCTTACATCGGCAATAGCCACGGTGACCCGAAACCCACCTTTATTATCCGGATCATCATCATAGATCGCGGTTACCGCATCATCGTGATCCTTGGCATCTGCCGGATCAATGGTCAAAAGGCCACTTTGGGTTAAATCGGTCCGCCCCTCCATTGTCGGGGCTACGACTTGCTGAGCCTCTGCCAAAACTTCATCCGGAAAATCAATAGGAATTTCATAATTTGCAAGCGCGATGAGAGAATAAGCGCCAGGGGCATTCATATTGCCAGCAATTGACGCGATACGCGCCCCACGCGGACCATTGCCGCGTCTGTTTTGAGGCTCCACCCAAGCGAGATCACCATCAACCGCGTCTTTGCTATCTTTTTTACTGATGACATATTGATTGCGATTACGTCGATCAATGGGAAATGCCATAATCGTTTCGCGTTTATCAATTTCAATCACTGTTAAAAACTGTTCGCGCTGGCTTTGTATTTTGCGAATAATGCTACCATTATAATGAAATTCTGATTGTTTACGGGCTTGCACCAATAAACGCTCTCCAATGCCGGGGGGTGGTTTTTGTTTGTCAGCTTCTGCTTTGGTGATGAAAATTTTTATCGTTTTTGTGGCCGCCCTGTCGGGCTTTTTAGTATCCTGTTTTTGTCCCCGTTTTTGTCGGTCATGTTGTGAAGCTCCTTTAGCGGATTCTGCCGAACTAGATACGCAGATTAATCCGCCATCGTCGTCAACATCCACCACTTCAACGGGCAGGATTGGCGGAAGATCGGTTTCCCAGCTTTTCCTGTTTGGTTTGCTTGATTTTTTTGAACTGGAACTGCGGGTCCGTTTCTTTTTAACCATGGTTTAACGGATACTCCTGAAATATAGATAATGGGTTTTGCAGATGTTGGAACAGGCCTGAAATGAAAAATGCTTATATTCGTTTTTTAAAACTGTTATAAATAAAGCTATGGGCAATTTTGCACAAAAAAGACAGTCTTTTACGATGGCAAACGCGATTATAGCATTAATTAGTGCTATTTGCCTAACGGCCTGTGCAACACAAGGGGCCTCGGTGGTTTTAATCGATGGCGCACCCGAGGCTGATATTCAGGAAATTGTTCCTTATGAAATTGATGAAAAGCAGCGCCTTTTTGTAAAGGTTATGGTGAATGATACTGGACCCTATAATTTTATTTTGGACACGGCAGCCACAAGCACATTGATTTTTGAAAATGTCCGTGAGGCATTGGGACTGGAGTTTTCGGCAGAAAATACAGCTTTTGTTCATGGCGCGGTGCTGAGCACCAAAAGACCCGCATTGCCCATTGATAGTATTAAAGTTGGCGCATTAGAACTAAACAATGTGCAATCTTTCTCATTGCCGGATTTGCAAATTATCGGTGAAGAAGAGCCAATAGGTGGCGTCTTAGGGATAGATTTTTTATCTTTATACGCTCTTTATTTTAATGTCAGGGATGAGCGTATTGTGTTTGCCAAAAGTGGTTATGTCCCTAGCAAAAAGAAATATGTTTCAACGCCCATAATGTTTAATAATCTTGGATTTCTAGATCAAGGATTACCTTTTGTTTCTGCGAGCGTTCAAGGCATGCCTCTTGAGGCATTGCTTGATTTAGGGTCGACGGTGACCGTGGTGAATTGGGCTGCAATTGATGCATTCGGGGTTAATGTAAAACGGCAATTGTCTGGCCGATATGAGTTTCAGGGTATTTTTGCGGATATCCCGATCCGGTCTAAAGCTGAGGGGGTTAGTGTTGCGGTTGGTGAGCGCCTTTGGAGAAGGCAGGATATTGATGTTATCAATTTGAATGTTTTTAAAACCATGCAACGCGGTGAGCTTCCGACGTTAATTGTTTCATCTTCTTTGTTGCGCGATGAAAATTTTATAATCGATTTCCCCCGCCGGACCCTTTATCTGGAAGCTGATCGCACGCAACGGGTGCGACGCAGGAAAAATCAAGAACCCGTTTGCACCTTACCCAATGGCGATGTTGGTTTGTGTACACCATAAATGCATTATAATTCATCTATTTTAGGACGTAAAGCGAAGCGGGTTTATATGCTGGTCTTTGTGAAGGATTTCGAAATGTAGATGAATTGCACTAGCATTACCGGTTTTGCCCGTTAGGCCGATAGGGGCGTTTTGTTTGATTTTATCGCCCTTTTTAAGGGTTTTATTAAACGCGGAAAGATGCGCATATCGCGTGGAGACACCATTTGAATGGTTGATATAAATTACTTTTCCGTAACCGCTTTTACGACCTATAAAGGCAATCCGCCCATCAGATGCAGCCACGACGGGGCGGGGCGTTTTTGTGAAAATATCTATTCCCTTATGAAATCTTATCGTTTTATTACCTGTTTGTTGGTTTCTTGGTCCATAGGCGGAGGATAAACATCCTTGTGTTGGTAGTGTCAGGATAATATTAGATCTTATTGATTGAAGGGGATGGAAGTTTTTGATTTTTTTGTTTTGATCATGGGGGGGCGCATTAGACACTTTTATGCCTTGGCAAAGGGAAAGAGCACTGTTTGCCGCGGGACCCCTATTAAGACTGTTCGTGCCCGCACAACCAGCCAACATAATACAGCCAACCAGTATTATTAAGGGGGTTCCCAAAGAAATTTTTTTAATATGGTCATGCATAATATATATTAGTATCGTATCATCGCATTTGAAGTGGCGTTAATCTTGATTTTGATACAGTTTGTATAAGGTTCATAATTATTGGACTTAGATATCCATATTGAGAGTCCATCGTTGCATGTCCATGTCTACTAAGTGTGGTATTGGGTTTGCGTGATTATGGTAAAAATATATTGTTAGTCTACTTAATATGTTTTTCGTTAAGTCTTATTAGATCATAAATATTTCGCCAATGAGGCAAATCTACACCCAAGCGTTTTTCTACGTATCTAATATCTGGCCGATAGATTGCCAATAATGCCCCAACTTCCTGTCGGGTAAGTTTAGGAAACTCTTTTTGCGAAACATCGTCATTGCGCTCGAGAATTTCTTCTCGAGTATTAACTTTGGAATTTGTTAAAACTGAAGCTTCAACTTCTTGGCTAAGCTTAAGGTTTATATCCGTCAGTATGCGCCTTATTAAGGCAAGTGGATTATTCGTAATGTCATCAAAAAAATAATAATGCAACCTGTCTCCGAAAAGGGCATCCCAGTGTTCGATATGACGGCGATAAAAGCCTAGTTCAATTAGACCCCAATTCGGATCGCAGTCGAAGATTGTTTTGCATGCATTATTTCTGCCCATTGCGTAATTATGATGGTAGGCTGAGATTGCCCTACTAACGGGGTCTCTCAACATCACAATCATTTGCGCATCGCGATCAAGATATTTGTATATATTTTCAGCGGTATCAAAAAATGTATCCTGACCGGCTGAAAAAATAGAGTTTTTTTCCTTTCGCCAGAAGTAATGCGGAGTAGATTCCATACGTATCGAATAGGATGATTCCTGATCAAATTTTTTAAGATAGTCCGCAAACCCTTCTTGGATGTCTTCTTCATTTTGGTTAAAGAAATCTAACTCCTTCACCTTTGATCCAAAAATATCTGGGTGGAGTTTGAGTTTGTGATGCAACCAGGTTGTTCCCCCTTTTTGTACACCACAAATAATCAGGTTTGGTTTTTTATACACAGCCATTGTTATCCTTAATGCATACTCTCGACCGTTAGTTTTGGTAAATAAAATTTTTGAATGATCTATAAATTTTTGAATGATCTATTATGCATACTTTTAATCTGTTAAATTTGTGCCAGTCAACTGTTTTCTAATAAAAATTCTGATCAAGGCTATAGACACTGCATCTTTTTTGCACCAAATTTAATGAAACATGTTAGGGTCAAAATCATTCGCGTTAAAAGAGATTCGGGAAGAAAG
>CALLPQ010000105.1 GCA_938015425.1 uncultured Parvularculaceae bacterium | reverse complement strand
ACTGGTAAAATCATTGAGGAACAGGAAAGCCGCGATCGCGCATTAGCGCAGAAATATCGGCGTCTCTACCTCGAAACAAACGATAAGCTTCAGCCGGATCCATGGCATTCCGCGGAGAAAACAGATATTTCACTAGTTTTTGTGAGACTTCTTTATCATAAAACCCTCCCGGTGCTTGGGCAAAGGCCTCCGATGCATCCGCGGTTAAAACATCCGCCCACATATATCCGTAATACCCAGCCGAATACCCCTCTCCTGAGAAAATATGCCCAAAATGGGGAGAGCGATGGCGCATAACAATTTCTTCCGGCATACCAAGTTCTGATAAGGTGGAACGCTCGAAAGCGTCCGCATCAATATTGCTCGGGTCAACCGTATGATAGCGCATATCCACCAATGCAGAAGCCAGATATTCCGTCGTTCCAAAGCCTTGATTAAATGTCGCCGCTTTTTTAATCTTCGCCACGAGCTCAGCCGGAATGGGTTTGCCGGTTTCATGGTGAACCAGATATTTATTGATCACTTCATCGGTTGAAAGCCAACGCTCCAATAGTTGGGATTGGAATTCGGTATAATCCCGCACGCCGCCATTTAATGTGGGGTAATCTACCTTGGACGATAAAGCATGTAAGGCGTGACCAAATTCGTGGAAGAATGTGGTGGCGTCATCCCAAGACACCAATACCGGTTCTCCCGGGGAGCCTTGAATAAAGTTGGAATTGTTCGAAGAAAGAACAGTTTTCTTACCGTTAAAAGTTTCATGGCTGCGATAGCTATTAGCCCATGCGCCAGACCGTTTACCCGGTCTTGCAAAGGGGTCTAGATACCAAAGGCCAATATGTTCACCGCTGGTTTTGTCCGTGACTTCCCACACATTTACATCTTTATGATAAACCGGAACACTGCCTTTCTCGATTGGGGAGAAATTGAAGTTGAACAACTCACCCGCCACAAAAAACATGGCCTCGGTCAATTTATCAAGCTGAAGATATTGCTTAACTTCATCACTATCAAGATCATATTTTTCCATGCGCACTTTTTCTGCATAAAAACGATAATCCCAAGCGGCAATTTTTATATCTGCCCCTTCTTTATCGGCAACCGCTTGCATATCTGCAACTTCTTCTTTTACACGCGCCAAAGCCGCCGGCCATACGGTTTCCATTAAGGCAATGGCTTGCTCTGGCGTTTTTGCCATCCGGTTTTCAAGACGCCATTGGGCATAATTATCATATCCCAATAACCCAACCCGCTCATCGCGCAGTTTCAAAATTTCCGCAATAATCGCATTATTGTCATGGTCGTCACCATTATCGCCGCGACTATAATAAGTCTCCCAAACAGTTTTACGTAGATCACGCTCCGTGGAATAGGTTAAAAACGGATCCATCGAAGACCGCGTATTGGTAATTGCATATTCCCCCTCGCGCCCCCGTTCCTTGGCCGCGCTCGCCGCTGCGTCAACAAAAGAAGTCGGCAAACCGCCTAGCTGATCAGCATTCAAATAGGTTACATATCCCTCTTCATCAGCCAAAACATTGTTGGCGTACTGAGTGTGTAGTTCGGAAAGGCGCAAATTAATCGCCGCATATCGCTCTTTTGCTTCCCCATCCAGGGTCGCACCATTGCGGGCAAAGCCATCATAGGTGAGTTGCACAAGGCGTTTTTGATCGGGACGCAAAGACTTTGCCTCTTCACTTTCATAAACCGCTTTTACGCGCTGAAATAAATTATCATTTTGCGTAATTTTTGAATTAAAGGCAGAAATTTTAGGGGCCATTGCCCGTTGAATTTCTCGAAACTCCGGCGATGAAAGGTTAGACCCCCAAATCCCGTAATAGGTAAACACACGGCCTAAATCCGCACCGGTCTTTTCTAGCTCCAATATTGTATTCTCAAAAGTAGGCGCGGCATCATTGGCAATAATTGCGTCAACCTCTTCGAGGTTTTTCGCCATGCCTGTTTCCAGCGCGCTGGCCAATTGACCTAAAGTCATTTTATCAAAGGCTGGCACGCCGCCATAAGGACCCGTCCATTCTTTTAGTAGCATATTTTGCCTCTCACTTTTTGCTGATGCATCACCGGCTTTAGACTGGGTTGAGTTTGTTTCATCCGGCCTTGTTGTTTGAGCCGACTTCACCCCATCCGCCTTTTGATAATCATTAGAACTTTCACCACTACACCCCGCTAACATTAAGGTTGCCCCGGCCATGAAGCTTATCGTAATGAGACTTGCCGAATTTTTAGCAAACCCTTTTATGGGCTTTTTGCGAGAAGGCATTGAAAGATTATTCCTATAACCACACTTATTATTAAATATGTTTTTATGAAACATGGCTCTATGAAAAATGACTTTATGAAATATGGCTTGGGTGCGCATCGCAAAACTCCTAAATAATGGTGTCAATTCTTCTAGCAGCCCACCTTTGGTTCTAATCAGATGAGTCTCACCAGAATTTTGCCAGATATGATTTTCAAAAGACTACTATGTTTGCCCCCGCTTCACAATATGCCAGCGAGCAGGGCAATTAATGGTTCAGCCTCATTGATGCACCTTATTAAAAGGCATCCAGACAATAAAACCCGCAAGGCGAGCCTTGCGGGTTTTTTAACTATTATTTGATCAAAATGCTTGTGGAATATTGCAAATGTCAAAAACAAAAATCAGAAAATTTATCCGCTAACCGCTGAAAGATCTACTTTCACGCCCGGCCCCATTGCGGAGCATACAGATATCTTCTTTATATAAGCACCTTTCGCGCCCGCAGGCTTAGCCTTGGCAACAGCATTAATGAAAGCTTGGGTATTTTCAACCAAAGCGTTTTCATCAAAACTAACTTTGCCAATACCGGCATGAACAATACCGGCTTTTTCAACCCGAAACTGAACCGCCCCCCCTTTAGCGTCGCCAACGGCTTTGGTCACATCTGGTGTCACCGTACCCACTTTCGGGTTCGGCATTAATCCGCGTGGGCCAAGCACCTTACCAAGGCGACCCACAATCCCCATCATATCAGGGGTTGCAATCACCCGATCAAAATCGGCAAAACCACCTTGAATTTTTTCCATCAAGTCTTCAGCGCCAACAAAGTCTGCGCCCGCTTTTGTTGCTTCTTCTGCTTTTGCATCTTTCGCAAATACGGCAACACGCACTGTCCGGCCCGTCCCGTGGGGCAGGTTAACAACACCGCGCACCATTTGATCCGCATGACGTGGGTCAACACCCAAATTCATAGCAATTTCCACAGTCTCGTCAAATTTTGCGTTAGCGCATGATTTAACCAATTTAATCGCTTCATCCACATTATGTGTCTTTGTGGGGTCCACTTTTTCACGCAATGCGCGCGTTCTTTTTCCAAGTTTAGCCATCAGATTACCCTTTTACCTCAAGGCCCATGGCCCGTGCTGATCCCATAATGATCTTGGTTGCTGCATCAAGATCGTTTGCATTCAGATCTTTCATTTTCATTTCTGCGATATCGCGGCATTGAGCGACTGATACACTACCAGCAACAGTGCGGCCCGGTTCCGAGCCCCCTTTGGCCAGTTTTGCAGACTTTTTAAGCAAATAAGAAGCAGGTGGGGTTTTGGTTTTGAAAGAAAAAGATTTATCCGTGTAGATTGTAATAATAGTGGGGATTGGCATCCCTTTTTCCATCTCTTGCGAGGCTGCATTAAACGCCTTACAAAATTCCATAATATTCAACCCACGCTGACCAAGAGCTGGGCCGATTGGCGGTGACGGCGTGGCCGATCCCGCTGGTACCTGAAGCTTCAGATATCCTGATATTTTCTTCGCCATGATAGTCCTTCCGGCATTATTAAATTATCGATTGTGAGCTGGAACCTAATCCACCCCACCCATGAAGGGTTCGTGGTATGGTTTGTCAGGTCTTCAACAAGATCCTTCCACGAAGGAGCAGGCAATACCCCCAACCCTTGATAGATGCAAGAGAAAAATAGATAGCAGCGAAAACCGTTCTTAACACCTA
>CALLPQ010000104.1 GCA_938015425.1 uncultured Parvularculaceae bacterium | reverse complement strand
TCCTTCACAATCAAATATTACATATCAGATTTTTAATACAAAAATACCGCCTGAATTAATTCAACCATTAAATAAATCGTCTGTTTTTATGAAAAAAAGTATCTTTAAAGCGCGCAACCTTCAGAATATAAAAACGTTTTTCTATATAAAAAATGTTGCGGCTCTCGACATTCGCTGCGCGAATTGTCTGCCGCCTATTCCGCACTTTACTTCGTAAAGTGCTTTGGTTGCGGGAGCAGGATTTGAACCTGCGACCTTCAGGTTATGAGCCTGACGAGCTACCGGACTGCTCCATCCCGCATCAAAATCCTCAAATGCTATGAGGCGAAGGGAGGCTATAGCCTAACTGATGAGTGGCTGCAAGCCTTTGTTTCATATCTGCCCCAAATCTTTCAAGTACCGCTTTTTATAGAGTTTAAGCGGCTATTATGAGGGAGCGCCATGTAGGAGCGCCATGTAGGAGCCATGGAAAAGTTTTAAATGATCAGGCTTTATTTGCCTTTTGGTTTTAAGATTGGATTTATGTTGGTTTGCCGTTTTTGCTCGCTTGCTTGATTTCTTTTTGCGCGGTTTCATAGTCTTCCAGGCTGGTTAGCCATTCTTCTTCTGTTGTGGAAATGGCGTAGAGAAGGGCTGTGCGTTCTTTGTTAAGTTTGGCCATGCGCTGAGGGTTTCTATAGAGTTCAGGATGGGCGAGGGCGTCGTCCAGTTTGACCAGAATGGCATTGAGTTTGTTGATTTTAGCCTCGGCTTCTTGAGCTTTTTTCTTGAGGGGGACTAGTGATTGCCGTGTGGCCGCAGATTTTTGGCGGGTCTCTATTTGTTTCTTTTGTGTCTGTTTTGGTTTTTTGGTTGGGCTACCACTGGTTTTGTTGGCGTTCACCACCAGATCACGGTAATCGTTTAGGTCCCCTTGATAGGTGCTGACATTACCGTCTTTCACCAGCCATAAACGGTCCGCCACGGCCTCGGCCAGATGGGCGTCATGGGTGATCATAATCACTGCGCCATTATAATCGTTCAAGGCCATGACCAAGGCTTCTCTGGCGCTGATATCAAGGTGGTTTGTGGGCTCATCCAGTATTAACAAATGAGCCCCGTGAAAAGTAATCAGTCCAAGGAGGAGGCGCGCTTTTTCACCCCCAGATAGTTTTTCAACCTTGGTATCGGCTTTATCAAAACCAAAGCCCAGTTGCGCCGTTGCTGATCTGATTTGCGCTTGTGTACCCTCCGGCATCAAGCTGGCTACATGATCGTAAGCGGTTTCCTTGGGGCGTAATTCATCCAATTGATGCTGGGCGAAATATGCGATTTTAAGTTTCTTATGTTTATAAACATTTCCGGTTAAAGGGGTTAGGCGTCCGGAGATGGCTTTGACCAGTGTTGATTTTCCCTCGCCATTGGGGCCAAGGATTGCGATGCGGTCATCTTGATCGAGACGCAAATCAACATTTTTTAAAACCGGTTTCCCTTCTTCATAACCAAGGTCGGCCTCAACCACACGCACAATAGGCGGGGCCATAGGCGGTGTCGGATTTGGAAAGTGAAAAGGAATGGAGTTTTCTAAAACAGGATCTGCAACACTCTGCATACGTTCTAAGGCCTTAATCCGGCTTTGGGCCTGTTTTGCTTTGGAGGCTTTGGCACGAAACCGTTCGATAAAGCTTTCCATATGTTTGCGTTGCGCGTCCTGTTTGGTGCGAAAGGCCGCCGCAAGAGCGAAAGCTTCGGCGCGGCGACGCTCATAAGTGTCATAATTGCCGGTGTGGATGGTTAGTTTCCCGCCCTCTAATGCCATAATATGGGTGACAGCCTGATTGAGAAACTCACGGTCGTGACTAACGATCATTGCCGTATAAGGATAGCGTTGAAGGTAACTTTCTAGCCAGATGGCCCCTTCAAGATCGAGATAGTTGGTGGGCTCATCAAGGAGTAAAATGTCGGGGGCGGAGAATAAAACCCCCGCCAAGGCAACGCGCATGCGCCAGCCACCGGAAAACTCGCTGCACCATTTTAGTTGCTCTTCCGCGTTGAAGCCAAGGCCGGCTAAAATTTCTGCCGCTCTGGCCTCGGCGGAATAGGCCCCCATATCTGCAAGGCGGGTTTGTATTTCGGCGATGCGGTCTGGTTGGGTTGCGGTTTCTGCTTCTTTTAACAAAGCAACGCGCTCTGTATCATAAGAGAGCACTGTCTCGATCAGGCTGATATTACTGGCGGGCGCTTCTTGTTCGACGCCGCCAAGGCGGCGATTTTTGCGGATGGAAATTTCCCCGTCATCGGCGGTTATTTCTTCGCGGATTAGCCGTAATAGTGTTGATTTGCCGGTGCCGTTGCGTCCGACAAAACCAACTTTCCAACCTTCAGAGATTGCCGCCGTTGCTTGGTCTAGCAACATGCGCCCTTCTATACGATAAGTGACATCATTAATATGTAGCATGGTGTAAAGGGATAGCGCCTATCAAAGGGAATGCAAGCGAGTAGATGAGCAATAAAGTGATTATTCTGTTTCTTCAAACTCGACCAGTAAATCACCATCTTTGACCTGATCGCCTATATCGAACCGGAAAGCTTTTACGGTGCCATTATGGGGGGCTTTTATGGCATGTTCCATTTTCATGGCTTCCATCACCATTAATGTGTCACCAGCTGCGACAGTATCGTCGGGTGCTTTTAGTATGGCCGTAATATTTCCGGGCATGGGGGCATTTAAGGAGCCTGATGTGGCGGCTTGGTTGCTGTTCCCCGATAAGGGATTGCTTGGTAGAATATCAACATGCTGTGCGTTTATAAAGATGCGTGTGCCTTTTTGATGGGGGGCAATAAAGGCGCTTTGGGTGTGATGATTGATCGTAATGCTCGCCTCATGCGTGCTGGTCATTTCTCCCGAGAATGTAAAGTGACGGGGCTGATTAATGTCTGCGCCTTTGCGTCTTGATTGGGCGTCCGCATTTTCTTCAATCGTAATGGTGTAAAGATTATCTTTTTGGGTCAGATTAATCACTGTTGGGGCGTTATTATTTTCGATCCAGAAAACCTGTCGGTTAGGCCGGTTTAACCGCCATCCTTTTAACTGGCCCCACGGTGATTGATGATGGGTTTTGTCTTGTATGTATTCACTTTGGTTGCCCTCGCCGTGATTAAGTGTCCATAAGAGCCAAGCAGCGAGAGGGTAATCCTGATGATCAACTGTCTCGAATAGGCTGGTTTCATGATCTTCGATAAAATGGGTTGAAACATGCCCTTCGATAAAGTCTTTTTCGCTGCTCAATGCATGTAAAAATGCAGTATTGGTTTCAAGGCCGGTGACGAACGTCTCCCTTAGAGCCAGGCGCATTTTCCCTAATGCTTGTTTTCTGTTCTCTGCGTAGGTGATGATTTTTGCGATCATAGGGTCGTAAAAAGGGGTTATGTCTTGCCCTTGTTCAACGCCGCTATCTATTCTGATGTCAGTTTCATCCGGATTTGGAAATCTTAATGTGGTCAGAGTGCCCGTGGAAGGGGAAAAATTCGTAGCCGGATTTTCTGCGTACAGGCGAGATTCGAAGGCATGGCCTTTCTCGTGAATTTGCTCTTGCGTGAGGGGCAAATTCTCCCCCGCGGCAACACGTAATTGCCATTCAACAAAATCCAGTCCCGTGATGGCTTCCGATACGGGATGTTCCACTTGTAGACGGGTGTTCATTTCCATGAAATAAACCTGATCTTGTCCATCATAAAGAAATTCAACCGTGCCAGCGCCCACATAATCCACAGCGCGACCTGCGGCAACGCCCGCATTTAAAAGTTTCTCGCGCACAGCAAGAGGCAGGTTAGGGGCGGGAGCTTCTTCAATGATTTTTTGATGACGTCTTTGTACAGAGCAATCACGCTCGAACAAATGAACCACATTGCCATGGGTGTCGCCAAATATCTGAACCTCCAAATGGCGGGCGCGCTCGATATATTTTTCGATGAGCAAACGATCATCCCCAAACGAGGCTTTGCCTTCGCGTTGGGCGGAGCTGATAGCCTCCTCCAAATCTTCTTCGCGGGTTACAAGGCGCATGCCTTTACCGCCGCCGCCTGAAACCGCTTTTAATAAGACCGGATATCCAATTTTATTGGAATGAGTACGGAATGTCTCGAGCGATTGATCCACCCCTTGATAACCGGGGGAAGTGGGCACACCCGCCGCTTCCATTAAATCTTTGGCTGCAGATTTAGATCCCATTGATTGCATTGTCTGTGCGGTGGGGCCAATAAAAACGATGCCAGCATCTTTGCACATTTGGGTAAACTGCGCATTTTCTGATAGAAAACCATAGCCCGGATGAATGGCTTGCGATCCTGTTTGCACAGCTGCATTGATAATTTTCTCCATTACCAAATAGCTTTCGGCCGCTGGTGGGGGGCCAATATGAACCGCTTCATCTGCTTGGCGCATATGGGGGGCACCATGATCAGCGTCTGAATAGACCGCAACAGTCTTGATGCCCATTTTTTGCGCTGTCCGCATAACGCGGCATGCAATTTCACCCCGATTGGCAATTAAAATTTTCGTAAACATGGGCGTGTCCTTACATGCGGAAGAGGCCAAATTTTGTTGGCTCGATAGGGGCGTTTAAGCTGGCGGAAATGGCAAGACCCAAAACATCACGGGTTTGGGCGGGGTCAATAATACCGTCATCCCATAATCTTGCAGAGGCATACCAAGGTGATCCTTGTGCATCATAATCCGCTTTGGTTTTGTCCATAAACTCTTTTTTCTCGTTTTCGGACCAGCTTGCCCCTTTTGCGGCCATGCCGTCTTCACGCACCGTGGCTAACACATTGGCTGCCTGTTCTCCCCCCATAACCGAGATGCGGGCATTAGGCCACATAAACATAAAGCGCGGTGAGTATGCGCGGCCACACATGCCGTAATTGCCGGCGCCGTAAGAGCCGCCAATGATGACGGTGAATTTAGGCACATTCGCGGTGGCCACAGCTGTTACTAATTTTGCGCCATCCTTGGCAATGCCGCCGGATTCGGCTGATTGGCCCACCATAAATCCGGTGATGTTTTGTAAAAAGATGATGGGAATATTCCGTTGACAGCATAATTCTATAAAGTGGGCCCCCTTCATGGCGCTTTCAGAAAATAAGATGCCGTTATTAGCGAGAATGCCCACGGGAAAGCCGTGTAGATGGGCAAAGCCGGTGATTAATGTGGTGCCATAAAGGGGTTTGAATTCATCAAAGACGGAGCCATCAACCATACGGGCGATGATCTCGCGCACATCATAAGGTTTGCGGGCATCCGCTTCGATGATGCCATAAATTTCTTTCGGATCATAAGCGGGGGGTAAAACGGGCACGGTGTTCAAGCGACCTTGTTTTTCCCAATTTAGGCGCGACACAATATTGCGTGCGATGCCAAGAGCGTGATCATCATCTTCAGCTAGATGATCGGCAACCCCTGAAGTACGGGTGTGAACATCGCCGCCACCTAAATCTTCGGCGCTCACCACTTCGCCCGTCGCAGCTTTTACAAGGGGGGGACCCGCTAGAAAAATTGTCCCCTGTTTGCGGACAATGATAGTTTCGTCTGACATAGCGGGCACATAAGCGCCGCCAGCGGTACATGATCCGTGTACAACTGCAATTTGCGGAATGCCTTTAGCAGACATTTGAGCTTGGTTATAAAATATCCGGCCAAAATGTTCTTTATCCGGAAAGACCTCATCTTGCATAGGCAGAAATGCGCCGCCTGATTCCACCAGATAAAGGCAGGGCAAGCGGTTTTCCATGGCGATTTCTTGGGCGCGCAGATGTTTTTTGACGGTGAGGGGGTGATAGCTACCCCCTTTGACGGTGGGGTCATTAGCGACAATCATACATTCAACACCGCTGACCCGCCCAATACCGACAATCACACCGGCGGACATAACATCGCCGCTATACATGCCCCAAGCCGCAAATTGGCTGATCTCTAAAAACGGGGCGCCCTCATCCAAAAGGCGGGCAATCCGTTCGCGGGCCAAAAGTTTACCGCGGGCTTTGTGTCGGGTTGCATAGCGTTCACCGCCCCCTTCGGCCACTTTATCCGCATTGGTGAGCAATTCATCCACCAAGGTTTGCATAGCCTTCATATTGGTTTTGAACCCCTCAGAACGGGGGTCAATCTGGGTCGAAAAAGCTTGGGTCATGAAGGCCTCTTTGCCGATAGGATAAGGGTGTTGGCCCTTAAGGGGGAGATTTTACGGTATTTTCAGGCTTTTAGCATATGTCCTATTGTCCGACAATCGGAATTTTGCTAGAAGCGCGTAAATACTCACAAACGCTGTTTTTAATGGCTGAATTAGGAGCGAAGAATGCCTTCCAATGCTGCAACAATGAATTTTGGTCTGGATCCGGAAATTGAAGAAGTGCGTGAAATGGTTTCCCGTTGGGTGGCTGATAAACTGGCCCCGCGTGCTGAAGAGATTGATCATAGTAATGAATTTCCCCGTGATTTATTGCCGCAAATGGGTGAGCTTGGTTTATTGGGTTTGACCGCTGATGAAGACTATGGCGGAACAGGTCTTGGCTATTTGGCCCATACAGTGGTGATGGAAGAGATATCCCGCGGCTCGGCCTCGATGGGGTTGTCCTATGGAGCCCATTCAAACCTTTGCGTTAATCAAATTAATCTCAATGGCAATAAAGCCCAAAAAGAAAAATATTTACCCAAACTGTGTAGCGGTGAACATTTAGGCGCCCTTGCCATGTCGGAACCGGGCGCTGGGTCCGATGTTGTTTCCATGCGCCTTAAGGCCGAAAAAAAAGGCGATCATTACGTTTTGAACGGGTCTAAAATGTGGATTACCAATGGTCCGGGCGGGGATGTTTTGGTGGTTTACGCAAAGACTAATCCTTCGGCCAATGCTCATGGCATTACCGCGTTTATTATTGAAAAGGGCTATAAAGGATTTTCTATTGCGCAAAAGCTCGACAAATTAGGCATGCGTGGTTCTGACACGGGTGAGCTTGTGTTTGAGGATTGCGAAGTGCCCGCGGAAAATGTTCTTGGTGAGGTTAATGGCGGTGTCCGTGTATTGATGAGCGGGCTTGACTATGAACGCACAGTGCTTTCGGGCGGGCCCCTCGGGATTATGGGTGCGGCTATGGATATTGTGATGCCTTATGTGCGTGATCGCAAACAGTTTGGCAAACCCATCGGGACATTCCAATTGGTGCAAGGTAAAATCGCGGATATGTATACGACTTTGAATGCCTGTAAGGCATATGTTTATGCGGTGGCAGCGGCATGTGATCGGGGCGAGACAACCCGTCAAGATGCAGCGGGCTGTATTTTATATTCAGCGGAAAAAGCAACCCAAGTGGCCCTTGATGCCATCCAGCTATTGGGCGGTAATGGTTATATTAATGAATATCCAACAGGGCGTTTATTGCGTGATGCAAAACTATACGAAATTGGAGCGGGAACAAGCGAAATACGCCGCATGCTGATTGGTCGCGAATTGTTTGAAAAGGGATAGAACATGAGCGTTGAGGAGGTTAAACCAGATGGAAACGACTGCGATGGTGATAAGCTGATTGAAGCGGACGTCCATCAATTTGCTCCATTAACGCGAACTCCTGCTTATTTAAAAGTCAGGCAAGCGATTGAAGCCGATATTCTGGCGGGTATCTTGGCAGAAGGGTCGCTTTTATCGACCGAAACCTCTTTGTGCAAACAGTTTGGCGTAACGCGCTCTACTGTTAGGGAAGGCATCCGGTTATTGGAGACATCGGGTCTGGTGCGGCGCGGCGCGGGGAAGCGGCTTATTGTGTGTCGTCCCAAGTCAGGGGATGTGGCAGCCACAACGAGCCGCGCCTTAACATTTTCCGGTGTGACCTTTCGCGAGGCATGGGAAATGCTGGCCATTGTTCAACCCGAGATCGCGGCCCTTGCGTGTGATAAATCCAGCTCGTCAGATATAACCCAATTAAAACTTATTCATGAGAGCCTTGTTGGTATAAAAACCAAAGACCATGAGGCGATTGTGGAATGTGCCGATCGCTTTTTTATGGTTTTAGCCGCTAGCGTTAAAAATAATGTGACCATGGCCATGGCGGGGTCATTGAATATTTTGATCGTTGTGAGTTTGCGACAAGTTATTGCGGGCGTTCCAAATGCAAAAAAGCGTATTGCCCATGCGCAAAACGAGTTGATTAAAGCCATTGAAGAGCAAAATCAGGATGCAGCCCGTCAATGGATGCGCCGCCATATTGATGATTTGCAACGTGGCTATCAAGTTGCTGGCATGAGTATGGATGCTAAGATCGTTTAAGTTGATCAATGCAATCTGTTGGATATAATTTTGTTCCCCGCTTAATCGTTTTTCCGGTTAGGCTCTTTAATAAAGTAATCGGGAATAAGATAATCAGGAGTAAGGATAATCGGATATTCGTGGACTATTTATGCAAGATAAAACCATAGATTTTAAAGATAGAAATACCATTAAAACTGACCATAATTTTATGTGTTTACGAGTGATCGTGGGTTTGATGACTGTGTTTCTTTTGTTTCCCCCAAATCAAATTCTCGCTCAACAACAAATGCACCATACTTTATTGGTGCAACAATCATCTTTGGCGAAAATTCACCGAAAAATTGAAAAGCAATATCCTTTTTTAAACCATCTTGATGGGGATGAGCTAACCAAGATTAACGAGAATGAGATGTTGATTTTTGATGTTAGAAAGCCCGCTGAATATAATGTCAGCCATATTGATGGGGCTATTCAAATTGATCCCAAGATGGAGGGGCAAACTTTTATCGATATGTATGGGAGCTTGATTAAAGATAAAAAGCTTGTCTTTTATTGTTCCGTGGGTCGGCGCTCATCATCTATGGCCGCGCGGGTGAGGCGACTATTATCTGAAGATAAAAAAGAACAGGTTTTTAATCTGAAAAGTGGTATATTCCGTTGGCGGAACGAAAATAGACCTTTAATGCAACAGGCGGATGAAACGCCTTATGTTCATGCCTATAATCCGTATTGGGGCCGGTTAATTGAAGATCGTTCTGCTATTAAATATAGACCTGAATAAATTTGAACTTATATTCGCGTAGGTGGAGCAAGCCCTATCCAAGCCCCATCCAAGAACAGTCCGGCAATGCCCAAGCGATGCCTATCGGGTATAAAAGCGATTGGAAAGAATCACCAAATTGCATTACAGCTTTGAGTGCCGTATTTTTGTGGGGCAATAGATTTGCGCGTGGCCGCACTAAAATTTAAGCAATTCAGTGACCTTAATGATATAATGATCTTAATGATATAGTGGTCTAAAAAATTTTGATGGTTGAGGGTTCGATGGAAAGAAAAGTGGAAAGAAAAAAAGCATTAGACTGTGTGGATATGGGGGAAGTGCGCGCGCAAATTGATCGTGTGGATGAAGATCTTATTAAGCTATTGGCTGAACGCTGGACTTATGTGGATCGCGCATGGGTTTTTAAACGCTCACCGCAAGAGGCGTCAGTGCCGTGGCGCAATAAGGATGTTATTAAAAAAGTCTCAAGATTGGCAAAAGAAAATGATATGCCCCCCGAGCTTGCTGAGAACCTATGGCGTATGATTATCGGTTTTGGTATTCAGTATGAAGAAGAACGTTTAATGGTAAAAAATCAACCGTCTTGACGCAATAGTGGGTAAAATAGTGTTTAAAGGCAATTTCAACTTACTTGAAAGGCTCTAATTATTGCCTTTATCTTTGGGTTATTTGTTGTGCTTCAGCATAATTTTTTTAACTTTATCTTTGCCCGCAAAAAATTCGGATTTTCTAAAGTCACCAATTTCCACATTCACAAGGTTTGATTGCTCACGCCAGACATCGCGTAGAATATAATTTTCAATATGTAATGCTTTGATGCGTTTTTTGGGAATTTTAACTTCATCATAAACCCAGACATAATTGCCATCAATTTCTGTGCCGATAGGCGTTAAGGAAAATATTTTTTTTCCGGCACCTAAGATAAAATTACTGCGCACGTAAAGGGCCAGTTTTTTTAAATCTTCAGGGTCTGATATTAAATCGGCACTGCCCCAGACTTCTTGCACGGCATGTTCCGCATCATGAAGATAAAGACGATGCGCAATTTCAATATTGCCGCTTACAGGGTTGAAAAAGATTTGGGTAATCGAAACTTTTTGTTCATGAGCAAATGCAGAGGATGCGCCGAAAAACGTCCCGATAGATATGAGAATTGCGGACAGTAAAAAACTGCCCGCAATCGCTTTATTAAAAATAGACCTATTTTTAATTGTCTTTTTCATCATCTTTTTTCAATTCGGTTTTTACATCTTGAATAAGATCACGGTTAGGCAAAGAAGGTGTGTTATTGCCTTTAAAGGCTTCAATTCGTGAAGGAAGAATACGGCGCGGGAAATAATTATTGTTTAAATCCACGTCCGCTGTTTCCAAATGGGGGTCAAGAACAACATCAATAATTTCCTTATCACGAATAAGCAGTTTGCTTACACGTTTGGAATTACGTCTCCAGATCTCGGCAGGAATGCGATATTCCTCCTTGGTTTTATCCGCAAAAGTAATTTCGAGAATGATCGGCATAACCAGACCGCCATGATTTGAAAAATTAAGCACATAATATTTCTCATCATCTTTAATGGCGCGTTCCAATGCCTCACGTTCCCAATCTTCCAATCCTTTTAAATAAGAATTATATCGATTACGGTCTTTATTTGTAACCAGATAAGGGCTGTTATTGTCGTAAAAGTCTTTTAACCATGGTTTCTCGTTAAGACGCGAGCGAACATTTTGTTCTTTGTTTTTGCTGTCTGTTTGAGAAACAGGGGCTTTTAACTCTTCTTCTTCTAGAAGCGGATATTCAATGTCCGGATCTTTTGTGTCGAGACGCAATTGCGTCACATTATCTAAAGAAATATCCACATGATCGGTTGTATAAAACCAGCCATGCCAGAACCAGTCAAGATCAACCCCAGAGGCTTCTTCGATGGTACGGAAGAAATCCGAGGGTGTCGGCCGTTTAAATTTCCAACGGTTAGAATAGGCACGGAAAGCGAAGTCAAATAATTCACGACCTAAAATTGTTTCCCGTAAAATGTTGAAAGCCGTTGCCGGTTTTGAATAAGCATTACTACCAAATTGCAAAATACTTTCTGAATTGGTCATAATCGGCACTTGGTTGGTGGACTTCATATAGCCAACAATATCACGGGCCTCGCCGCGACGTGAACGATAATCAGGGTCCCATTCCTGCTCTGCAATAAATTGCAGGAAGGTATTCATGCCTTCATCCATCCATGTCCATTGGCGTTCATCGGTGTTAACAATCATCGGAAAATAATTGTGCCCGACTTCGTGGATAACCACGCCGATAAGAAAGCGTTTTTCTGCGGCTGAATAAGTACGCTCCCCATCATCTTGTAGTTCGGTGCGCGGGCCGTTGAAGGTAATCATCGGATATTCCATGCCGCCAACAGGTCCGTTTACGGATTGTGATGTCGGGTAGGGATAATCAAACGACATTTTAGAATAGACTTCCATCGTGTGAATGACCGCTTGGGTGGAATATTTAGACCATAATGGCTCCCCCTCTTTGGGATAAAATGACATTGCCCAAACAAACGGCATAACATCGCCGCCTTGTTCATAGCCTTGTGCGTCCCAAATGAACTTACGTGAAGAGGCCCATGCAAAGTCACGAACATTTTCTGCTTTGAATTTCCATGTTTTGGTGTCGCTTGCTTTGGTGCTTTCTTTTTCTAAGGCTTCCTCGGCGGTCACGATGAACACTGGGCGTTCCGCATCGCGGGCACTTTCAAGGCGCTCTTTTTGGGTTGCGGTTAAAACATCATCAGGGTTTTGAAGTGCGCCGGTTGAAGACACCACATGATCGGAAGGCACAGTGATATCGACTTCGAAATTACCGAACTCAATGGTGAATTCACCGCGTCCCATAAATTCCTTATTATGCCAACCTTCGTAATCGGAATAGGCGGCAAGACGGGGATACCACTGGGCAAGCAAGAAAATATCATTGCCATCGTCAAACTCTTCATAGCCAGATCGCGCGGAAACAGCGTTTTCTTCCACCATGTTGAAGGCCCAATCCAGCGTGAAGGTAAGTTGCTGTTTAGGGCGTAAAGGGCGATCCAGATCGATACGCATTAATGTACCAACGATGGTATATTTTAATTCATTACCGTCTTGATCGGTAAGGGAGGCAATATCAAATCCGAAATCATTATCTTTTTCAGCTTGATGTTTGCGCAACGCCGAAAAACTGATGCGGGCCGGTTGATTGCCCGTGGCTGATCGTGTGGCGGGAGCGCGATTTCCAATGCCGCCAAAATCCGCCGAGCGTTCGGCAAGGCTATCGGTGCGGAAACGGTTCTGGTCCAGTTGCATCCAGATAAAAGGAAGCGCATCAGGAGAGTTATTGGTGTAGGTAATGGTTTCACTACCGGTGATGCGGCGATTGGCTTCATCCAATGAAACAGATATTTTATAATCGGCTTGTTGCTGCCAGTAGGCAAACCCCGGAGCACCGCCCGCATTGCGATAGATATTGGGTGTTGGCAATATTTCTTCCAACTGGCGGAATTTGTCTTGAAAGCTGCCTTTGGTTTGATTAACCGGCCATTGCGCGGCACTCGCCGAAAGAACTGTAGTCAAAGCAAGGGCGCCGGATAGAAATACCCGACCTATTGTTGTTGCTTTTGATTGAGCTGAAACCACCGAAATCATGTAACCTCCTATTGGTACGACATCTTCACTGCAGTATGGGGTTTGAATTATTAAAGGCACCATAAGCGTTAATACGCCCAAGGCAAGCGCGTTTTCGCGGGCTGGGAGAAATGTGAAGCCATGATTTTCCGTATTTTTAATACCGGTGAAATGATTCAAATTTGCAAAATTCTTTTTTTGAAGGAATCATATCATTCCAGCACGCTATTTGGTGAATGGTTCCAAAACTGATGTTTTTTTATGAAAACTTTGCCTGAAAAATTTTAAAGCCATGTGCTAAGAGCCTACCGAAAAAACAAGATGAAAATGAAAAGACTGGATCAGACGACAGTTAGCCCCAAACCGATACCTCTCAGGCTCTTATCTTTTTGATTAAAGCTTTGGTCTTTTTGATTAAAGCTTTGGCATTTTTTGCCTAATGCTTTAGGAGCCTCGAAATATTTTATGAACCCAAACGTTTTTACTCACTTTTCTACTCACATTGGAGATTTTTATGATTGTTGGCGTACCGAAGGAAATTAAGAATAGCGAGTTTCGGGTTGGCTTGACCCCCGGTAGTGTGCGCGAATATGTGGCCCATGGTCATCAGGTGATTGTTGAAACCGGTGCCGGCCTTGGTATTAAAACCTCTGACGCCGATTACCAAGCGGTGGGCGCAACCATTGTGGCCAATGCATCGGATGTGTTTTCAAAAGCCGATATGGTGGTGAAGGTTAAAGAGCCACAGCCAAGTGAGTGGGCGCAATTGCGCGAAGGGCAAATCCTTTATACCTACCTCCACCTTGCGCCCGATCCAGCCCAGACCAAAGGATTAATCGAAAGCGGTGTGACCGCTATTGCCTATGAAACTGTAACCGATAAACGCGGCGGCTTACCGCTCTTGGCCCCCATGAGTGAGGTTGCGGGGCGCTTGGCGGTGCAAGCCGGGGCCTATGCCCTAACGGCGCACCAAGGCGGGCGCGGTTTGTTGATGGGCGGCGTACCCGGCGTTTTGCCCGCGAAGGTATTGATAGTGGGCGGCGGCGTTGTGGGCACCCACTCGGCCAAAATGGCGGCGGGTCTTGGCGCCGATGTGACCATTCTGGATGTTAGCTTGCGCCGTTTGGGAGAGCTGGATGATATTTTCCAAGGCCGCGTGAAAACCCGTTACTCAACCTTCGAAGCCCTTGATGAAGAAACCGATGGCGCCGATGTGGTGGTGGGCGCGGTGCTTATCCCCGGTGCCAGTGCCCCCAAATTGGTGACCCGTGAAATGTTAAAAGGCATGAAGGAAGGCTCGGTCCTTGTGGATGTAGCGATTGACCAAGGCGGGTGTTTTGAAACCTCAAAAGCCACCACCCACGAAGACCCCACTTATGAAGTTGATGATGTCTTGCATTATTGTGTGGCGAACATGCCCGGCGCTGTGCCTCTAACCTCATCCCACGCGCTGAATAACGCAACCTTGCGTTATGGCGTGCAATTGGCAGACCACGGCCTTGATGCGTTGCGCAATGATGCGCACCTTCGAAACGGCCTCAACGTCCATAAAGGCCAAGTCACCTATGAAGCAGTCTCGAAAGCCCTAAACCATAATTACGTGCCAGCCCTTGATGCTTTGGGGTAGGGGGGATTTAAGGTTAAAAGAAGCGGGGAAGAAATAAAATAGTCCCCGCATTCATATATTTAACTTGAGTAAGTCAATGAGCCTGACGAAGCATTCTTCTCCATGGTTTTGGAGACGCTAAAAGTAGAATTGATAGAGATCTTAATAAAATTACTTATAAATTAACGCTGCGAACCTAGTATGAGCCAACTATAAAATGGTGGGCGTACGTGGGATCGAACTTGCGTAGGATCGAACTACGGATCTCTTTCATGTCAAGGCGGCATAAATCATTGAAGGATAATAGAAAACGAAGAACAATGATTCAAGCGCGACTGCAGAAATTCAAAAAAGATGTGTGAAATTTTTAAATTGCACTTGTATCCATTTACTCTGTTACTTTCAATTCATATAACGATCAAAACTGGAAGAACTCCAATGTGACACTATTATAGAAAAAAAGATCATTGCTCTCATTGAAACCAAATGGAGACATGAAGGCTTCCTCGGTTGTTTCAATCGACGCAGAAGCGGTAACAGTAATACCATTTTGCGTTGAGTTAATTTCAATATTTCCAAAATCTAAATCAGATAGATCTGTATCTTCGAGGATCAAATTTATATAGTTAATATCAAACGTATCACCGACCTCACTAGGGTCAATTTGGTCTTGAAGGATGGCATTCGCTCGTCTTGAAATATTAAAAAAATTACCGCGTTGCAGAAAGTCGAAGTCTTCTCCCTGCGACTGTGGCTCTATAACTAAATTTTCAATCGAATATTCAAATCCACCAGAGACTCTCTCAACAACAAATATTGTATTATCACTAAGATTGTATGTGGTATTGCCAAAATTATAGGCACGATTATCGCGTTCTTGCCCGCCTTGATTATCTAGAAAAAAAGCCTGACTACGCGTAAAGGAACTATCCGAAATATTAAATATTGTTGGTGCTTCGTTACGCAATTGAGCAAAAGTATAGCGCCCCTCACTAATTCTTGAACCATTTAATCCGAGAGCATTATCAAAAAATTTTTCAACGGCACCGAATAAAGATGGAAGTATAAATCGACCCGGGCCGTTCTCAATTACATCGGTTGCATCAAGATTGATAGTAATAGGCGTGAAATTTTCAGGCTTCAATCTATCATATAATGCTTGAGGCGTATCAAGGACGCCATATAAGAACAAATTAAATTGCAGTAGCCGCGTCAAACTGACCAATGGATAACTGGGTAGGTCCATTCAATTCAACTCTTATAATTCACCTCGATCTTTTATAAAAATCTCTAATTCTTTGGATAACTCCATCGAATTCTGATCAACTGGCCTTCCACCCCCCCATAAAAACTCTCCGCAACGAGACATTAATATAGAATGCTTATAGAGTGGACGATTTGAAGATTTTGCACTTTGTGGCACGCTATGATGGTTTATATTTACGAAGAAATCTACTGTTGAGACGAAAGGTAGGGACCAATCTTCTATAGGATTGCTAGGGCGATATCCTCGCGACACAAGAAAGCAACAATCAGGATTCTCTGAGAGAAAAACACTATATTTATCAATGTCATTATTGAATATCCCTTGATCTTTAGCATGCTCATAAGCAAAACCAAGAATTTCTAAATGTGATAGTTTATTTTTTGTTGATGGGCATTTTGGCGATGTGTCAAACCAATAAACCACCATCACTCCTATCGACAAAACTAGGATAAATGACGTTAAGTATATTAATTTTTTTAGCATAACAAAACTCTTTCCGCTCCGGGATTAACCCTTTGATAGAAAGTGAAAAACTGGTGGGCGTACGTAGGATCGAACTACGGACCTCTTCCATGTCAAAAAAAAAGAAGCTAAAATAAAACAATAGCTTAGCTTATTTCTAGTGGGCAACTCCTAAACGTAAAATCAAGGAGTTAGCTAACCATGCGAGCCAGTTGCGAACCAGCCTTAAATCAAAGCGATGTGAATCATTCTTCGAATGAAGCACTAATCCCCGATGATGATTATAAAAATAGTGATGATGAATTTTTAAATTATCTATTCGTTATAAACGAATTTATGCGCTTTAAAAAATGCCTAGATCGTGTGTATGAATATTATTATTGGGCTAAGGGCGAATCGGAAGTGATAACGAGTGCTCGATTAAGTTTTGCGCAAGAGCAAGATTTAAACGCGGCATTATCTGACGTTTTTTCTATTTATAAAGCTAATGTCATTCCTGATTATCGAGTTAAGTTTAAAGAGTTTGGTGACTTAACCCCTTCCGGTTTTGATGATGTAATATCTGGAATATTGCCGTTTGCTAATCAGGCAATGCAAGAAAGATATTCAAAACTTATTGATAAATCTTCCAATGATCTTGGGAGGCTTTATGAGTAATCCTGCCCTTACTATTGTTCAAGGTTGTGGTCCTGTCTTTGATGGGGCAATGAAGGCTGTTTTAATGGCCTTAGCAGATCGCACGGGGGAGGATGGTACTTGCTGGCCTTCTTATGAATGCATTTCTTGGGATGCTAGCGTTTCGCGCAGACAAGTCATCAGGCTATTAAAAAAACTTGAGAATATGGGGTTGGTTACTATTGACCGAGGGGGTGGGCATAAGTCGAATACGTATATTCTTAATCTCGAGTTATTAGAAAAAATCAGCTTGGGCTTAAGCGAAAGCAAAAAAAGAGAGCGGTCTTGCGGTAAGAATTCGGTGCCTAATACCAGAGATATGGCGAAAAAGATCAAAGCAGAATTAGAGCAAGGTCTTCAAATAACGGTTGATGACCCGGGCCAAATTGTCTCTAGTGACACAGCGTCACCACCTAAAAATGGTAATGGTGACGCTGTGTCACCCCCTATTGATCGTGATAGTGGTGACAGTATGTCACCCCACATTGTTAATGAGACTGTGGAAAACTCTGAAGACATTGGCCAAGTGTCACCCCTGCGGTGTCACGGTGTCACCCCTGCTGTGACATCTGATGTCACCCGAACCCTCATTAACCCAAATAAACCCGAAGACTCAGAAGTTGAAACACCTAGTGGTGGATCTACCCAACTGCGAAACTGGCGAGGGGATCTTGCAAGGGCTTTGCGGGTAAGCGTGTTTGAGTTGATGGAGATGGCGGGTAGCCCAGCCCGGGCTGAAATGTTGGCGAGGCAATGGAATGAGGGGGTGATCACCATTGAGCAGGTAAATCAAGCATTGAACCAGCCCGCGTTAAAGGTGGTGGCATGAGCAGGAATCAAAAACCACCAGCATACACTGGGCTTACCCGTGCCAAGGGGGCGGGCGTCTATCGTGACCCATCAAGTGTGAGGGCATCGGCCTGTAAGCGAGGTTATGGAAGAAACTGGCAGCGAATACGTGGGCGCTTTATTAAGCAATACCCGCTTTGCAATCATTGTGAGGTGCCCACGCCAGCGCAAGAGGTTGATCATATCATATCGTTGCGCAATGGCGGCACCAATAAAGATGAGAATTTACAAAGCCTTTGCAAATCTTGTCACTCAATCAAAACCGCGCGTGAAGACGGAAGCTTTGGCAGACGAAATAACATCGCTCGGGGCAATAAGGCGTAAACCGGCTTGGTAATAAAACTTTCACTTCCACGTTATTCATTTTGGTTTTTAGTCAGTAAAGGAACAAAGACATGGCACGGCCACGAAAACCTTCCAACGTTTTAGCATTATCGGGGGCTTTTGATAAAAACCCTAACCGGCGGCGCGTGGAACCCATTGTTGACGTTGATTTAGGAAATGCGCCGGCGCACTTTGATGAAGCCCGAAAAGCAGCGTGGGCCGAAATTATTGACCAAGCCCCAGAGGGTGTTTTAACAAAGTCAGATCGAATAGCAATCGAGATGCTAGCGGATTTATTGGTACGATATAGGGCGTCAATGGTGCCCGGGGGCAAGCGTTTTATAAGTGCGGATCGAAGAGATATGCTAGCGTTTTTATCGCGCTTTGGAATGACAGCCGCCGATCGGTCACGGGTGGCGGTGAATAAAAAAGATGATGATCAAACTGATATCTTTGATGTGCTAGAAAACATTGGTGCCGCATGAAGCCGGAAAATTTAAAAAAACTTGTTATCAGCTATCGCGAACGTGCAATGTCATATTGCCAGTCTGTTCAAGATGATGACGGCGCGGCTTGTTTAAATATACGGTTGGCGGCCAAAAAGTTTATTGATGAATTAGAAAGCGATGGCGATTTTAGATATGTTTTTGATGATGTGGCGGCTTTTAAGGCGTGTACATTCATTGAATCAATGCCGCATACAAAGGGCGTTTGGGCCGCGCAAGGTAAAAAATTAAAACTAAGTGACTGGCAAATCTGGATTACGTGCGCAATTTTTGGCTGGAAGGATAGGGAGACCGGTCATCGGAGGATTCGAAGAGCCTTGATTTTGGTGCCGCGTAAGAACGGAAAATCAGCATGGGCGGCCGCAATAGGGAATTATATGCTGTGTGCTGATGGTGAATATGGTGCGGAAATTTATAGTGGGGCTACCAGCTTGAAACAAGCAATGGAAGTATTTTCGCCAGCCCGTGTCATGGCGCAAAAGACACCAAAATTGTGTGATAAATTTAGCCTTCAAATACAACAAAAATCAATTATCAGTACATTAACAGGCTCTAAATTTGAACCGGTTATTGGCAAGCCGGGGGATGGCGCAAGTCCGTCTTGTGCGATCATTGATGAATATCACGAGCATGAGACCGATATATTGGTTGAAACTATGCGTACGGGGCAAGGGGCGCGTACAAACCCGCTTTTACTGATTGTATCAACCGCCGGATCAAGCGTTGGGGGGCCGTGTCACCAGGCTGTACAGGATGCGGAAGCGGTTTTAATGGGCACGGCGCAAGATGATCATTTATTTGCGGCGCTTTATGGAATTGATGACGGGGATAAATGGAGCGATGAAAAAAGCCTAATAAAAGCAAACCCAAATTATGGCGTTTCGGTTAGTGCTGATTTTCTCAGAGCTGAATTAAAAGACGCGATCACGAATACACGGCGTCAAAATATTTTTAAAACTAAGCACTTGAACCAATGGGTTGGAGCGCGCAATGCCTTTTTTAATATGGAAAATTGGGCATCTTGCGAAAAAGCGGATATGAAAATTGAGGATTTTAAAGGAAA
>CALLPQ010000103.1 GCA_938015425.1 uncultured Parvularculaceae bacterium | reverse complement strand
GAAATTGGCCAAAATATGAAAGAAATATCCATGATCAAGCGATCCCAAACTTCACGCAAAAACAAAAAAACTGACCTCTCCTCTGATATCTCCTCTGACCTATTCTCTGGCCTCCCCTTAAGTATAACTCCCTTAAATACGACCCTATGTGTTGCCATCATCCAATGCGTTGCCGTCGCTATCACCCCCATGGCGGGGTTGGCCCACGCCCACACCCACGTCAAGCAAGCCGGTGAGGTGGATAAAACCCAAACAACCATTTTTGAAAAAATCCTCGACGATCATTGGGCAAAGACATTAGAGCAAAATCCGACATTAGCGACTTCCACCGGTGTGCGCCTCTATGATGACCGTTTGGGGTCAAACTCTCTGGCTAGCTATGAAGATAAAATAGAATTATCAAAATCAATCCTCGCGCGATTAGAAAAAGTAAAATGGCAAAGCCTAAGCACAGACAATCAAGTCAATTACAAACTCATCACACAAGAGCTAAAAAACACAATCAAAGAAGATCAGTATGGCGATAAATATCTCTTAACCACAAACCGCGAAGGGCCACACACTTTTCTGGCGGGCCTACCTGAAGGTTTGCCGTTTTTTGTAAAGTCTGATTACGAAAGCTATATCGCCCGTATGAACGATATTCCCCGTTATGTATCAGAAACATTGGACACGTATAAAGCAGGCGTAACAGCGGGATGGACACAACCTTGTGAGGCCATGATTGGCGTCGATCAGTCTATTCGCTATCATGTTGTCAAAGATGTTCAGGAAAGCGTTTTCCAAAAACCTTTTGCCAACAAACCCGCAACCATTAAGCAAGCCGATTGGGAGCAGTTAAAGATCGAAGCCAATACAGCGATCGCTGAAAAAGTCATCCCTGCTTTTCGGTCTTATGCGGATTATTATGAAAATGAATACGCCCCCGCTTGCCGTAAAACCATAGGGGCTTCAACACTCCCCAATGGTAACGACTATTACCAGTTTAAAGCCAATTTCTATACTACGACCGATAGCACACCGGATGAAATCCATAATATCGGCCTTGGGGAAGTTGCGCGCATCCGCAAAGAAATGGCCAAGATTATCGAACAAGTGGGATATGAAGGCAGCTTTAAAGAGTTTCAGAATTTCTTGAGAACCGACCCACAATTTTATGCAAAAACCGAAGAGGAGTTAGTGGCTGTTACTTCGGTTATCTCAAAAAGGATTGATGGAGAATTACCGCGCCTCTTCACCCTGATCCCGCGCATTCCCTATTCCGTAAAACCAGTTCCCGCCGACATTGCCGAAGGCACCACCACCGCTTATTACGAGCCCGGTGCCGCCGATGGCACCAGAGCCGGTGTTTACCGGATCAATACATCCTTACTGGATCAACGCCCATTGTTTGAATTAGAAGCGTTAACCTTACATGAGGCCGTCCCGGGTCATCACTTCCAGATCGCCTTGGCCCAAGAATTAGACTTGCCGCCCTTTAGAACCAATGGCGGGTTTACCGCCTTTGTCGAGGGATGGGGATTATATGCGGAAAGCCTTGGTCTTGATGTTGGGTTTTATCAAGACCCCTATGCCAATTTCGGGCGCTTATCTTACGAGATGTGGCGGGCCTGCCGTCTTGTGGTGGATACAGGAATGCACTCCAAAGGATGGAGCCGCCAGCAAGCCATTGATTTCATGACAGACAATACAGCCCTTTCAGATCATAATATTAAATCGGAAATTGATCGCTATATTACGTGGCCCGGACAAGCCCTTGCTTATAAAACGGGACAATTAAAAATTAAAAAACTACGCGAAAAAGCCAGTACTGCGCTAGGCGATGCATTCGACTTACGCCGTTTTCATGACGCCGTTCTAGAAAATGGTGCTATTCCCCTTTCTGTTCTAGAAGACAATATCGACGCCTTTATCAAAAATGAGCAGAATAAGGAATAACCAGCTTGAAAAATCTAGCCGCGCAAATCAACAAGAAAGCCAATCATGTTCGCCGGTTGGACTTTCTTTGGGCTCTATTGTTCAGCTTTGCCATTATTGCGATTGCGGCGGCTAACTCTATCCTTTCAATCCGTGCGGCTATTTTTATTTGGGTTCCCTTTATGGGGGCCCTCGTCATCCGTTATATTTTCACCTATGGCGATAGCTGGATGAAACCCATTCAAGAGGTTATTGATAAAAGACTAAGTGATCAAGATGCTGAACAATCCAATTTATTGATTGCCCAAAAGGTTGCCCAATCGCTGCAATATCCTCTTTTTATCTTGAGGAAAGACGGCATCATCATCACGACGAATCCGGCGGCAGATGAATTTGTGCAAAGGCAAGAAATCGAAGGCAAACATATCGCCACAGTGTTAAGGGCTGCATCGGTTTTTGAAACTGCAGACAAAATTGCCCAAGACCAAAAAGCCCGCACGGTGGAATTTACCACCACCGGATCTGTAAAGCGGTTTTGCAGTGCCTATATTGCTCCGCTAGATAAGCAGGACCCGGAAAGTCATATTCTGATTTTTGTCAGGGATTTAACCAGCGAGTTACGCATTGAGCAAATGCGTGTGGATTTCATTGCCAGTGCCAGCCACGAATTACGCACACCCTTGGCATCCTTATTAGGATTTATTGAAACATTAAGGGGGCCCGCCAAAAACGATCCGGAGGCACAAAAAAAGTTTTTGAAAATCATGCAAAAACAAGCCGAGCGCATGCAGCGATTGGTCTCCGATTTAATGTCCTTATCAAGAATTGAATTGAACGAGCATATCGCCCCCGTAGACCAGATCTATATGAAAGAAACAGCCATGGAGGTGATTGACGGCCTACGCCCGATTACGGAAAAGTCGGAAACAAATATCGATTTCGATTTTTTGCCGGACGATCAAGACGATATTAAAATTATCGGTGATCGCGACGAGATTGTGCAAGTCATCCAAAACCTGATCCACAATGCCATAAAATATGGGGGCGATCCCGCCCGCATTAAACTCTCCCTCGGTTATGGCGAGGCGCCGCCCCTTACTAATGATGATGAACCATTTCAACGTGCCGGAGACAGCGCAGCCCAGGTTTCCTCTCGTTATGGCATAAAACTAGAAGAGCTGGTTTTTTTACAAGTGCGCGATTATGGCCCCGGTATTGAACGTCGGGACCTGCCACGGCTTACAGAGCGGTTTTACCGCGTTGATTATGAACGCAACTCCAAAACCGGCGGCACAGGGCTTGGCCTCGCCATTGTGAAACATATTCTCAATCGCCATAAGGGCGGACTACAAATCGAAAGCCGCCTTGCAACGGGCTCCGCTTTTAATTGCTATCTCCCCGTAGCGCCAGACCAATTACGGCCATAAAATATCCCCAACAGCCATACATCTGGTAGAATCCACAAATGAACCTACAGACCATAATAATTGATTAAAGGCTCAGTCATAAAAACTACGAATATCCAACATAATTATTGAGGTACTCCCCATGCTTGGTCCACCCAGCTGGAGGGCTTTCTGGGTTTTCGTTTCATGGCGGATGATGTTCCGCTTTGGGATTTAACAGCGATATCGGGGTTTTATATCCGATAGCACTGTGTGGACGTGCTTCATTGT
>CALLPQ010000102.1 GCA_938015425.1 uncultured Parvularculaceae bacterium | reverse complement strand
AACTGTATCTATCATGGTCTAGTTGTTGCCCACATTCTGTTTTGTCTGACCAGAGAGTTTGCGAGAATTATGAGCTTTCTTGCGACAGCTGTGATGACCAGTTTATGGGCTTTTCTAAGATACTGATGTCTGTCTCTGTTGCAATTTCCAGTTCATGTCTCTGGGACAGTGCCTCCTACTTCCTCCTGCCACCTCTGCCTTGTTGCAGTTATTTTTCTGACATTGGCGAGGCCTCCGAAGAGTGATCTATTGTGCACTTAAGATAGCGGAAAAACCAATGGAAAGCGTTTCGTGCAAATGGGACGCAGGGCGTTGCGCAATGTTTTATACCAAGCAGCCCTCGTCGCCTCACATCACAACCCCGACCTCAAAGCATTTGCACAGCGACTGAAAGATAAAGGAAAAGCCCATAAACTTGTCATCACAGCTGTCGCAAGAAAGCTCATAATCCTCGCAAACTATCTGGTCAGACAAAACAGAATGTGGACAACAACTAGACCATGATAGATACAGTTGCTTAGACAAAAATAAAACACATGCTGATGAAAGCGTGCGTTTTATTTTTGTCTACTATATAATGGTTTATTTTGCTGGTTTTAACTTATCGTTTGGAACCCAGCCAACATTGCCGTTTTCATCTTCGACTTCCCACCATAGGCCTTCTTTCCCACCGAGAGGATAGACCAATAATCCGCGGTCAAGCTCCCGCACGATGCTGGATGACTCGGAAGGAGAGCGACGAAGGCTAACAGTTTTCCGGACTTTAAAAGTTTCTGTTGGGGCGGCTTCGGCGACTTTCTCTTGGTCAATGCCGCCTAATTCATACACAATTTGCCGGTAGGCATCGAGGAAGGCATAAGTTACAACTTTACCCACTTCCGTATCTTCATAGCCGCCGCCAACGGCGCCTGCAAATCCGCCAAATCCAAAGCCACCAAATTTTAAATCTTTTTTCGAGGCAGATCCTTCAGCAAAAGCAACCCCTTCGGTTGTTCTCGTATTCATCACTTCCAGTAATGTCTGGGCTTCAACACGTTTGGATTTAAAGCCGCCAACAACGCCACCAATACGTCTGCCAAAGGCGCGCCCGGCGATACCGCTGGCAATGCCGCTGCCACCCGCATTATTATCGGTGGTGATAATATCGGCAATCATGGTGTAATCAGCCGCTTTAATTTGACCGCCGCCCACATTTGAACGACGTTGCAAATCGCCCCCTTCACTCAGGCGCTGTTCGCGTTGGGTGGCTTGTAAGCCAGATCCGCGATTAACCAGATCAAAACACCCAGAGCGTTGCACAAACATTTTCAATAATCTTTCGGGGCGCCGCAATCTGTAGGTGCGCCACCCTTGATAATCTGTTCCGTTCACCACGGCTATGGTTCCAATTGGCTTGTCACAAGTGGGGATATCAAGATTTTTTGTTGACCCGCGTGTATTGTTAACACGCTTTTGTGCATATGCTGGATTGGCTAGCGCGATTGAACTGGCAAACAATGCTGTTGTGCTTGCAGCGAGAAGGATGTTTTTCAATTTCATGGTAGCCCCTTGAATTTACTGTTCTTATAGTTCGGTGTTTTAAATAATGCTAAGTATTAGATAGTGCTGAGTATATGGCGGAATTATTTAATAAACCAATTCTAGTGGTTAGGTATATGTGGTTAGGTATATATAGCAGTCTTATAGTAATTTTACCTTAATGTTTTGTCAGATTCTAGGGAGATAGCAATGTTTTTTACCCCGATGAGGTTAACCCTATTTTGGTGTGGGCGGGATATTCGCACACTTAATTCATATTTCGCGATTAAAGGCTTGTATTGAGGGTCTGGATTATAGGGTTTGTGGCTTGCCCGAATAGGGTTCATATGATAGTCGTTAACCATCCGAGGGGCGCAGGCTTAACCTGCTGAGATCTTTGTTTTCGACAAGAGCACCCTTTGAACCTGATCGGTTAAAACCGGCGTAGGAACGGAGTTAACGATGATATCACCCAATTCGCTATCGAATACTTTATCGCTATCAAAAACACCATCAATAAAGATACCATCAATGACGGTGCTAACCTTGATGCTAGCCTTTATTCTGGGTGTTTTAAGTGTTGCATTTATAAACCCTGCTTTGGCGCATCCCCCCACGAATGAAAAACCTGATGTGGCGTATGGTGAATATATCGCCAATGAAGGTGTGTTGGTGGTTGATGGAAATACGAAGATTTTGTTTGATCCCTTGTTCCACAGTAGCTATGGCAATTATCTCTTACCCTCAAAGGCGCAGCGTGAAGCCATTATTAAGGGTGAAGCCCCCTATGACGGAGTGGACGCGATGTTCATTACCCACGCCCATGGGGACCATTTCTCGGCGGAAGACGCGGTTTTATGGTTGCAAAATAATCAAGCGGGCATTCTCGTTGCCCCGCAACAGGCCGTGAAACAATTACAAGACCACGAAGGGTGGCAAGACGATTTGGAAGATCGGGTTGTCTCTATTGAATTGGCTTTTGGCGATGATGCAAAAACGTTGAAGATTAAACGCGTGATCAAGGAAAATGATGATATTCAAAACATGTCATTGGAGATTGATGCGGTGCGTATTCCCCATGCGGGGTGGCCGGGGCGCAAAGAAGTCGAAAATATTGTCTATCGTGTGACCCTCAACAAAGATACAACTGTGATGCATCTTGGGGATGCAGACCCTGATGATACACATTATGGTCCTTATAATGATTTATGGCAGAAACGAAGAACCCATATGGGGTTTCCCCCTTACTGGTTTTTCCTGCGCGAGCAAGGCAGCACTATTCTGTCTGAGCGATTGAATATCGAGCAAACGATTGGCGTGCATGTTCCCGTTAAAATACCCGAAGCGTTAAAAGCCTCTGGCGTTAGTTTTTTTTCAAAGCCGGGCGAGTGGCACCCCATTAAAGACCATGATGAGAATAA
>CALLPQ010000101.1 GCA_938015425.1 uncultured Parvularculaceae bacterium | reverse complement strand
GGCCCCATCATCGGACGCGCCTGGCCCGGCTGGAACGCTATCATGGTGTGAGAGGAGCAGGACCGCATTGGGGCCAGGCTCGGTGACCCAGAATGCAATATTTTGCAGCCGCGCACATGCCATACGCCCCCAGCCGCGCTTGCAGTGGAATTCATCAGCGACCATGGGGGCAAAGCCAAGCGCCTCAATTTCGGTCAGGAGGCGCGTAATAACGGCGTCATTGGCATCGCTATCAACGGGGTGGGGTGCCTCGTTGCCTAGAATGCGGCTCAGGCGCGAAAAGGCGCGGTCTGTCTTAAAGGCATGATTTGGGTCAATTGAAGGTGGCTCCACCAAGACGCTGCGAAAGAGATAGGCAGCGAACAGGACAACCAACAGCCCTGCAAGCCTTAGCGTTGCGGCAATATCTCTGCGCATGATTAGCTCCCTCTGGTTCCCTGAGAGGGAAGGTTTACCAACTCAACACAAATGGCAAGCCCCTGTGGCAAGGTGGCTCTGTTCAAATGGCGCGTGAACCTTTAAACGCTAAATACCAATCAGGAGCCACCATCATGAACACCGCTATGGATGCACATCGCCGCAAGTTGACCTTTCGGGCGTGGCGGCGCGGCTTTCGCGAAATGGACCTGTTGATGGGTTCCTTCGCGGATAAATACATGGCCGGACTTGAAGACGATGAAGTCGCCGAGTTTGAACGCTTGCTGTCTGTGCCAGATTGGGATGTCTATGCCTGGCTGATTGGGCAAAAGCCTGTCCTGGATAATCATAAGGGCCCGGTACTGGACCGATTGATCGCATTTCGCTACGAGGCACAGCCTGGCTAAAGGCCTGCGGGGTAATGTCTTGCCACGCTTATCTGAATTTGGTGCGATATGACCTCTCTTGACATTTTAACGAGACTTGCCGGACCGTCTCAGTTTACCGGCGCGCCGTTTGGTGTGGATATTGATGCGTTTTGCATGGCTTTGCAGGCGCGTGGCGGGGTTGGCGTATACGTAACGCGCGATGACCGCGTAGCCGAGGCGGCGCTAAAAGTGGCAAGCTTTATGGCACCGACATTGGAAACCATTTCGATCCCTAATTGGGATACACTGCCCTATGACCGTGTGAGCCCGACAGCGGGGGTCGCCGCAAAGCGCTGTGCTGGCTTGGCGCGACTGGCGCAAGGGGCAGACAAGCAGCCACTTCTGGTGGTGACGACGGCGACGGCTTTGGTCCAGCGCGCGCCAGCGATTGAGACGCTTAAGCAAGCTAGTCTCTTTGTGTCGGTTGGGGATGAGATCGACCAGAAGTCGCTCATCGAATATTTGACGGTCAATGGCTATATGCGCGCTGGCACAGTGCGCGAGCGCGGCGAGTTTGCTATTCGTGGCGGGCTGATCGATTTATTTCCACCGACGGCTAAAGAGCCGGTGCGGCTTGATTTTTTCGGAGATACACTGGACGCGTTGCGTAGCTTTGATCCTGAAACGCAAATTTCGACGGGCAAGCTAAAGACGATTGCTTTTGCGCCGGTGAGTGAAATTCTGTTTACAGATGACGTGCTGGCAGAGTTCCGTACTCGGTACCTGACCGCCTTTGGCGCGCCTGATGGCGACCCGATGTATGAAGCGGCGCGGGCGCGCATTCGCAGGCAAGGTCTGGAAATGTGGTTGCCGCTCTTCCATGACCGTCTTGATACGCTGTTTGATTATGCTGGCCCTGAGGCTTTGTTTGGTATTGGCGCGCTGGCCAATGAGGCTGCCTTGGAAAGACTGGGGCAGGCAGAGGACTATTTTGCAGCGCGCAATGAGGCCGCAGGCGAGGAACGCTCTGCACGTGTGTTGGCGCCGGGCGCGCTTTACCTGACGCTGCAAGAACTAGAAGCGGGCCTATCGAGCGGGGCCACGGCGCGGTTTATGGCAGGCGCTGGCGAGGCAGGCGATCTGGGCGGCATGGCGGGGCGTAACTTTGCGCCAGAGCGGATGCAGCCTGAAACCAATATTTTTGAAGTGACCGCCGCCTACGCAAAGGCAAAGCGCGCAGAAGGCAAAGCGGTTGTTTTTGCCGCGTGGACTGAAGGGTCTGCTGAGCGGCTTATCTCTGTGATGGGTGATCATGGCGTTGAGGGACTGACGCGTGTCTATTCCGGCGAGGCAGCGCGCACGGCGGGGCTTTGCGTCGCAGAGCTTCCCGTTGAGGCCGGGTTTGAAACACAAGACCTTGTGGTTATCGCAGAGCAGGATGTGCTTGGGGATAAGCTTGCCAACCCACGGCGCAAGCGCAAGTCAGCCAGTTTTATCGCAGAGGCCGCCGCGCTCACCCAGGGCGATCTTGTGGTCCATGTTGAACATGGGGTGGGCCGCTATGATGGCTTGAAGACGCTAACGGTAACAGGCGCGCCGCATGATTGCCTAGAGCTGGAATATGCAGGTGGGGACAAGATTTATCTGCCCGTTGAAAACATTGATCTGATTAGCCGGTATGGCTCGGATGGGGCCGATAGCGCGATAGATCGCCTTGGCGGGCTTGGCTGGCAAACACGCAAGGCCAAGGCCAAGAAACGCATTCTGGAGATGGCGGCTGAGCTGATGGAAATCGCTGCCAAACGCGCGCTACGCAAGGCTGATCCGCTCAACGCCGGGCAGGGACTGTATGAAGAGTTCGCCGCGCGCTTCCCCTATGAAGAGACAGACGACCAGTTGCACGCAATTAACGATGTGCTCGGGGATTTAGCGTCTGGCCGACCGATGGACAGGTTGGTGTGCGGAGATGTTGGCTTTGGCAAGACCGAGGTTGCCCTGCGCGGCGCTTTTATGGCGGCGATGGCGGGCCAGCAGGTGGCCGTTATTGCGCCAACGACTTTGCTTGCGCGCCAGCACTATAAGACGTTTAAGTGATGCGAATTTCAACGGGACTGTGCCGCCTGTAACCTATACGTTAAGTGACGGTACGGATACAGCCACGGCGATGTTGACCATTATGGTTACACCGGAGAACGATCCCCCTGTTGCGGATAGTAATGCGATTACAGCGGCAGAGGAAAGCACGGATACACCGCTTGGCTTAATGGCGCCTTCCGATCTTGACGGGGACGCGTTGACCATTACGGTGACGGGCTTGCCGACCTTGGGTACAGTGACCCTTGCGGACGGGACTGTGGTCAATAATGGTGACCAGTTAAGCGAAGCGCAATTACTGGGTCTTGTTTATGATGCGCCTGCTGATTATGTTGCGGGTGATGATGCTGGTGACTTCACCTATAGTGTGAGTGACGGTATCGAGACTGTGACGGGCGCAGTGGATATCACCATAACAGAGGTGAATGATCCCCCTGTTGCGGTTGATGATGCACAAACGGTGGTGGAAGATACGCCAACAGCGTTGAACCCGACTTTACCCACTGACATTGATGATAATGATGCTGATTTAGCGATCATTGTTGATACTCTTCCTGCTGTTGGGCAAGGGACATTAACATTGTCTGATGGTGTGACCATTGTTGAGGTTGGTGACAGTTTAACGCCGGCACAGCTTGTGGGTCTTATATTTAATCCGGCACCAGACTTTAATGGTCCAGTTGATCCGTTTACGTATACGGTAACTGATAGTGATGGTTTAAGTGATACAGGATCTGTGACCCTTGTGGTGACCCCTGTTGATGATCCGGTTGTGGAACCTCCTCAACCCCCAGTGAATAATCCTCCTGTGGGAACCGATGATTTTGCTGAAACATCACAGAATACACCTGTTACTTTGGACCTGTTGGGTAATGATAATGATCTTGATGGAGATCCGATTTCTGTGACTGCGATTAATGGTCAGCCCGTAAACCCTGGTGATGTGGTGCCTTTGGCAGATGGATCAACGGTGACAATTAATCCTGATGGAACGGTTTCTTTTACGCCAGCATTGGATTCTGATGGTCCTGTTTCGTTTGTGTATACATTGAGTGATGGTAATGGCGGCCAAGATGAAGCTGTTGCGACGATCAATGTCTTGCCCGTTATGGAACCGCCAGCACCTGAGCCAGAGCCAGAGCCAGTACCGACACCAGTGAATAACTCTCCTGTCGCAGCGAATGATTTTGCTGAAACACCGCAAAATACACCTGTGACGGTGGATCTGCTAACCAATGATGGTGATCTGGATGGCGACCCGATATTTGTTACCGCAATTAACGGTCAGCCTGTAAACCCTGGTGATGTGGTGCCTTTGGCAGATGGATCAACGGTGACGATTAATCCTGATGGAACGGTTTCTTTTACGCCGGCATTGGATTCTAGTGGTTTTGTTTCGTTTGTGTACACAGTAAGTGATAGTAATGGCAATCAAGATCAAGCTGTCGCTACGGTGAATGTGTTGCCGGTTAATGAACCGCCAGCTCCTGCACCGATACCGGCACCTGAGCCAGAACCTGAGCCAGTACCGGCACCAGCACCAGTGAATAATCCACCTGTTGCAGCGAATGATTTTGCTGAAACACCTGAAGATGTTCCTGTTACGTTGGCGTTATTAACCAATGATGGTGACATTGATGGCGACCCGATATTTATTACCGCGATTAATGGTCAACCCGTAAATCCTGGTGATGTGATACCGCTGGATGATGGATCTACGGTGACGGTTAATGCTGATGGGACTGTTTTGTTTACACCCTCTGCAAATTCCAATGGTGAAGTTTCGTTTGCCTACACAATAAGGGATAGTAATGGCAACCAAGATGACGCTGTTGCTACGGTCAATATCTTACCGGTAAATGATCAGCCCGTTACTATTGGCAATCTTCCGGATTTAGAAAATACGGATGGTGACACGCCGCAAATTGATGTTTCTGCTGTATTTGCAGACATAGATGGTGACGACCTTTCATTCACAGCAACGGGATTACCCGAAGGGTTATCTATTGATCCGGCTACCGGAGAAATTACAGGGCAAATTGCCTTAGGAGCGTCAAGTGAAGGGCCGTATACGGTCACAATTACGGCAATAGATGAGAATGGTGCGGAAGTTTCGTTATCATTTACTTATATTGTAAATCCTTTGGCCAGTGATGTGGAAACTATTATTGGCCTTGGGGCCCCGACTGTGGGTGGTCTGGATAATCTTCCAAATGACCGACCTCTTGATGGCCGCCTTCCATCCATCGCGGTTGAAGGACCTGTCGTGGCTGCGGCAAATTCTTTCAATGATCTAGGTGGGGTTGATGGTTTGTCGGTAGAAGCGCCGATTAGCAGCGCCGTTAACACCATTTCAAACTTGAATGGCGTAACAACGAGTGAAAGTATTTTTGTTTCGGAAAACCGTATCAGGAATATTTTATATAGAGCCGATAATCAATTTGGAACGAATGCATATTCAGGATTGATTAAAGGGGCCGAAGGGTTTTCATCAAAAATTGCATTGAGTGATATTGATGAAAATGCGCATTTTGGCATTGATACATTTATCCGTGATCGTGTTTTGTTTGTCGAAGCATATGATACGATCGAAGAGAATGTTTCTGAAAGATTTATCGAATTCAAGGTTGCTTTAGGAGATGGGCGTGCGTTGCCAGAATGGGTGTCGTTCTCTCCTGATGGTTTGATGATGATTGAGCGTCCAGCTGATGTTGAATCACTGACGTTGAAAATTACCGGTATTCGAGAAGATGGTAGCGGGATTGTCCGGGTTGTGGAAATTGATACACCCACAGGTGAGATGAAGATTGTCGATAGCAATGATAATGATGCTTTCGGTCAAAGCTTTTCGTCAAAACTATCCGCAGCACTTGATGGCAAGGATTCCCAATCAGCAGAGGTGAAAAAAATAATCGAGTAAACTCAATAAATTAAAAGACGTTTACGTCAATGAAACTATATTTGTTTATATTAAAAGAAATTACCGTGTAAGGATTATAAGATGAAAAAACTATCAGTAGCTGCGATTACAATGATGCTGTTATCTGGGTGTGCGATTACGCCAACGCCTTTGCTGGAAGCCGAAATTGATGCGAAAACTGTTGAGCGGTTGGAAAATGTTACCCGTGATCAAGAGGTAATTGCTGCGCCATTAACACTTTATGAAGCGATGGCACGTGCACTAAAGTATAATCTGGATCATAAGGTTGAAATACAAGAACAAGCCTTACGCTCAAGAGAATTAAACCTTGCACAATATGATTTATTGCCGCAATTGATTGCTAATGGTGCTTATACAGGTCGCAATAATTTTAGCGGCGCGAGTTCGAGCCAACTTTTGGGTAGTAGAACTGTTGGCGAACAATCCCTTGTTGCCTCAACATCGGCTGAGCGTAATTTTGTTAATGCCGATATTACACTAAGCTGGGACATTCTGGATTTTGGCCTTTCTTATATTCGCGCTAAACAACAGGCCGATGAGGTTTTGATTGCGGCGGAACGTCGTCGTCGCGTTGCCACAAGAATTATTGAAGATGTGCGCACCGCATACTGGCGTTCTGTAAGTGCAGAGCGATTGGTGCGGGACCTTAGAGAGCTTGAGGGTGAGATTACGAGAGCTTTGGAAAGTTCAACAAAAGCTTTTGAAGAGCGTAAAGTGCCACCTTTGTCTGCATTAACATATCAACGTGAATTGTTGACAATCCAGGAAGAAATTCAAAACATTGAACGTGAACTTGTTGTCGCAAAGAAACAGCTTGCGGCGCTTATTAATGTAAATCCTGGCGAATCATTCGAGTTGGCGATACCGGATCGTAATGCTTCGCGGGTTAGCTTTAATAAATCACCTGAGGAAGCCATTCAAGTGGCGATGCGCTATCGACCTGAGCTATTAGAAATTACCTATAGACAACGGATCAACAAGAAAGAAGCTGATGCAGCTTTATTGGAGTTGTTGCCGAGTTTGCGGGTTTATGGCGGGTTTAATTATAGCAGTAATGACTTTTTGTTTAACAATAATTTTGTTGGATGGGGCGCCCAAGCCAGTAAAAACCTTATTGAAGCTTTTCGTTATCCAGCCCGTAAGAAAACTGTAAATGCGCAACAAGATTTGTTGGATCAACGTGCACTTGCTTTGACCATGGCGGTGATGACGCAAGTTCATGTAAGTCTTGTGCGGTTTGAAGTTTCTAAACGTCGTGCACAAACAGCAGAGACTTTTAATGATGTACAAAGTAAAATTCTTGATCAGATCGGAGCAGGATTTGATACCAAAAGAATTAGCCGTCAAACATTCATTCGCGAGCGTATGAATACGATTGTTGCTGAAGCTAAATATGACATTGCTATATCCGAGCTTCAAAATGCATATGCAAATATCTATTCATCAATGGGGATTGATCCAGTTGGTAACGATCTTAACCCTGATGATGATGTGAGAACGCTGGCGACCAAGCTTGAGCAATATTGGCGAGGTAAAGGTGATTTGATCATTCTTGCTGATCAGGCAACATATTCCGAAGATAATGGGGTTGTGGCTATTCGTGCTGAAGATAAAGATGCTGAAATACCGGCAAAAATATCAAAAATAACAAAAGTTAGTGCTTCTACTGATGTCGAGGATAACAAGAAAGCGGTTAAAACGGCATCCTTAAAAGATTAACTTTGGTCCGGAAGCGATCATACATATCGAAGAAAAGATCGTACGTATAAGTGTCAAAATTTATGGCATAAGAGAAAGAAAATTAAGTGTTCCATAGATTGTTTATATGCTTATTCATATCATTATCACCTTGTGTGACGAGTTTTGCCCAAGGTGATAGTGATCAAGATGGTTTGGTGCGCGGGGTCGTTAAAGCCCGCCATGAGGCTATTTTAAGTGTTGATTTAAATGTCCCCGTTTCGGCAACACCTGTATTGACCGGTGAATCATTTCAAAAAGGGGACGTTTTATTGCAGTTTAATTGTGAGGTCATGAAAGCCGAGATTGAATCTGTAAAAGCAGCGCATTCAGCGGCAAGATCCCATTATGAAAGCAATAAAGAATTGTTCGGGCTTGATGCTGTTGGTCGGTATGAGGTTGATATTTCAAAGGCTGAGATGGAGGGGGCTTTTGCGCGTCTTCGGGCTGCAAGAGCACGGGTAAAACAGTGTGAAATTCGTGCGCCTTATAATGGAAAAATTTCTGAACTTGCCGTGAACGCTTATGAAACACCGCGTTCGGACACACCTTTGTTGAAGATCGTCAGCCATGAAGAACTTGAGCTGCGTCTTATTGTGCCTTCTTCCTGGTTGTCTTGGTTATCTGTAGGAACGCAATTCGACTTTAATATTGATGAGACGCAAAACTCTTATCTTGCAAGTATAATTCGGGTTGGGGCCGAGGTTGATGCTGTTAGTCATACGGTTCCAATCATCGCTGTCTTCACGAATATTAGCGATGATGTATTGCCAGGCATGAGTGGTGCTGCGCAATTTACATTACCGAACGGGTGATCATGTGAGTGTAGCGCCAATTAAAAAACCTGCTGGTCAAAAAAAACCGGTCGCAGGTGAGAAGACGACTTTAAAAAAACCTTCTTCATCAGCGCGCCCGTCTTTTGCCTCGCAATTATTGGGGTTTGAAGGCACTGTGCGAGAGATAACCAATGAAAAGAAATTGGTTTTTCATCTGTGTAATGAATCTCGTCATATGTTGGGGTTTCGTCAGGCGTTTTTTCTGAAAAGAAAAAAAATCAATAGCCCCCTACAAGTGACCGGCATATCCAGCATTGCGGTGATCGACCGGACTGTTCCTTTGGTGCGCTGGGTAGAAAAAATCGCGGCAAATCTGGAGAGGGATGTTTCTATTACACAGCCCCAATCGTTTTCTTTGCCGGCTTATTGTGATAAAAATAGCGAAGAATTAAAAACATATCCTTTTTCCGAATTTTATTGGGTGCCGTTTATGGATGGTGACGTCAATGTCGGCGGGGTGATTTTTACAAAAGAAACACCATGGCAAGAAAACCAGCTATCATTAGGAAAAAGAATTGCCGCTCTTTATGCGCACTCATGGCGTGCGATTAAAGGGAAAAACAAAATATTAAAGAAACGCGTATTCACTAAAAAGAAGACCTTTCTCTTATCATTTTTGCTTGGTATTATTGCATTTTTTCCTGTTTCTCTAACGGCGCTGGCGCCTGCAGAAGTGGCCACAGTCGAGCCTTTTGTGGTGGCTGCGCCCTTTCGCGGTGTGGTGCGGGAGATATTGGTCGACCAAGGGGCGACCATTAATCCGGGTGATCCTATTATTGCCTTTGAAGATACTGAATGGCGTAACCGGTTCGAAATAGCCGATCAAAGTGAAGCGGTTGCCAAGGCACGCTATACAAGAGCATCACAATCGGCCATTGGTGATATTACAGCTAAACGCGAAATTGCTGTGGCGAAAGCAGAATATGATCTTGCCACGGCAGAAAAAGCTTATGCACGGGATTTGCTTGATAAAGCGATTTATCGCGCTACTGATCGGGGTATTGCAATCTACACTGATAAACGCGATTGGATTGGCCGCCCTGTTGAGGCAGGTGAAACGATATTGCAGATTGCTGATCCGCAAAAAGTTAGGTTTTCAATTGACCTTCCTGTTGCTGAAAGTTTCGTATTGAAAGAAAATTCACGCGTAAAAGTTTTTCTGGACTCCAACCCGCTAAAACCGATCGAGGCAACCCTTATTGAAGCCAGCTATCAACCTTATACCGATAAGCGCAATGTATTATCTTATCGGGTTTCCGCCTTATTAGAAGCGAATGAAACGGATATACCGCGTATTGGTATTCAAGGTACAGCGCAAATCTATGGTAACAAAGCGCCTCTGATTTATGCTGTGTTGCGCCGCCCGATTTCTGCCTTGCGGCAAATGACGGGGTGGTAGGATGTTATGGCCGAAGCGGGGTTAGAGCTCGAGGTACTTTTACCGCCAATCCGGGAAGAGTTACAGCTTATTCAAGGGGGCCAGCTAGATGATGGTGCTCAAGGATGGTTAATCTTTGATCCGACGCGCCATCGCTATTTCCAGATAGATGATATTGCGGTTTCTATTTTAGGGCATTGGCACCTTTCGACGCCTAAAAAAATCATTGCAGCTATGTCGGGGCAAGATGTAACCCTGCAAGACATTGAAGAGTTGCTAAGGTTTTTATTTGCTAATTCATTGACATTATATCCGCCAGAACAAAACAGCGATAATTTTGTGATTCAAGCCAGCGCCGGCGATAAAGGGTTGCTGGCCACGCTTATTCATAATTATCTGTTTTTTCGCGTTCCTTTAATCCGTCCTCACCATTTCTTGAAACGGACTGTAGGGTTTACGAATATATTTTTCCAAAAATCATGGTGGATTTTTGTTGCAGTTATCGCGCTGATGGGTGTGTATCTTACGGTTCGCCAGTGGGATCAATTTATGCATACCTTTATGTACTTTTTCTCCTTACAAGGGTTGGCATTATACTTTTTGGCGCTGGTTTTTGTGAAATTCTGCCATGAGTTAGGTCATGCCTATACAGCAACACGATATGGATGCCGGGTGGCCACAATGGGTGTGGCATTTTTGGTGATGTTTCCGGTTCTATATACGGACACAACCGATAGCTGGAAAATTATCTCAAGACGAAAACGCCTTGAAATTGCTTCAGCCGGGGTTGCCGTTGAAATAATGATTGCTGTGTTTGCTACGCTTTTGTGGGTGTTCATACCTGATGGGCCCTTTCGAAGCGCGGCCTTTTTTGTCGCCACCACAAGTTGGATATTGAGTATTGCGGTCAATACTAATCCGTTGATGCGGTTTGATGGCTATTATTTTCTGTCTGATGCAATCCGTGTAGAGAATTTACAAGAACGCTCTTTTGCGTTGGGGCGTTGGGCCATGCGTGAAATATTATTCGGGTTTGGCGATTTGGAGCCCGAAAGCATGGAGAAGAAAAAACGTAATGGGCTTATTATTTTTTCTTGGTGTGTTTGGGTTTATCGCTTCTTCTTGTTTTTAGGGATTGCTTTATTGGTGCATGAACTATTTTTTAAAGCGCTTGGAATATTCTTATTTATTGTAGAGATTGGATGGTTTATCGTGGTGCCGATCAGTAAAGAAATTAAGGCTTGGTTTTCGAGACGTAGTGAATTGAAAAACAATAAACGCGCCTATGGAACCTTAGGGGTTTTATTGCTTGCCGGTGTTTGTTTTGTCGTCCCGTGGCATTCAACTATTCATGTTCCTGCGGTGATAGAGGCCAATACGCAGTCGACAATCTATTCATCATTTGCGGGCGAGATTAAGCAGATCCATTTTAAAAATGGCGATCGGGTTGAAAAAGGGGATTTGCTTGCGGAGTTATATTCGCCTGACCTCCATAATGAAACCGAGCGTACGACGCGCCTTATTCGGTTATTAAAGGCGCGCCTTGACCGGATTGCGGCTGATAGTCAAGATTTAGATCAAAAAGCGATTTTGCAAAGTGAACTTACGCGGGAGCGTAAAAAACTGGCGGGTTTGGTTAGCCAACAAACAGCATTAAATATTCATGCTCCCATAGGGGGGATCATTACCGATGCCAACCCTCAACTCCATATGGGACGATGGATCAATCAATCCTTAGCCATTGCCTTGGTGAAAGATGGTGGCGAGATGCGTATTCGTGGATATGTCTCTGCGGAATCTGTGCGCTATTTTGAACAGGGTGCAAAAGCAACCTTTGTGCCGGATAGCTTTGAGTTGAGTAAGTTTAAAAGCAAAATCAATTCAGTACGACAAGTGAATGCGGAGGTTATATCCATACCGGCATTGGTTTCGCGGTTTGGCGGGCCGATTGCGGTTGCGGAAGCTAAGGATGAGCTTCGCCCTTTAAAAGCCTGGTATGGTGTGACAGCAGATTTTTCTGATCAGATTGACTATGGTCGCGATCAAATTGTCAGAGGCCATTTAAAAATTGAAGGGCAAAAAGTAAGTTTTGCCTCGCGGGTTTGGCGTCAACTTATGCGGGTACTGCGCATTGAAATGACAATATAATTTTAAAAGGTTTTGGGTTATCTTTTTGCTGTGGGTTTGATATCGTGAATGCCGCATTCAGTTTTGGCGGCTCCGCGCCAACGCCCATCGCGCACATCGCCGCCATCGGCCACCGGGTGGGTGCAAGGCCAGCACCCAATGGAAGGGTAGCCTTTTTCCACAAGCGGATGTTGGGGAAGGTTATGGGTTTTCATATAGGTCGCTACATCCTCGGGGGTCCATGTAACAATTGGATTGACTTTAATGTGAGGCGCCGCCGGATCAAAAACCGGAAGCTGGAGACGTCCGCCGCCGTGAAATTGTTTGCGACCTGTAATCCACGAGTCGAATTCTTTTAAAACATGGGTGAGGGGGTCAACTTTTCTGATGGTGCAACATTGGTCGGGGTCACTGCGCCATAAATTGCCGTTGGGATCGTGTTCTTCCATCGTGGTCTTCTCGGGATGAATTTCTCTTAGATTTGTCAGTCCGAAGAGGTTACCAAGTTTTTTGCGATAATTTAAAGTTTGTGCGAAATGTTTTTCGGTATCCAGAAAAATTACGGGTATATCGGGATTGATTTGCGCCACTAAATGTAAAAGCACTACGGATTCGGCGCCAAAAGAAGAAACCAGCGCTATTTTCCCTGTAAATTCCTTTTCGATAGCCGCCTGCAAAATCTCCTGAGCAGGTGCGTTGGCATACTGACGTGATAGACTGTCAGCCCTGTCATGAAGCGGGTTGTTTTCAGGGTCCATTTTGCTTTCCGATTTCGGAGAAATAGGATTGTCCTCTTTATCTTCTTGGTCAAAATGACGTATAGGAATGATAGTAGCCATTAAATGGTCCGTTTTGTTTGCCCGCTTTTTAACCGCGCTTTATCCGTGATTTAAGCACTACGAATGGCCCAAACCGGTTTTACATTGTCTGATGAAGATTGGTAGAATTGATCAAATTCTGTAAGGGCGTGATTAAAGGCGCTAATATCGTTTGCCGCGATTTCAGCAACATCGATGCCGCATCGACGCATAAACAAAATCTGATCAGCCAAAACATCTCCCCGGGCAATAATCGGACCTTTATAGTCATAACGGTCGCGCAATAATCTGGCTTGGGAATAGGCGCGGCCATCACCAAATTTCGGGAATTGCACAATAATAGCGCCAGCCTTTGCAATAACGTCTTTGATATCATCCAGATTAATGTCGTTCGGTATGATCAATGCTGTTGACCCGTTGGTTAAGCGGGCAGCGTCTTCATGGGTTGCAAAATCGATTTCTGTGAATGTTGCATCAAGCGAGGTTAATGCGGTTTCACCAATACTAAGCCTTTGCATATAAAGCCTCCTTGAAAGGGGTTGGGCCTACACGGCGATATGCGTCTAGAAAACGTTCATTATCGTGACGAATATCTTTGTAATAATTTATGAGCGTCTCAACGGCGTCAATGACTGCCTCGGAAGAGAGGCCGCGCCCGACAATTTCTCCGATGGCGGCGTCTTCTGCGGCTGAACCGCCCAAAGTGATTTGATAAAATTCCTCACCCTTTTTATCAACGCCAAGAATGCCGATATGCCCTACATGATGGTGGCCACAGGCATTGATGCATCCGGAAATTTTAACTTTCAATTCCCCTAAATCTTTTTGGTGATCAAGGTTTTCAAATCGTTCTGACAAACGTTGGGCAATGGGAATGGAGCGTGCATTGGCAAGGGCACAATAATCAAGGCCGGGGCAAGCGATGATATCGCTCACAAGACCCAGATTAGCCGTTGCAAGGTTGTGCGCATTTAATGTCGACCAGACTTTAAAGAGGTCTGATTTTTTAACATGGGGCAAACAAAGATTTTGCTCATGGGTGACGCGGATTTCATCATGAGAAAACTCACGCCCTAAGTCCGCGATAATGTGCATTTGATCATCGGTTGCATCTCCGGGGACGCCGCCAATAGGTTTTAAAGAAATATTCGCAATCGCATATCCCTCTTGCTTATGGGCCACCACATTATTATTGACCCAGCGTTGAAATTCAGAATCTTTCGCCAGATCGTTTTCGTCAATCTGCGAGGGTCCGGCGTAAGCAGGCGGGGCAAAATAGTCCTTAATCCGCTCTACTTCTTGGGCAGGAATATCCACGGTGGTCTCGCGGGACATTTTCTCCCACTCTTCATCCACCATTGCTTTAAATTCTTCTGCACCCTCGGCGTTAATCAAAATCTTGATGCGTGCTTTATATTTATTATCGCGGCGGCCTAGCATGTTATAAATACGCAAGATTGCTTCCAGATAAGAGAGTAGATATTCAGCCGGCAAGAATGTTTGTATGGTGTGACCAATATAGGGCGTGCGTCCAAGTCCCCCGCCGACGATAACTTCAAAGCCTATTTCTCCCTTATCGTTCTTTTTGATGTGGAGACCAATATCATGAACCCGAACGGCGGCACGGTCATGGTCACTGGCGGTTACCGCAATTTTAAATTTACGCGGTAAAAAAGAAAATTCCGGATGAAAGGTGGACCACTGACGGATAATTTCGCACCATGGTCGCGGATCTTCAATTTCTTCGGCGCTGGCCCCTGCATATTGATCCGATGTGACATTGCGAATGCAATTGCCTGATGTTTGAATGGCATGCATCTCCACATCTGCTAGCTCATCCAAAAGGTCTGGCACATCGACCAATGCGGGCCAGTTATATTGTAAATTCTGGCGTGTGGTGAAGTGGGCGTAATTCTTATCATATTTGGTCGAGATGTCGGCAAGCTTATGAAGTTGCGTTGATGATAAGGTTCCATAAGGAATGGCAACCCGCAACATATAGGCATGAAGCTGAAGATATAGGCCGTTCATCAAGCGGAGGGGTTTAAATTGGTCTTCGGTGATGTCACCGGCGAGACGGCGCTCCACTTGTGTGCGGAATTGTTTTACGCGATCGCGAACAATGTTCGCATCAAATTCATCATAGCGATACATTAACTATTCTCCGATTAGGTTGAGATTTTTAAATTATGCTGCATACGGTCTATCCATTTTAATATACAAGGATAGTCGGTTAGGGGAAAACCCCCTTCGGGGGCTACGCGGGTATAGGCAATGAGAGCGATGTCCGCCACGGTCATGTGATCACCGGCGATATAATCTGTTTTGCCGAGTGCCAATTCCATACGTGCCAAGGCTGTATGACCACGCGGTAGCCATTCCCGATCAATCTGTTTGTCATTATGGCCCAGTAATGTTTTACGAAAGCGTCGCCCGGCGATATAAGGCTCATGACTATTTTGTTCCCAAAATAACCATTCATGCTGGACAGCTTTCCGGGTACTCTCTTGTGGGTAAAGTGTTTGATCTTCAGCCTGCTCTGCCAGATAGATTAAAATGGCATTGGATTGGGCAATGGTGGTTTTGCGATCTCCATTTTTAAATATAGCTGTTGGCACTTGGCCATAATTATTCATAGCTAAAAAATCACGGGTTCTGGTTTTGCCAGCAATAATATCGGTTTCTATCCAGTTATAAGGGATGCCAAGATAATCCGCACACCATCTGATTTTAAGACAGTTGCCACTTCGGCTATCACCATAAAGCGTAAAGAGTTCCATTTATTTTTCTGCCTGTTTACCAAGGTCTGTGCGCATGGTCGGGCCCGCGCTTCTGATGGCTTCGCGCAGGGCTTCACGCCCTGCTGTTTTTTTGTCTTGGGTGACTTCAATAAGATAGAGATCGGCAACTTGCGTCATGCGTTTTTGGGCGTTGGCTAATTCCGCTTCCCCTTCTTCATCAGCGATAAGATGCGCATCCTCGATATAGTCTTTCCACTGGCCATCAACGCCAAGATAGATGACACGCCCATCGTCAAGGGCGTTCCCGGTGATTACTTTCATGCTGTTAGTCTTTCGTTTTGTTCCATTGCAGGATGTGTGATTGCCGTTTGTGATGCCCGTGTTGTTTCTGCTGTTGTTGGGGCTGCGGTTTTGGTGATCAATGCCTCATCAGCCAGTTGTGCCACATCACCAATCACCAAGATGGCCGGACCTTTTATGCCGGCTTGTTGGATGCTTTGGGTTAAGGTGGCTAGCGTGCCTCTGACAATGATCTGATTATCGCGCGTGCCGTTTTCAATAACGGCGATTGGGGTGGTTTCATCACGGCCATGGGCAATAAGATTTTGTACAAAGCTGTTGGCTTTGCTCACGCCCATATAAACCACCAAAGTGTGTTTCAGGTCTGCTAAGGCTTGCCAGTTTAGGTCCGGATCATTGTTGTCGCGGGCATGACCGGTTACAAATGTAACCGCTTGTGCATGATCACGGTGGGTTAAAGCCATGCCTGATGCGGCCGCGCAACCGGTGGCCGCTGTTATGCCAGGGGTGATATAGGCTTTAATCCCCGCTTGGCGAAGGGCGTCCAATTCTTCGCCACCCCGCCCAAAAATAAACGGGTCACCGCCTTTTAAACGAACAACGGTTTTGCCTTGATTTGCGAATTCGATCAGTTTGTCATGGATTTCTTCTTGGGGTACAGAATGGTTTGATTTTTCTTTACCCACATAAAGCCGGTCGGCGTCACGGCGGGCAAGGGTCAAGATTTGATCTCCCACTAGACGGTCGTAAAGAATAATGTCTGCTGTTTGTAATAAACGATGGGCACGGATGGTTAAAAGCTCTGGATCTCCAGGGCCCGCACCAATGATATGGACAACGCCTTGTTCTATATTGTGTTGTTGTGCTGGGTCTTGGGTTGTTTGTTGGTTGCCCAGTTTACGGTTGACTTGTTCACGGTTGCCCAGTTCACGGTGATCTGGTGCATGGTTAATGGCGCTCATCATCGCCTCATGGGCCCCTGTTTCGTCACCCGCTAAAAACCGGTTGGCGATAGGTCCGTCAAAAAATTGTTCCCAGAATTGACGCGTTTTATTGCCGAACTTTGCCACGACAGCGGGGCGGAATGAGCCAGCGAAAGCGACTAGCCCGCCAAGCTTTGCGGGCAACATACGCTCTATTTTTTCGCGCAAATTTCGTCCCAGAACAGGGGCTTTACCATTGGTGGAAATGGCAACCACAATATCATCACGGTCGATAATCGAAGGGGTGGTAAAATCGCAAAGGTCTGGGGCATCCACCACATTGACGAGAGCGCCAGCATCTTTTGCCATCTTATGAAGCCTGATCTGCAAATCTTCCCGCGCCTCGGCAATGATCGCGATGAGCGTATTTTGAAAATCATCGGGGATTGGCGCGCGTTCCACGAATTGGACTTTTTGCGGAAATTCTTTTTTGATCTCTTCATCTATCGAGGGCGCAATCATCACAATATCTGCCCCGGCAGCAAAAACCAGTCTGGCTTTACGAATGGCCAGCTCTCCCCCGCCGGCGATAACCACACGTTTGTTTTCCAAAGAAAAGAAGGCTGGGTAATTTTTCATGTGTTAGTTTTTCTTATCAATATTGTTGGGTTCAAGCCTATAAATTGAACCTTTATCGGTTTATCCATAATATTAGGGGCAAGTTAGGGTTTTAACAGCGGATGAAAAGCGATTAATGCTTGTTCATTGTTTAGAAAACCTATATCAGGGAATAAAGCCCTTTGTTTAACTTGTGTTACGTGATATTCACAATGAGTTTACCAACGGGTTATAGGCAGAAACTCTATAGGGTTTGAGGGTTAACTGATAAAATGCCCAAGAAATAAGGGGATAATAATGAAAAACCTGCCACCATTAAATTCTTTGAGGGTATTTGAAGCCGTCGCGAGAAACTTAAGCTTTTCTAAAGCTGCGGATGAGTTGAATGTGACCCCCGGTGCCGTTAGCCAACAAATTAAGGCATTGGAAGAGTTTTTGGGTTCGCCCATTATCCGACGGCAAAAACGAGGCTTATTGCTAACCGATGAAGCCCAAGCCAGTTTGCCCTTATTGCGTGAGGCTTTTGATAAACTCTCCGAAGTGGGGGATATTCTCTCCCGCCGCGCCGATAGCGGGCGATTGAGCATCTCTGTGGCTCCGTCTTTGGCATCGAAATGGCTGGTGCCCCGTCTCAATAAATTTGCCGAAGCCCATCCCGATATCGAAGTGTGGTTATCGGCGGATATGGATATTGTCGATTTTGCAGTGGATGATGTGGATATGACTATACGGTATGGGGCCGGACAATATGAAGGGGTGCACGTAGAGCATTTGATGTCCGAAACGATTGTTCCAGTGTGTAGTCCGCAATTATTAATAGGCGATCACCCTTTAAGAGATCCTGATGATCTTGACCATCATACGCTCTTGCATGACGGCAGTCCCGATAAAGATGATAGTTGCCCCGATTGGGCGATGTGGCTCAAAGCGGCGGGGATTAGGGGTGTTGATGCGGGGCGGGGGCCAACTTTTAACCAATCAAGCCTCGTGATCGAGGCGGCGGTTGCGGGCAAAGGGGTGGCGTTGGCAAAGGCCGCACTGGCCTTGGCAGATTTGGAAGCAGCGCGGTTGGTGATCCCGTTTGATTTAACAACGCCTACTGATTTTGCCTATTATATTGTCCACCCCAAATCGAAGTCCAAAAACAAATCGGTTTTAGCGTTTAGCAAGTGGCTACATGTGGAAGCGGCCAATACCCATGAAATGCGGGCGGCGCAATTGGATTAAGGGATGATGTATCAAGATTGGCGCCTAAACCCGGCTTGGGTTAAGCATTCCACAATGGCATCAAAAATTAGAAGTGTTGAGGCATGGCGCTGGGGATAATCACGAATAGCTTGCAAAGCTTCAAGAGCGTGCCAACGTGGATTAGAAGGGGGCGGTCCGTCTTCTTTAAGCATTGCATAAACTTCGTCTCGCAGCTGATATAATTCCTCGGGGACTGCGCCGATTATATTTTGTATTGTGATTGATGTTGCGGCTTGCCCCAAAGCGCAGGCCTGCGCGTCTAACCCTATTTCACTGACGAGCCCGTCCATAAAATTCATATCCAGATCTATTTGTGAACCGCAAATGCGGCTGACCTTCTGGGCGCTGGCATCTGGAGATGGCAACCGTGCTTTGGCTGGAATATTAGCGGCTGCTTCTAAAATTTGCCCGCCATATAAATCGCTAATCACTATTAAGCCTCTCGGTTACCCTGCTATCTGGCCCACTATCTGGCCCAATATCTGGTCAGTATTGTATGACCTTTGATGTGGATATAGTAAAGCATCACCAAGATTAAAAGGTCTCGATGTGAAGCCCTTTAATAATGTACCCCGCGCAAATAGGGCGATTTGGTATCCCCCACTGATAGAAATTTAGCCTGAAAACGACACTCTATACGGGCAATTGTTGCCTTAAACACCGCACATGAAAGATTTTGCCCGTTCATAAAGAATTATGTTTGGTTTTGGGTTTGTTATGCTCTACCCTTCTATCTTAACGAATTGTAAAGGTTTTCAAAAAGGGCAGAACAATGAAAGCAATCTCACTTTTATTATTACGGATTTCAACGGGCTTGTTGCTGATGATTTGGGGGCATTTGCGCACCCAGAACCCGAAAAGCGGCATTGGGTTATCCGAGAAATATTATAACGGCTTATTAAACCAGGAAGGTCTTCAGGCCATTTTGGGATATGCAGAAATAGCCTTAGGCGCATTCATCATTTT
>CALLPQ010000100.1 GCA_938015425.1 uncultured Parvularculaceae bacterium | reverse complement strand
ATCATTATTATTGGTGCATTTATTTTTTCTTTCGCCTCGTTATCACACGCACAAACCAATGTGCGCGGCATCGGCGCTTATAAATGTGGTCAACTTATCAGTGAATTCACCGAAAGCACGGAGGCAAGGCAAGCCAATACCATAAACGCGATTGTCGGATGGGTGCAAGGCTATGCCAGCGGCAAAAATCTAGCAACCCCCAATGGCACACAAAAAAACCTCGATAGCCTATTGCCAGATTTAATTCTTGAAAACATTAATACCTTTTGCTCGGTTAATGGCGATACTACTCTATACCAAATTGCAGATGCAATGTATCTTTCTATGCCTAATATACCTAGCAACAATGAAACGTCAGTATAGATAGTTATTTTACCTCGGCCTTAAAATAATTGCGGGTGTATAACAAAATATCACCGTAAAATGCATTGAAGTGCATGGTTGCCTTATGGGTAAATGCAACCATGCTTATCGCCCGGTCCTATTTCACAGGACAAGCCGCTAGCGCAAAGTTTTAAAATTTAACGCGCACACCGCCAAAGCCGGAAAGCGGCGCGGTCCCGAAGCCAAAATTATCTTGATAATTCGCATCGGTCAGATTCTCGATCCTGCCAAAAATTTCTAGTTGGTCAGTCAACGCATAAGATGTCCGCAGATTAACAAGGAAAAAATCATTCAAGATATTCCCCCCCGAAAATTCTTCTCCATTATAAAGCGCTCCGATTGAAAGGCTTAGTTTTTCCGTTGGCGTTAACACAAACTCGGCTGACACGCGGTTTCGGGGTTGATTACCCGCCGGCGTTACCGTTGAAATGTTCAACGCATCCGTAAAAGTATAGCTCGCAGAAAACGTCACCTGAGGGGAAAGGATGGCATCAAGGGTGACTTCCACGCCCGTTGCTGAAAACTCTTGAATATTTACGAAGGTAAAAGCCTCCAGATCGAAAGCAATTAAATCATCTATTTGCTGATCAAAATAAATCACCCCTAATTTCAATCGATCCTCGAAAAAATATTGCTCCACACCAATATCAAAACCATCACTAAACTCGGCAAAAAGAGCGGGATTAAAACTTAACTCCCCAGCCGATGGAGCCCGAAAGCCTTCCGCATAGCTGGCCCGTATTAATGTGTTGGTTTGGGGAACACGAATAGCGGTTGAAACATTAAAAGTGGTTTCATTATCAAATCCGGTTGCCGCATCATGGCGCACACCGCCATTTAGCGTAACAAAAGACACAGGCTGAAATTGTAACAGCGCAAATCCGCTTACCGTTTCAATTTCCTGATTACCACCAAACCCGATATCAACGCGGGACTCCTGCTCGTCATATTCCGCCCCACCAATAATGGAAAGCTCTTCCAGCGGTTTGAATGTCCCTTGATATTCATAAGAAATGCGCGTGCCAAGGGCATCAAAACTGGCGGCCCCATCCGTAAAAGTCACTTGGTCATTTAACAGATAAGAGACTGATAGCCGGTTTGATAAAGTACCGTTTAAGGCCGTATACGTTGCAATACCAGCAATAGAAAACTCTTCCGTCTCCCCGACCTCGTCCCCGTCTACAGGGCCAACGCCAAAAGCAAATCCATCAAATTCATTTTCACTATCTTGATATCGGGCAATCACGGTCAAATCGATTTTTTCCGTGGGCCTGATCTGCCCCTTGGTCGAGAAGGTTATATTATTAAAACCATCATTTTCAATATTACCATTGGCTGCATCGGCGCTGCTGAACCCTTGGGACGTAATACCACTAATACTTAACCGGCCCGAGGCAAAATCATTGCCGCCGACAATACTACCCGCCCCTCGAAATGTTCCAAATGTCCCCCCTTCAATAAAGGCGTTGCCGCCAATGCCTTCTTTATTCGCGCCTTTAGTCACAATGTTAATCACACCGCCAATCGCGTCCGAGCCGTAAAGAACCGATTGCGCCCCGCGCAACACTTCCACCCGTTCAATGTCGGCACTATCAAAATTTGCGAAATTAAAACCATTATCAAACGAGGACGGATTATTTAAAACAATACCATCTTGCACCACCAATGTTTGCCCGCTGGGCAAGCCCCGCACTGACACAGTCGCAAGAGAGCCAAAACTACCTGATCGATTAACCTGAACACCGGGCTGCGTGGTTAAAACATCGAATAAAAATCGCTGCTGGCGTATCTCGATTTCAGAGGCATCAACAACACTGACCGACCGACCGACTTGGTCAATCGGGGTCGCAAAACGTGTGCCTGTTACGATGATTTCATCTTTTTGCAGATCATCTTGTTCTAACTGATTATTATTTTGAAATGCACTTTGCGCCAAGACCGCACTTGTTAAAGGTACAGACATAAAGATAGACGATAAAAGAAATAGCGTTTTTTTCATTATTTAATTTCCCAAACAGATCGGTGCCATCAACCGAAACATACAAACACATAGCTTTGTCATCACCATGACAAAGACGGCCAGCTTCAATGTGTCGTTGCAAAGGAAAGTGCTCTCTCCCGCCCGCTAAAGACTAAACCCGGTCTCCGGACGAACGACGCGATGGCAGGTTTCCTGGCTCACCGTTCAATGTTCACGCCGCCTTCCCAGAATTTTAAAGGGCTACTTTAAAATATATCCAGTGGCACCATGGCAAGAACGCACGGTTAACAGTTGCGGGTACAGCGCTGGTTTTACACCAGCTTCCCTCTTAGCCTTTCATTAAAAAAGGCACCATCACCCACCACATAGACGGAGACGATGATAATTGTCAAATGATAATCAACCGGATATCAAATGATTACCCATAAATATGAGTAGCCTGATTTAAGAAGTATAAGGAGTAAATAACATAGCCCAACCAAGCCAACACGTTAGAGTTCCAATTGACTAGTGACGAGGCTTTAATTGAGTTTCTTTTTATTTTTTTTCTTATCAATATCTAGCTCTTTTGGCGTGGGGAGCGGCGCAATTTCAACCCCTTCTTCCACAAGGTCTTTGACTTCCTTGCCCGTTGCCTCACCATAAATATTACGTTCTGTCCCTTCACCATAATGAATGCGCCGGGCCTCTTCAGGGAAATCTTCCCCCACATAATCAAAGTTTTTTTCGACATATTCTCTGGCCCGCTGAGCGGCAGCAATAATATCGTCTTTTATGGCCGCCAGTTTATTGGCATCAGGCGTAAATAACTGGCCATCGCTGGCGCCGGTTTTCGGTCCGGTTTGTTCACGCTTCACGCTTTTCCCTTTAGAAATAGCAGGGGCCATAATCGCTTTGGTGACACTGTCTGTGCCGCAAATCGGGCATGACAAAAGCCCGTTACCCGCTTGATCGTCGTAATCAGCGCTATTGCGGAACCATCCTTCAAACTCGTGGTTCGTCGAACATATTAATTGATATTTGATCATGATGCCTAAATGTTTACGGTGTTGACGATATCAAGGTCAAGGCTGGGAATGCGTTGACGTGCTATTTTGGATTGTGATGGGTCAATATCTGCAAGAATAATACCCGGTTCATCATTATCACTTTGACCAATAATTTCACCCCATGGATTAATGATTAAAGAATGCCCCCAGGTTTCACGGCCATCTTCATGGTCGCCGCCTTGCGCCGGGGCAATAACAAAAGCACCGCATTCAATGGCTCTCGCCCGTAATAATATTTCCCAGTGGGCAAAACCCGTCTGGCGTGTAAATGCCGCCGGCACACATAAAACATTAGCGCCTTGTTGTGCCAGTTTGCGATACAATAATGGAAAGCGCACATCATAACAGATTGTTAGACCAAAATTTGCCAAAGGTGTGGGGACCACACCGGCTGCTTCTCCCGGGACGTAGACAGATGATTCACGCCATGTCTCACCATGGGGCAATTGCACATCAAACATATGGATTTTATCATAGCGGCTGATAATGTCGCCTTGAGGAGAAAACAAAAAACCACGATTATGGGCGCGATCTCCATCTTCAGATAAAAGGGCCATGGACCCGATCAATAAATGGATATTGTGGGTAACCGCTAACGCACGGAACACTTCAATTTCGCTTAACCCGTCTTCGGGTGGTAGATCAGCCAATAACCGTTTTGCGTCACGGTCGACAATATTGGTCATTTCCGGTGTGGCCACAAACTGGGCCCCAAGAGCCGCCGCTTTAGATATCATCTCACGCGCATCCGCAACATTGCGGGCACGATCAAGCCCAGAACGCATCTGAATACAAGCCGCTTTAAAAACAGCTTTCGTTTCTGTTGCTGTCATGACATCTCACCATAGGAATATGGGCAAATAAATTAATGGATCAAAAACTATTTTAAGCCGCTTTCAATAATTCATCCAACTTACCAGCCCGCTCCAGATCTTGCAGATCATCATTACCGCCAACGTGAAAATCGCCAATAAAGATCTGTGGGTAGGTTCTTTTACCATTACTTTTGGATAGCATCTCATTACGTAATTTATCATCATACGCCGCTGATATTTCTTTTACTTTGGCCTTTTTCTTCTTCAACAAACTCAAAGCGCGAAAACAATAAGGGCATAGTGGTTTAGTATAAACAGTTACAACAGGTTGCATGAGATTAATCCTTTTTATCAATATCTATAAAGCCTATATGGCCTGTCTGCCCCCTTTGACAACCCGTGCGAGCACTAATGCGTCAACTTGCGAGGCACCAGCAGCCAATAATGGCCCACAACAGGCGGAAATAGTGGCCCCTGTGGTTAAAACATCATCAATCAAAATGACGTGTTTACCCTTAAACAAAGCCTGTTTTTCCTCATCAACCCTAAAAGCACCAGCAACATTACGCTTTCGCCCTTCACTCGAAAGCTTTTGCTGGGGGGGCGTGGGCCGATGACGCTCCACCCCATCGAGACAATAATCATGACCGGTAAGAGCCGCAATTTCCTTCGTCAATAAAGCAGACTGGTTAAACCGGCGAGCCCGCAACCGTTTATGATGTAAAGGAACAGGCATTAATAGAACATCGGGGCGTAATAAATCTCTACCGGCCCGCACCATCCATTTGGCAAACATGGGGGCTAATTCTGTGCGATCACCATGTTTAAACCCGACAATTAATGGATGGGATATATCATCATAGACAATACTGGCCCGCGCAGTTTGAAATCGTTGTGCATCAGCTAAACAATGGGCACATTTGATATCATCACCATGGTCAACACTAAACGGTATCGCACAGCCGTCACAAAAAGGGGATTCGATAAACTGCATCGCCTGCCAACCTGCACCGCTAATCTCTCCCGCTTCACTCACAGGGTCACCGCTAATCGGGCATTGGGGTGGCAATAAGATATTTAACGCCTGTTTAGAGACGGGCCGCAAAACCCGCGATGAAAGTCCTTTAAAAGGGGATCGTTGGGTAAAAGCTAGAAGAGCAAGCGGGCGAGTGGGGGATTTTTTATCCCTCAAGACTTTGGTTCGTACTCTATTCTTGAACATTGCCATATCCCAGCATAGGCGATTATTGCGCCCTATCAAGCTTTCCTGGTCTACGCCATGGGGGTGTTATCGCTTTTATTGAAAGCTCACTTGTGGAGGCCATGTTTGGGGATAGCTTGAACTTAATCCAGCCACACTTTACACAGACTGAATGCAGGAAAAACCTCAACCCCCGATTATTTTCAATCGCCCCCTATGGAAAACGCGGCGTGCACGCAGTGCAGCCATGTTTATGGATCATGATTTTCTCCATAAGCGGGCGATGCTGGATATTGTCGATCGGTTAGAAACTGTTATGCGTGATTTTCCCTTAGCGGTTTTTATGGGTACGGGTCATCTCACCCAACACTTAACGAAAGAATGCGGTGTAAAAACGATCATTCACGGGGATATCACACCAAACCGTCTGGATTTACAAACCTTTCAATCATGCTCTCAACACATACCGGCACACCCCCAAAAGTTTGCAAAACAGCCCGCAACAATATCTCCCCCAGCGACAATGCCTCTCGTCTTTGATGAAGAAAATCAACCCTTTGCCGCGGGCAAACTTGACTTGATTGTCAGCCTTTTATCGCTACACACGGTCAATGATATAGTGGGAAGCCTCATACAATATAGACGCGCATTAAAACCCGACGGGCTATTTCTAGCCGCTATCTTTAGCGGTAAAACCCTTGAAGGGTTACGCGCAGTTTTCTATCAAGCAGAAAGTGAAATCATGGGCGGGGTAACGCCGCGGATCTATCCGTTTGCTGACATAAAACAAATTGGCAGCGCAATGTCACGGGCCGGCTTTGCATTGCCGGTGACAGACAAAGACAGCGTAAAAGTGCGTTATGAAAACCCGATGAACCTCTTTAAAGATTTACGCGGCATGGGGGAGACAAATGCATTAACGGGGCCCACCTCGCCCTTGTCCAGAAAAATATTAATGCGCGCCATCGATTTACTCACAACCCACCATAATCATATCGAGTTTGAAATTACTTATTTAACCGGCTGGGCCCCCCATCCAGACCAGCAAAAACCCTTAAAACCAGGCAGCGCAAAAATGTCTCTAGCCCAAGCGATCGCCCTGCAAAAAGACTAATGCCCTACACAGTTTTCACTAAAATAGCTGACAGTGGAAAAATCACTCAATAAACTTACAATGATCCGTGGCAGGTTTTATATTTTTGACCAGAACCACAAGGGCATGGCGCATTTCTTGAGACCCGCCCCCATGTGCTTGGATCGTTAGGGTCAATTTCCAAAGCACTGCGTCTGGCACGTGAGGTACTATGACCAGCTGACATGGATTTACGGGCAGGGCGTCTATCCATCTGGTTTTCGCCCGTACGCGGATTAGCTTTAGTCTCCGTCACTTCTCCGGCAGGACGTTCAGGCATCGCTTGCTGAGCGGTTTGAGGTTCAAAATGCATAATCAGCTTTAAAACATCACGGCGCAGATTATGGAGAAGGTCTTCAAATAGAGAGAAAGCCTCGGTTTTAAACTCATTAATCGGATCACGCTGCCCATGGGCACGCAGCCCGACCACAGATTGCAATTGGTCTAATTGTTGCAGATGTTCACGCCAATTATTATCCAAAACATGCAGCAAAATAGCTTTTTCAAACTTGCGCATATTATCCGCACCAAGATCACGCTCACGACTTTCAACTAAACTTTTGGTGCCTTCCATTAACCGCTCAAGAATTTCCGTATCGGCAACACCTTCTTCTGCCGCCCATTTTTTAACCCGAAACGGTTTGCCAAAGACTTCATCAAGTTCAACCGACAGTCCATCAACGTCCCATTGTTCTGCATAAGATTTAGCAGGAATATGGGTAGACACCATATCTTCAACCACATTCTCGCGCATTTCATCGAGAATATCATCAACAGAGTCAGCAGACATAAACTCGATGCGTTGATCAAAAATGGCTTTACGCTGATCATTTTTAACATCATCATATTTCAACACTTGTTTGCGTTGATCGAAATTGCTTTGCTCAACCTTCTTTTGCGCTGTCTCCACCGCCTTGGTAAACCACGGATGCTCGATAGATTCATCTGGTTGAATGCCAAACCGTTTTAACATTTTTTCCATGCCCGAACCAAAGATGCGCATTAAATCATCTTCTAGGGACAAAAAGAATTTTGTGGTCCCGGGATCACCTTGACGACCAGAGCGGCCACGCAACTGATTATCAATACGGCGGCTTTCATGGCGCTCTGTTGCCAATACAAAGAGCCCGCCCGCATCAAGGGCCATTTGTTTTTGCTCATCAACACGTTGCTCGATCTCTTGGCGTTTACGCGCAATCGTATCTTCATCATCATCTTCCGACAAAGACGCCATAAGCTCTAGATCAACAGACCCGCCAAGTTGAATATCCGTCCCGCGTCCCGCCATATTTGTGGCAATCGTCACAGCCCCTGGAACGCCAGCACCTGCAATAATTTCAGCTTCTTGCTCATGATAGCGCGCGTTTAAAACATTATGGGGTATAGGAACTTTTTTCGCCGCCAAATCCTTGATTGTTTGCGCGTAAGATAATAACTCTTCTTTTAATTCAACTTCTTTATCTTTCAAATCTCCGGCACGGTCTTCAAAAGATTTGGCCATTGCCCGCAAATTTTTCTTGTCGCTTAAAAGGTTCGACAATAATTCAGAGTTTTCAATGGAAACCGTTCCCACCAAACAAGGCTGATTACGATTAACACAATCGACAATCTGCAAAACAATCGATTTATATTTTTCTTCCGCTGTCATATAGAGCTCGTCATCCATATCCTGACGGGCAATCGGTTTATTGGTGGGAATTTCCAATACGTTCAAATCATAGATGTCAGCAAATTCGGCCTCTTCGGTCAGTGCCGTTCCCGTCATACCGGCCAGCTTTTCATATAATCTGAAATAGTTCTGGAAAGTAATGGAAGCCAGGGTTTGGTTTTCCGGCTGGATTGTGACTTTCTCTTTTGCTTCCACCGCTTGGTGTAGGCCATCAGACCAGCGACGACCGTCCATCATCCGGCCTGTAAATTCATCAATGATGGTTACTTTATCGTCGCGGACAATATAATCCCGGTCACGCATAAAATTCTTATGGGCTTTTAGCGCCTGATTAACATGATGAACCACAGACACATTACTGGCATCATATAGGCTTTCATCTTGTAATAAATTGGCCGCAATCAAAAGCTTTTCAATGTGTTCGTGACCATCTTCCGTTAGGGAAACCGATTTTACCTTTTCATCCACCTCATAATCAGCTTCCGTTAATTGCGGCATTAACGCATCAATCGCAATATAAAGTTCGGACTTATCATCAGTCGGACCAGAGATAATTAACGGTGTTCTCGCCTCGTCAATCAAGATTGAGTCAACCTCATCAACAATTGCGAAATGATGGCCACGCTGAACCATCTCTTCCAACGAGCCTTTCATATTATCACGTAGATAATCAAACCCGAATTCATTATTGGTACCATAGGTGATATCGGCGGCATAAGCCTCACGGCGTTGCTCATCATCAAGACCATGAACAATAACGCCTGTTGTCATGCCCAATTGGGAATAAACACGCCCCATCCATTCCGCATCACGGCTGGCAAGATAATCATTCACTGTAATCACGTGGACACCGCGGCCAGTAAGGGCATTTAGATAAACCGGCAATGTCGCAACAAGGGTTTTCCCCTCACCGGTTTTCATTTCAGCAATATCGTCTTGATGAAGGACCATACCCCCCACAAGTTGGACGTCATAATGTCGTTGCCCCAAGGCACGCTTGGCCGCTTCACGCACAATCGCAAACGCTTCTTCCAATAGGCTGTCCAGAGTTTCCCCATCGGCAAACCGTTTTTTTAATTCCGGGGTTTTAGCGGCAAGGGCCGTGTCGGACAGGCCCGCAAGTTGTTCTTCAAAAGCATTAATTGCTGCAACCCGGCGCCATAGGGGTTTAAGACGGCGATCATTCGTCGATCCGAAGACTTTCTTAGCAATCCCCATTAACGCCATGTGCAGTATTCCTTATTAACAAAATCAATTATTTCAATGCCTTAAGAAAGTTCACCCCGCTTTGCACAGCAAATAGTCATGCGCCAAGACTTTGTGGGTCTCTCTTGTCGGTCATATGAAATTCCGTAAAAACACAGATAAGACTGCTATCTATGTGTGTCAACGACTGGAAGGGTAAAGGGTGAGATTAAACCTGTGACACTTGTTTTATTTGTGTCGAATATTCATAACTAGACTACCCCCGATGCTTAAAGTCGGTAACAGGCTCTATTTAACAATAATTATGATATAGTATCGCTGATCCAAGCACGCTAATCCAGATACCCTGATCCAAACACCCTAAGCTCGCGCAACCTCATAATCTCGTAACCCCATAAGCAAGTACCTTCAAACCATTGACCTTATCGACTTAATTTGCTGAGTGGCAGATGAAAGATATCTTATGAGTGATGATAATACACCATTGCCGCCAGCAGACTTAGAAAAGGCGGGAAAGTCCCGCAAAAAGGCTAGCGCCCGCCCCAAAAAGCCCAGATCTCGTGACAATAAGGGGTCAAGGGACAATAAACACCGCCGCCTCAAGGTCAAAAACCGTCAATCAAGATTAGTAAAAACGTCACGTAAGGGACGGTTAGCGAAGGCTTTCAAACTTCTAGCCATTAATTTCAGCTTTATCATTGTCTCGATTGCCCAGTTTTTTTCGTACATCTGGCAAGCAGCCACCCGCATTGATCAAGCCTTATGGCGCATGTTCAAGTCAGGCTTGAAAGCGACCTTCAAGGGAATTGGCGTTTTCGCCGACTGGATTATTGAGGGAATTAAAGATTTTATTTTTTGGCTGCCTACAAAGAAGGGGCAAGCCTATTGCGCTTTTACAGGCGCCGTCACCATTATCGCAGGGTTGTGGATTGCTGATGAATTGCGCGCCGTTGAACGCACCCTTCAAGCCGCAGAAGCAAAAACCGCATCCACCACAAGCCCGCCTATAACAGCCTTGAACAGTTCAAAAGACCCCATTATCGCCCGTATATTAGGGGAGTATATTTATCTATCCGAAGTTGAAAAAGCGGCCATCAGCGCGGGCACCCTGGCCCCTGAAAAAACCTTAACCCTTGGCAGCGAAAGAACCACACAATTCATTAACGACTATATCGACCAACGTGTGTTGGCCATGGCCGCACAAGAAGAACAACTCACAAAAGATGAAGCCTTAACCACAAAACTAAATCTGGCTCAAGACAGAATTCTTGCCGCTGCCTATCTTGATAAAAAACTAGAAGAGGCAGTAACCGAAGAGAAGGTTTTTACTCTTTACAAAGCACAATCCGATATTGCCCAATTAGGGCAAGAAATCAAAGCCTATCATATATTAGTGGAAACCAGAGCTGATGCGGTTGATATTGTGAGTGCATTAGAGCGCGGTGTCGACTTTTCCACCCTCGCCCGTTCTCGCTCCCTAGATCGGGGAACCGCGCCTTATGGCGGAGAAACAGGGTATTTGACAACATCCATGGTTTCAGAAGAATTCGGGCGCATCGCTTTTTCATATGATAAAGGGCAAACCTCCCCCCCGTTTAGAACAAGCGAAGGCTGGAATATCGTCAAAATTATCGACAAGCGGGAAACCCAAACCATTCCCTATAAGGACGTAAAAGATAATTTACGGCAATTTCTGACTTTAAGAACAATCGACAATACAATTCAGTCTCTTCGTCAAGACTTCGAGATCGTTATGTATGATCAAGTGATTGAGGGTAATGATAGCAGAGAAAATGACGACAAAGATAATACTACAAATAAGAATGATAGATCTGAGCAATGATGTCCTTGAGCAATAATGACACTATGCAATGAAAATTCGGGGCAATGACAATCCGGAACAATGACAATCCGTTTCATGGTCACACAAACAAAACGGCGATTAGAATCTAATTTTATTTTGTATCAAAACGGGATTGCATAACCACTAAGCCTGAAATTCACTGCGTTAACCAAAACATTTTATAATATGTTAAGGTCACAATTATATAAAGGAAAACAATGGTGAACTTGTTACTTGTAACAGCTGGTGCCCTGATTGACAGAGACGGCAGAATATTACTGGCGAAGCGCCCCGAAGATAAACCCATGGCAGGCCTATGGGAATTTCCAGGGGGGAAATTACAAGATAACGAAACACCAGAAGCGGCATTAGTCCGAGAACTGAATGAAGAATTAGGAGTAGATACACAAACCTCTTGCTTGGCACCTATCGGGTTTTCATCCATCGCCACACAAAACCATCATCTATTATTATTTTTATTTATTTGCCGGAAGTGGTCAGGAATTGCATTAGGGCGTGAGAAACAAACATTAAAATGGGTAAAACCAGAAGATTTACTCAATTACGAAATGCCAAAAGCGGACATCCCGCTTGCGGCCCAATTAAAGGGAATATTATGTCCAACTTAGCAAAACTTTCATCTGTGTATTTAGAAAAATTTACCCACGATGAGAGCGGTGCAACTGCCATTGAGTATGGGCTTATTGCTGGCCTTATCGCCGTTGTTATTATCACCGCTTTAAGCAATGTCGGTTCCGCGCAAACAGAAAACTATGATAGCATTAATGCTGCGGTTTCAGCCGCCGTTAATCGCTAATAGTAACATAATTACTAAAACCAAAAAATGCTAACGAGTCTAATCCAACATCTCTCTTAATAATGCACGATGTTGCTTATACTCTTGCGGTATCCAGAAATAAGGAAGGAACAGATCACCCTTTAATTGGCTTGCTTCTTTCTTCAGTGCACGAAGAATTGTTATCCGGTCAAAATCATTTAGATTGGCGAAAACATCTGGCTCCGACAAATCAGAGATAAGGCCAGATAATCGTTTTACATATGAATATTGTTGGGCTTGGCGGAATACAGACGGGCGGCCAATTGGACTTAGATCCGATCCGAATACACTATTCCTGACACGGGCAAAATATTCATCCACGGTTAATCCTTCACCGCCTTGTTTTTGGGCATCCGATAGATTGACAATAATGTTTAAATTCAAAAGGGCGTCAATAATAAACCCGCTAAACGCTGTCTGGCCCCCGTCAAGAGTCGCAGGGGCAAAAGAATAAATGCCTAATCGTTTATTTAAATCTTTAGGGACAACCCAATCACCGCCCACCAAAACACCTTCTCTTAATGCTTTCAACGCAGCAATCTGGTCTGATTTATCCCGAAACCCTTTAACAACGCGATTTCGCGATGACCGCTCGAAAGAGCGATCAATTTGCAATTTATAAGGGCGCAATTGGGCCAATATTGTCGAAAACGCCCGTTCTCTGATCCCTAAGATGCGTTGAAAAATTTCCCGGTTTGTTTCGGTATTCTCGTTAAGGGACCATCCAGAGGAGTCAGTAATAATGTTTTCTACAAGGCGCAAATTATCGAGCGCATAAGCGGTTGGGTTATTGGTTAAGTCAAAAACAAAAACCGAAGGGTCCACCCTATACGCATTATAGATATATCCGGGCAAACCGGCCTTACGCAAAACCTTCTCGCGCTCATCGCCGCTATCGCCTATTTGCGGTGCATAGCCAAATTTAACCGCCCATTTATCATAGGGCCCAACGCGCGTATTGGCGAAATCACCTTGCTGTTTTCCCGGCGGTGCAAAATTAATCGGCAGATAATCCATAACCGAAGAACTTAATACCCCATTTGTTTTCTCCTGATTATGGATATCCTCATAATCATGATACTGACTTCCCGCAAAATTATGGGCCAGCCCCAGCGTATGCCCCACTTCGTGCATAACCAGATCAGTAATTACCTCACGGATCATTCGACCAGACAATGTGTTGTCTGTTTGATATTGATCAAGGCTTTGCGGTTGTTGCGGCTTTTCAAGCCCTTCTTGTGTTTGATTTTCAGGAAGTTCTGGTGTGAGTTCTGGTGTGGGCTCTGGAGAAATTTCCGGTTGTTGCGACTGGTTTATATTAATCGCAATATCACGATTGCCCGCCCCGTTAATGCCTGCCTCATTATAACGGGCGATGATGCCACGAATTTTGTCTTTATCACGCCTATTGTTTTGAGGCCGGTTAGAAATCTTGGAAATAACGTCGTGAAACCGAACGAGGCGCGCAAACTCTTGCTGATTTGGTTTTTGAAAAGGCTGTAGTGCCAAAATCTTTTCACGGGAGGAAGCATCATAACTTATATCATTATAGTTTGTATCGTTATTCTCTGCCCCTTCGTTCACGCTCAATAGGTCTTGATTTAAACGTCTGCCTTTAGCATCTCGGTCCGCAATGCCTCTTGATGTCTTATTGTTAAATGCGATAACCGGATTGTCACTTTGCGGTGTACCCGGATCAGGCTCATCAAAGCGCGGCGCAATATCTTTCCATTCATAATCAGACAGAGCAAGCCAGTGTTCAAAGCGTCTGGCAACACCGGTAAAATTCAACAATATATCCGCTGCAAGAATTTCTCCCGTACGGGGATCAAAAACCGATGGCCCTAAACCAATTCTTCTATCTTCAAAAGGGGATGCCTCCCAACGGATCACATTATAATTAAGATTTCCAGCATCCCAAGGGGCGTCATCGGGTTGCACTTTTACCTGAATAGCATTTAAAAACCCTGCTTCCTCAAACGCTCGGTTCCACGCTAGAACACCATCACGGATTGGTTCACGAAAAGCATAAGGGGTGGTATTTTCTATCCAGAAGAGTATCGGTTTGACGGGTTCAGAACGCGCAGCAGTTGGATCTTTTTTCTCTAACCGCCAGCGATGAATAAACTCTTCAGCCTCAAGCTGATTTAACTGTGCCAGATTTAATTTATTGACCGAGAAATATCCCACCGCCGGATCGGGCGCTCTGGTAACAAACCCCTCATCAGGCAATTTAATGATGGAATGGGCCAGCCGCACAGAAAAACTACTACCATTCGCGGCCCCCTGCACGCCGTTAGGGACGCTGATATTCAAATCAACACTTATGTTGATATTATCCTCATACGCTTCGACACTATGGGCCGAGGCTTCTATCCGGTTTAAACTTAAACCGCGTACGGTTTGACTTAATGCCGAGATAGCGGGCACAGAAAATCCGCGAAGGGCGGCCTTGTTCATTGACACGAACAAATAATTTTCATCACTACACCGGACAACAGGCAAGGTTAATAAACGGGATTCACTCAAGGTGGTGTCGCGCGTCCGCGAAAGGGGGCTATCTTGGGTATAGGTTAAATTAGCGAAAGTCTCTTTTATTCTGACACTGTTACCGGCTTGCTCAAACCTTATGATTGATGATTGGAGATAATTACCAACCGCAAGGCTAACCCCTTGGTCAAAATAGGTAGACAGAATATAGCTTCGATCAAAACCATCTTTGGGAATGCCAAAGATCACCCCATCATCCACCTGAACTTGATAGATAGGAAGCAAACCATCGGTCTTTTTTACTTTGGCGATGGATAATGCACTTTCACAGGTGGCAGATTGCGCCGAGGCCGCCGGTTGATAGGCTGCAATCCCTAAAGCAGCTACACTGACACACGTTATCACTCGCCCGATCATTGAAACCATTTTCCCAAAATCCTTGTCTATTACCTATATCCATACCCGTGTAGACCGAGGCGCGTTGACCCAATAATCATATAGTTGTGATTATAGATCCCCAATACTACCCATAGTACCGCGCAATGACCCAATAGTTTGCCCTTAATGTATGCTCCCCAAAAAAGTGGGCAGCAAACTGGCGCCAATCCATACTATTATGAAGTAGGTGAGATTAGATTCAACCCTTTATAATCAAATCATAGTCAACAATAGTGATTATTAGAGTTATTTCACAATATTTCAGGCATTTTCCCGCTTTAACGGCCATGATCAAAAAGTAAATCAAAGGCAAAAAGTACGCTTTGCTCGCGTATATAAGCCCGGGCCGCCTCATCGCATAAATGGTTTTCTTCAGTATCGGGAATAGTAAAATTTCTGGAAAACTTATCACTTATTATTTTTTCACCATTAATCTTCTCTCCATCCTCACGATAAGCCGCAAATCCGAAACACACATGGCCCACCGGTTTTTGCGGTGTTCCCCCTCCCGGTCCGGCAATGCCGGTGATGGATAAAGCGATATTAGCATCTGAATGGATTAATGCTCCGACAGCCATAGCCCGCGCCACGGGTTCACTTACCGCCCCATATTGTTCCATCATTGAAACCGGCACATCCAGCATTTGGGTTTTTGATTGATTGGAATAGGTAACAAACCCCCGATCAAGCACCGCCGACGATCCTGCAATTTGGGTTAAAGACGCCATTAACAATCCACCTGTGCAGGATTCCGCCGCACTGATCATAATATTATTCGCTTTTGCCCACAAAATAACCTCTTGCGAACGTTGGAAAATGTTATGGCAATCACTCAAATGGAAAAACTCTCCAGACTATTATTATTCATCATCAAGTTCAGGGTGCTTGATGGTAGCAACAGCGAGGGCCGCAATCCCCTCGCCGCGCCCTGTAAACCCTAATTGTTCTGTTGTTGTTGCCTTCACGGATATTCTGTCTACAGATATATTCATAATGGCGGCCAAAGCTTCACGCATTTTCTGGCGATGGGGGCCAATTTTCGGGGCTTCACAAATTAGCGTAACATCGCAATGGTTAACCGA
>CALLPQ010000099.1 GCA_938015425.1 uncultured Parvularculaceae bacterium | reverse complement strand
TTTTTGTAGTTAAATTGAATTGAGATTTTTTTGGCTAGTTCAGTTCTGTCGATCCATTCATCTTGCCACAGGGTTTTGCTTTTGTCTTCGTTTACTCCAAAATACTTTATTTGAAATGCCTCAATGCCTTCGATGAGTATGAAGTCTTCATTTTTATCAGATTGATTTCCATTATTTTTATTTTGGTTTGCGCGGTAAAAGGTTCTTGTTAAATGAAGATTAGTTTTACCATTTATGTTTCTGGTAAAAAGACTGACTCTGTATAGACCCGGTAAATCTACTGCCGTTGGGGCGTGGCTAATAAAGTTGATTGAATTCGAAGTGCCCGAAAATGTTGAAATGCGATTACCGGTTTCGTCAAGTTCAAATTTTAAGGTCGCGTTTTCTAAAGCCTTGTCTAATAAATGATAGACAGCATCTAGTCGCTCTGATTTTTCAGTATCTTTCGCCACTAAGGAAGCGCGACTTCCCCATTGTAATGCTGAAAATAAAAAAGTTGATAAGATTGCAAATATGGAAAGAGCAACCAATACTTCTGTGAGTGAAAACCCGGCTTGGGTGTTATGGGTATTTTTTTTACTCATCTGGTGTTTTCGCTTATCAGGATAGTTTTGAGCGCTTTTAGCTTGAAGAAACTAGGTGATGCAGGGTCTTCTACAATGACGGTTACCCACTTTGCTTGATGATTTTCGTTAGTGTTATTAGTCATTGGGGCAGTGGTTATTGTCCATGAAATTCCGTTATCCAATATTCCTTTAGAAGTGGTGGATATAGGAGTATTTTTAATATCAAAATCTGACATTAAATTTTTTGCTGTTCTTGCGAGAACCAGTCTTTTTTCAATTGTCGACTTGGCGCGAAAGCCGCCAGTAAAGCTTTGAATTAAGATTAGTAACGACGCGCTCGCAATTACTAAGGCGACGATTGTCTCTAAAAGTGTAAAACCTTTTTGTTTATTGTTGATCATCGTGGAGTTTGCCTATCTAGTGACACTGAACCCGTCAGCCAATCGACTGAAATCTTATAGCTGTTATTGTCTTCGGTGAGAATAATTTCGCCGCCAGTTGAGCTGCCATCAGGCCAAAATCTGATTGAAGGGTTGCTTTCATCATCCACTTCGCTAAGCGCAACGGTTGCTTTGACGTCTGTTTCTTTAGAAAGGTCTGTGATGCTACCAGTATATATATTTTTGTAAGTTCTTTGTTTTAAGTCCAGAATAAAAACAAATGTTTCGTTTTTACGTATGGAAGCGGCGCGGGTTTCACGCAATGTGGCTGCTATTTTATTGGCGGTTAATTCTAATTTTTGCCGTTCTGAACTATTTGAAAAATTAGGAACGATCACAATGAGAGCAAACGCAACAATGGTCAGTGATATGAGCAATTCCAATAGAGTAAAACCAGCTTGTGTGATTGCTCTCTTGATTGAAGTAGATTTTTTAAAATGCAAGGTCATTGACACTCAATATGGCAGTTAGGACTGAAACAACGAGACCGCCAACGAGTAAGCCTATGGAGACCGTGAGAATCGGTGTCAATAAGCCTACCAATCGATCAATATCTCTTTTGACCTGATCTTCAAATATATCCGCAGTGCGCAAAAGCATCATATCAAGTTTGCCTGTGCGGTCGCCAGCGGCTGCTAGTCTTGTCGCCAGTAATGGAAAGATATTTGATTGCTCATAACATTGTATAAAAGATTCTCCTTCTTTTATCTTATCTTTCATGTTGTTAACTGTGAGTTTAAATTTATGATTGCTTACAACGTCTTCAACGATGTTCAAGGCCTTGGTGATGTTCACTCCGTTTTTAATTAGAACACCAAGTGTTCGGTTTAATAATGCAGTTTGTGATTTTAAAACGATCGGGCCGATTAGGGGCGTCTTTAATATAAGATGATCAGTGCGTGCCTGGATATTTGGATTTTTTAGCGCATAAATGACTGCTAAAAGAACGCTGAAAGAAAAAATTAAAAGCAATAACCAGTTGGTTTTTAGTAGAGTTCCTAGCTGGATTAAAAAAGCGGTACTTGCGGGGAGTGATGCGTTAGCATCATCGAAAATGGGTTTTAAGGAAGGTAGTAAAACCGTCAATATGAAAACAACAGCAGCGCTTGCCAGTGCGAGAAGAATTGCTGGGTAGAATAATGCTGATTGAATATCGTTTATCAGCTTATTTTCGCGCTCTGAAAACTCTGCAACTTGGCTCAATGCCTCGTTTAAAGTACCTCCTAATTCACCGGCTTGAATGATGCTTAATTGGCTGGGAGAAAAAATGTTTTGATTTTCGAGTGCCTTTGTAAAAGATATGCCCTCTTGTATGGCTTGTTTAATTTTTATGGCGTGTTTACCTGCTTTTGAATTTTTTTGATCGGCAATGGATTGTAAGGCTTCGTCGATGGGGAGTTCGGCTGACACCAAGGTGGCTAGTTCTCGGGAAAGAATAGCCACTTCATTGCGGTTAAGTTTTTCACCTCCCAAAATATCAATATTCCACCATTCTTGGGCATCTGTTTTTTCGTGGTTGATTTCATAAGGAGTGAGGCCTTGCTGATGTAATATTTCAATAGCGGCCGAGATTTCGGTTGCTTCAAGGCGGCCAATTACTTCTTCGCCGTTAGATTTAAATGCTCGATATTTTATCTGGGGCATTTTAATCCACTTTCGCTATTTGCATTACTTCATGGAAAGTTGTGACGCCGCTAAGTGCTTTGTTTAGGCCTGCTTCTAACATTGTTGTCATGCCTTGGTACTTGGCGATTTTCTCGATTTTTGCATCATTTGTTTCGCTAACAATGGATCGCCGGATTTCGGGGCTGATAGGCATTATTTCAAGAATGCTCGTGCGTCCTCTAAACCCTGTATTTTGGCATACATTGCATCCGATAGGTTTTTTAGGAGAAAGGGTTTTGGCTCGGTCCACTATATCCGGGTTTACGTGCCGAATAAGATCAATAATAGTTTCATCATTGACCGCGCAATGTGTGCAAAGTTTTCTAACCAAGCGCTGTGCGACCACACCAGCTGTGGTAGAGGCAACTAGATAATCTTCGACACCCATGTCTAGAAGTCGGGTAATGGTTGCGGCAGCAGAGTTGGTGTGTAAGGTAGCCAAGACTAAATGTCCGGTTAAAGAAGCTTGAATGGCAATGTCAGCAGTTTCTCGATCACGAATTTCACCAATCATGATAATATCAGGATCTTGCCGTAAAATTGATCTAAGAGCACGGGGAAAGTCAAAGCCAATTTGTGGCTGTGCGTGTATTTGTGTGACGCCATTGAGTTGGTATTCGATTGGGTCCTCCACCGAAAAAATTTTCCGATGCTCATTGTCAAGACTTTTAAGAGATGTGTAAAGTGTAGTTGTTTTCCCGCTACCTGTAGGGCCTGTGACAAGAATAATTCCGTTTGGACGGTTTAATAGTGATTGATATCGCTCGAGTGTTTTATCGTCGAAGCCAAGTTCAGAAAAATCAAGAATGACTGAGGTTTTATCAAGAACCCTGATGACAACACTTTCCCCGTATAAAGAAGGTGTTGTAGAAACGCGGAGATCAATTTCACTACCGCGTACATTTGTGCGAATGCGCCCATCTTGAGGTAATCGCCTTTCCGCAATATTGAGGCTTGCCATTATTTTTATGCGAGAAATGATGGCAGGTGCCATTGTGGGGGAAGGAGGGTCGCTTTTAATTAGCGCCCCATCAACACGGTAACGTATTTGTATGGTGCGTTCTTGCGGTTCGATGTGTATGTCAGAAGCTCTTTTTTCTATAGCTGTTTCTATTAGTCTATTTACGAAACGAATAACAGGTTGTTCTGTGGCCAGGTTTTTTAGAGTTTCAACATCGTCAGTAGTTGGCTTTTCGTTTTCAATATTAGAGTCTGTTTGTTCGTAAAGTACCTGGATTGCCCATTCAATATCGCGGGTTGAGGCAATAACCGGTTTAATATTTTTTTTTAAATAAAACTCTAAAGTCTTGATAGTTTGAGCGTCGAAGGGATTTGCAAAAGCGATCTGAACCTTTTCGGCATCTTCATAAATAGGCAATAGGCAATGTTTTTTTAGATATACCGGGGTAAATAGATTATCGCAAATGGGCTCGTCAGGGAGGTCTTCGCGCGATAAAAACCCTATCCCTAAATATTTTGATAGAGCGTTTAATAATATTTCTTCTTTTGCAAGACCTAGCCTTTCGACAATCTTATGGAGTGGTGCTTGGGTAGATTCAACCATTTGGGATGCTCTCGCAAACCCAGCATTGGATAGTAAGCCTTTCTCGATCAGATATTCACCGAACGCTTCAGGGCTTGGTATATTATGTGTTTCCATAACGTGAATTTTAACCACAAGCAGTTTTTCTGCAAGAATTATCACGCAATTATCATTATTTAGGGATTTTATTATCGTGGTGAGAAGAAAATCTGATAGTGTATATGTAAGATAAGCTGAATTGAAAACCAACTAAACTGGTAATGATGAAATTTCTTACGACTATATATAATATTAGTGTTAGTGCTTTTCAGTGGTGGATTAGCGAACTAAAAATGCTGCTGCCTGATCAATTGAAAAGGAAGTCAATAAAAAAGAAAACCCTTTTTTTTCGTTTTAACCCTGAGGGCGTTGAAATTAGTTCAGGCGGGGGAGAACAAGTGGGTGTAAAGTGTGAGGAAGATCGTGAAGCGATAGGCAATGTAATTTCCAGGCTAAATTCTGAATCACAGATAGATATGCCTGTTGAACTTATTCTCTCTGATCATGAATGTATGACCGTGCATAGTAGTTATCCTGAACAAGCCATTGATCGATTGGAAGGTTTAAGCTCGATAGAGATTTTGCGGTCAATGCCTTTTAGTGAAAAAGATGTTTATTCGCAGTCGGAACTTGTTGCAAGAGATACACAAAAAAAGCAGATAACTGTTGAGCATGGTTTTGCCCGACGTGAAGATATCGATTCCTATTTAAGTCGACTATCTGCTCTTAATTTGTCTATCACGGCTATACGCCCGGCTTTTGATAGTCCGATTAATCTTTTGCCAAAAAGTTATGGGTCTGACGAACGAAAAACCTTATGGATAAAATATGGCACCATGGTAGCTGTTTGTTTGGCTAGTTTTATTTTTTGTGTTTTCAGTTTATCCGTTAGACAAGAGCGCATATTGACTGGGTTGTCAGACAAATTGACGACTGCCAAATTGGATGCTTCTCTCGCGAGTAAAACAGCTAGAGAGGCCGAAAAAACTGAAACTCGTTTAACGGCTATTCGTACGTTAAAAAAAGACCATCCATCAGCCCTTATGATCTGGAATGAGTTGAGCGAAACTCTTCCTGATAATGCCTGGGTGACTGAATTAAAAATAAGTGAAGCTAATGTACAGATTGCTGGGTATGCTGAGTTAGCGGCGCCACTTGTAAACATGCTAGAAGGTAATGAATATTTTTATGGTGCTGAGTTTACCTCACCTGTCACGCTTGATCGTCGTCAGAGCAAAGAGAGATACACAATAACATTTTTGATAGATAAGGCTGGAACAGATATTGTCGAGCGTCAGATTGTGAGAGCCTCGCCATGAACTTATCAATAAGACCGGTTTATAGGCGGATATTCGCAGTTTTTATTTTACTCATATTGTCCTTTGTATTCTGGGCGATTGTTGTGCGACCGTCATTTACGACAATTATTGAACGCAATAATGATATTGAGGAAACCCGATTTCAGCTTGGCAAATTCAATGGATTAGCTGCTAAAAAAGTGAGTGCCGAAGAGGCGTTAGTCAAAGTGACCGCGTCGCAGAGCAATCGGGGGGAATTCTTGCAAGAAGGCACATCGGCTCTTGCTAGCGCACAATTACAAACCCGATTGCAAGCGATTGTAAAATCCAATGGGGCTGAAATTTCTGCGACAAGAACATTGCCACCTCAAGATTATGATGGTTTTCAAAAAATTGGATTGAGGATTACTCTTGCAGGTGAGCTGGATGCTGTGAAAACAATATTGCATAAGATCGAGTCTAATGTTCCGTACCTTCTTGTTGATAATCTTGAATTGAAACCATCTCGTGTGCAGGGTAGTGCAAATCAATTGCGATTGGATGCAACGCTTGATGTGCTTGGTTTTTTGCCAGAGGGTGGGTGAAAATATGAGAAACATTTTGTTCATTCTAAGTGGTGTGCTGATAATTGTCGGTGTCTATTTTAATTTAGCCCAATTGAACTTGCGTGCTGCAACTATTACTGAAAAGTCCGGCTTAAATAAAGGTGAAGAGATTACGGCGGTGCGTGCCAAGCCTATAAATGCATTTCAAGTGATTTCAGATAGGCCATTATTTATCAAGGAGCGCAGACGAGGTTTTGTTCCTGAAGCTGTTAATATTGATCAAGATAAAGTTGTTGAGGCGGCAGAAGATTTAGAGATTAATCTTTTAGGCATTCTTAAAACAAACATTAATCAACGTGCTTTGGTAGGTCTTGATAATGATTTAGAGGGGAAGTGGTTATCGATTAATGATAGCTATGAAGGGTGGAAACTTGTGGAAATTAATCCTGAAAACGTTGTTTTTTCTGAAGGTGGCCGACGGCAGAAAATCTATCTTTATTCACTAAATGCAAATGCTGAAGTGATATCATCTTCTGGCGAAATATCGGATACTAATAAAGCGTCTGCTGGAGATATTACAAAGTTTGGAACTCAAGATGATAAGAATGAGTAATGTCGGGTGTATTGTTGGTAGGTATGATTGGGGCAAATAATGACTAAGAAGTTTTTAATTTTTATTGCAGGCTTTTTAGTCAGCGGATGTGCGGCATTCCCTTATGAGATTAGTCGGCGCAATTCTGATTATTCGAGTGGAACCACTCAAGACTCAATCACCAGCTCTGCTCTCACTAATCAGTCGGAAAGGGCAAATGATCCTAACCCTACAAAACCTGAGGAACGGTTTGCCGAACCTAAAGATAGCGCAGAAAGCCTTGCGAGAGAGGGTTTGGGAAATCGTGGCAGAACAAGTGAACCAATCGTGTATGCTGGTAGTGGGCGCTTCATTAATGGATCGCGGCGTACCGTTGATGTTGATGGTGCGCCCAATGAGGATTCTGTTATCTTGAATTTTGTTGAAGCTCCTATAGCGCAAGCTGCAAAGACTATTATTGGTGATATATTAAAAGCTAACTATGTTATTGAAGAAGGGGTACAAGGAACAATAACGTTGCAAACGGGGAGCCCGATTGCGAAAGATGCTTTGTTATCGGTGCTTGAAACGGTATTACGGCCGCGTGGTGCAGCTATTGTTAATGAAGGGAACCTCTATCGTATTGTTCCTCTTGCTACAGCTCTTAGGGGGGGATCTGGGCCACGTTCTTCTCGAAGTACGGAGATAGCCGGGTTTGGTATTCATATTGAGCCGTTGCGTTTTGTTGCCGCTTCTGAAATGGCTCGTATTTTAGAGCCGATAGCACCGCAAGGTGCTATCTTACGTGTTGACCAATCACGTAATTTACTGATGTTGGCAGGTACCCAGTTCGAGTTGGAAGCTCTTTTGGAAACAATTGAAATATTCGATGTTAACTGGTTGTCAGGAATGTCGTTTGGCGTCTTTCCAGTGAATTCCGCCTCACCGCAATCTATTATTAGTGAGTTAGAGACGGTCTTTTCAACCCAGACACAAGGTCCCCTAGAAGGATTGATAAGGTTTATCCCGAATGATCGTCTGGGGGCTGTAATGGCGATTACGCCCCAACCACGTTATTTACAAGAAACGGAGTTATGGATCACCCGCCTTGACGGAAAAGCGTCTGAAGCTGAGGAGCAGCTTTATGTTTATAATGTACAAAATGGTTTGGCTGATGAATTAGCGGGTGTTTTGCAAAGTGTTATAACGGGTCAAAGAAATAATGTGAGGCCAGTCTCTACCGTTGCCCCTAACCGGGTTCCTGTTGAAATAACTTCGAGTACGGGTGAAAATGGGCAATTTCAACCTTCATTCGATCCGCCACTATCGTCTGCCGGTTTTGAGATTGTTGGTGATGGATCAAGCCTGGTTTCCGGAGAGAGAGTTAGTATTGTTCCGTATGATGCAAAAAACGCGTTAGTCATAGTGGCAACTCCGCAAGACTATAAAAATATTTTTAATATTCTTGAAAAGTTAGATATTGTCTCAAATCAGGTCTTATTAGAGGCGACCATTGCAGAAGTAACTCTTAATGATGAATTGCAATTTGGTGTGCAATGGTTCTTTGAGGAAGGTGATGCACAAATTTCTTTGTCAGATGCAACGAATGGTGTTGTCGGGAATAGTTTTCCTGGGTTTTCCTTTTTGCTAACGAGAGATGATGTTCAAGTGGCGCTTGATGCGCTTGCGAGCGTAACAGATGTAAATATACTATCATCACCTAGTTTGATGGTTGTTGATAATAAAACGGCAACTCTACAAGTGGGGGATGAGGTTCCAATAGCAACACAATCTTCCGTTGGGTCAACAGCGGCATTCCCGGTGTTTAATTCAATTTCGTTCAGGGATACTGGTGTAATGTTAAGTATTACACCCCGAGTGAATGAGAGCGGCATGGTGTTACTTGAAATTGAGCAAGAGGTGAGCGATGTGGTTGCCACCACCACATCGGGTATTGATTCACCAACCATCCAGCAAAAAAGAATACAAACGACGGTGGTTGTGAATGATGGTCAGGCTATTGCTCTTGGTGGGTTGATTGAAGATTCAGTACAAAGAACAAGCGCAGGAGTTCCTTATATTTCTAGAGTGCCTATATTGGGTAACTTGTTTAAGTCACGGACTGATGCGAAAGAAAGAACCGAACTATTGGTCTTGATCACGCCCAGGGTTATTAGGAATATGGAAGAAGCGCAATCTGTAACAGATGAATTCCGTCAACGACTTAATAGGATTGCTCCGTTAGAAAACCGACTAAATTAAAAGATTGGTATTTATGGGTGAGAAACAATCTGGTGCAGTACTACTCGTTGTGATTTTGTTGATAGGTTTGCTATCGATAATTGCATTGGGTTTTGTTGTAACAATGCGGTCGCATGTAAAACTGATAGCAAATAGTACTGATAGGATACATGCTGAATCCTTGGCTAATTCAGGTGTCTCACTCGCTCTCTTAAAACTCACTGAACCTGCTAATACGAATTTGACGGCTAATACTAACTGGGCCAAAGACGGTGTTATGTATCAATGTTCCACAGAGGTTGGTGGGTTGACTGTCTGGGTAGAAGATGAAGGAGGTAAGGTTGATTTAAATAGTGCAGGCCCGGTTTTATTCCGATCATTGGTTGCCGGCATGGGTGTGGAATTGGATTCGGTGGATCTTTTGACCGCTGCACTTTTGGACTTTCGTGATATTGATGATGATCCCCGTCCGAACGGAGCAGAAGAACGAGAATATTTAGCGGCTGGACTAAATTATTCGCCAAAGAATGCACGTTTTGAAACTATCGATGAATTGGCGCAGGTTTTAAATATGTCCCCGTCATTATATACTAAATTAAAACCTTTCGTTACTGTCCATTCGCGGCGGGCTGGCATTGATCAATCTGTGGCCCCTCCTGCCTTGCTTGAGATAATTCGCTCAGGTGCTGATCTTCAGCCCGATGCGCTTTTCCCTAACGAATTTATCTCGCCGTCGACAAATAGTACATTTACAATCATTGCTCATGCACGGACTATTTCTGGAAGTAACTTTACAAGACGTGCCATTGTTAGTTTAAATGGTAATGGGTACGTTATTAATGAATGGAGAATCGGTAATAGAAACGCCGTGGTTGAGGAGGGGCTTCCACAATGCTAATATTGTTGTGGGTTGCAATATATATGATAGGCTTGTCTTATGAATAACTTTAAAATTAAGAATGCGCAGGCTGGATTGACCTTGCTTGAACTATTGGTAGTGCTTGCGATATTGGCATCTCTTGCATTGATTGTTGCGCCGCGTGTGTTGAAATATGTAGGGAAAGCGAAGGCAGATACTGCTGCTATTCAAATAGAAAATATTACGAGTGCATTGGAGTTATATTTTCTGGAAACAGGGTCTTATCCAAGTTCACAAATTGGTCTTCTAGGTCTGGTTGAGCAGCCCGCAGGAATTACTAATTGGGATGGACCTTATTTAAAGAAGGCAACGGGAATTAATGATCCTTGGGGACGTCAGTATCAATACCGGTTACCTGGAGAGTATGGTGAGTACGATCTTTTTACGCTTGGGGCTGATAATGCTCAAGGGGGAAGCGGTGATGCCCGCGATATTGGTAATTGGGAAACTGTCCAAGAGTAAGGTCATTTTATTGACTACTCTATAATTTAAACCTCGCTATATCTTTTGAATTTCAAGTTTATTAATAATTCGTTAAGTTTGACTGTTGCCTTTTGGGGAAACTTGTGAAATCTTTGCAAGTATAGGTGGAGTACTGCGTCTTTGGGTGTTTTAGGCGTGATTATTTAAAATTCAAAAACTTAGAAGCGTTGCGAATGTAATCATTCTCGGCGTTGGGGTGATTATATGTCCGCGAATCAGGGTCTATCAAAAAACTTCTTCCTTTCTCTTGTTATGTTTTCTGGCATAATGTTGAGTATTAGCCTGTTTGCTCCATCCAATAGTCTAGCGCAAACTACTGATGGTGATAACACTCAAGTCTTGTCGGATGCTGGCCATGATGTGTTAATTGATGTGGGGGATGAAGTCCGTTTGGATGGAGGGGGGTCGATAAATTCATCAGGAGATGATTTGACCTTTAATTGGCAGGTAGTTTCTGCGCCTGTTGCTGTTTCTTTATCAGATAGTGGAGCCGTACGTCCGAGATTTACTGCAACCGCTTCCGGCGATTACGTTTTTTCTTTAACGGTTTCTGATGGTTCGATTAGTTCTTCGGATCAGGTGACAGTTTCGACATCGAATGTTTCGCCTGTAGCCAATGCGGGTTTTGATCGTGCTGTGTTGGTTGGAAATACTGTCCGGTTAAATGGGTCAGCTTCTTTTGATGGTGATGGGAATGCGCTTTCTTATCAATGGTCACTTGTTGAGCGGCCTATAGGATCAACAGCAGGATTAAGTTCCTCCTCGGGATTATATCCTGAGTTTACGGTTGATCTTGAGGGTGACTATATTGTCGAATTGCTCGTTGTAGACAGTTTTGGCAATCAATCAGATATTTCGCAGATCTTGCTAACGACCAATAATGTTGCTCCTGTTGCTAATGCGGGGCGTGATGTGGCGATTGGATTGTCGCAAAGTGTAAGTTTTGATCCGGAAGGTACCTTTGATGCTAATGGTGATTTTCTGGAAACATCATGGAGCATTATCGCCCGTCCTGATGGGTCTGCCGCAACGTTGAATGAAGATGAGGATGGTCGTTTTGTGCTGACAGCTGATGTGGCCGGGGATTATATTGTCCAGCTTACGGCGTCTGATGCTTCTGATGAGGGTTTTGATACAATAGTCGTGAGTGTTGGTGAGGATCGAAATGTTGCACCAGTAGCGCGAATCGTTTCGAACTCGGAAATAAGCCTAGGGCAATCGGTTACTTTAGATGGTAGTCTATCAACAGATGTAAATGGTGATTTTCTTTCTTATCGCTGGGCTTTGGTTGGACGTCCTGTCGGTAGTGTTGCAACAATTGAAAATGATATTGGGGTTAGACCGACTTTCTTTGCGGACGTTGCTGGCGATTATGTGGCACAGCTTATCGTGTCTGATGGAGCGTTGTTATCAGTTCCCACAACCCGTGTTATCTCTACGAACAATCAACCTCCGATCTCTAATGCAGGCCCTGATAGTCAATTAGTCAATGATAATGCTTCGTTGTCTGGTAATGAATCTTTTGACCCTGATAATGACTCCTTGTCACCATTATGGGCGGTTGTAGCTGGTGCTAATGGTGCGGAGACCGGTGAGTTTGATCCGTCTAATGAGCTCGATACAGTGATAAGTTTTTCTTCAGGCAGCGATGTTGATGGGTTGTTAACAGGTCAGCAGGCAACAGACGCTCTTGCTTTGCTGTCTGAATATAATCTAGTTTCTTTCTCCAACCTTATTAGTAGCGTTTCTATTAATGGTCGTGCTTTAGTCGGAGGAAATTTGGTTGGACAATCAGCTACTTTTGCTTCTGGTGTTAATCCTGCAAGTGGAATAAATGTTTTAGAAGTTGTAGGAAATATTAATGGCGGCCCAAAAAATATTAATAATGGCGGCAACGTTCGTGTCGGTGGGCAAGTTAATACGAATATTAACTTAAATGGTGGTGGGCAGATTATAAATGACCCTTCTCTTAATATAGACAATGAAAGGGTTTTGCTTACCGGGCTTTCGGTTGATCTCGCAGGGTTATCCGAAAATAGTTCTGCGCAACTTCCGCCTCGAACTGGACCGGGCCAACCAGGGCCTGCACGATTGAATGCTTCTCCTGATGAAAATGGTGTTGCGGTATTCTCGATTGAAGATGGCCGTGATCTTTTCTCAAATAACCGTGTGCAGCAAATTGAAATTAATGCAAATGGCGCCGAGACTATTATTGTTAATGTTGGTGGTAATAGTGTCAGGTTTAATCGCGGAAACATTGTCGGGTTTGCTGGTTCCCAAGAAGCCAGCCGCCGAATTATCTGGAACTTCCATGAAGCATCATCTCTAAGGTTAGACCGTAGATTAAACGGAGCGATATTGGCTCCCAATGCAACGTTAATCAATCGAACCAATATTAATGGTGCTGTCGTGGCAAATCTTATTCAAGCGCGTGGTCCTTTTGGGTTACCATTATTTGAAGGAGATGGATTAGTTGGAGAAGGTGACGGCGGTGACCCTGTCTCTCTGGCGTTGGTTCAACTGGGTGTAACTGATGGGTCCGGGTTTGATACGGTTTTCGATACTGCGATTTTGACAACGGGTAATATTAGACCTGTTGCTAATGCTGGCGATGGTTTAACAGTTTCTTTGGGCGACGAGGTTTCTTTAACCGCCGGTGCGTCTACTGATGGAAATAATGACCCGCTTGATTATTCTTGGTCTTTATTAGCGAGGCCAGAGAACAGTAGTGCAATAATTAATGATCCGAGTGCTATCAATCCATCATTTATAGCTGATCAAAGAGGCATTTATGTTGCGCAATTAATTGTATCGGATACCAACTTGGCGAGTGCGCCTGTGACTGTTGTAATTGAAGTTGGTAATTCTCTTCCTATCGCTAATGCGGGTGTTGACCAATCAGTTTTTGTTGGTGATGTTGCGCAGCTGGATGGATCTGGTTCTTCCGATGCAGATAATGACCCACTTACTTATTCTTGGTCTCTTGTTTCTGCACCACAAGGCAGCACTGCTTCTTTACTTAATGCCACGGATATATCGCCAACGTTTTCACCAGATATTCGAGGCGACTATAATATTCAGTTAATTGTTAATGATGGATTTTCTGATTCTGAGCCGGATATTGTTACAATTACATCTCCCAATAGAATTCCGATCGCTGATGCGGGGGGAGATCAAGCCGGAACCACGAACGGGCTTATTGCTTTAAATGGTGGTGGGTCAATTGATCCGGATGGTGATAATCTGCAATTTTTGTGGAGCCTGACATTACCAGCTGGATCGAACGCTGTGCTCTCGGATGCCACAATTGCTACACCTACATTTACAGCTGATGTGCCCGGAGTTTATCTGGCTCAATTGGTAGTAAATGATGGGATTGAAAGCTCGGCTCCTGCTGTGGCGACAATTACGATTGTTCCTGTTAACCAGCCGCCGGTTCTTGCCGCCCTTAATGATCAAACGGTAACCTTTGGGTCCCAGCTTTCACTCGCTTTGGGCGCAACCGATGCTGATAATGATGATTTATCTTTTTTTGTATCCTCTCTGCCATTACCACAAGGGCTTACATTCGATTCGTCCACGGGTAGCATTACCTATCGTCCATCATCCCTTGAGCCTTCCTCTGTGACAATTTCAGTGGGTGTTTCAGATGGGGCGTCAACCGATACTCAAACCTTTACAATTAGTGTTGTGGACGACCCACAAGGCGGCAATACTGGTTTTACAGGCCGGGTTGTAGATGCAACTGATCCTGCGGTACCTGTTGAGGGTGCCATGGTAATGATTAATCAGCAGACTGTCATTACCAATGCGGATGGGGAATTCTTCTTAACAGAATTACCGGCTGGTGATCAGTTAGTTATGATCTTACCTGACGGTGCCCAAGCATCTGATGGAACGCCTTATGTGAATACTCAGTTTACTGTAAATTTGTCTGAGAATGTTAATAATACAAGCTTCGATGATTTTTTGCTTCCCCGTTTAAACGGTCCAACGGCCGAGATATTGCCTGGACAATCTACCATTTTATCTGGTGAGGCGATTGGTATTTCCTTGCAGATTCCAGCGGACACGATTGTAACTGAGGCAGTAACCCAGCCACATCGGTTTTGGCGTATTGTTTCAAATGCTAATTTTAGCCCTTCTCAGCCCGGGCGGGGTTCTGTGGGAGAGCTCGCATTTTTTGATGAAAATGGGGTAAGAATTGAGTTAACTGGTAATGAAACACCTATTGCGGGTTCTGAATCGACCGCTGCCTTGTTCCGCCTTGAACAAGCCTTTGATGGTAATGGAGGAACAAGATGGCTATCAAACGGATCGGGTATCCGTGAAGAAACCTGGATTGGACTAGATTTTGGTGTGGGCGCCGAAATATCCGTATCAGGTGTTTTTATACAAGCGGGAACAATAACGGGTGGTTTTGAAGCGCCGTCAGATTTTGATCTTGAATATTCTGATGATGGTGATACGTGGTTTACCTTGGCTCAATTCCCGGATACGGGGCCGCGTTTTGATGTGCTCGAAATTCGTACTTTTGATGTCGATGAAATATTGGTAACAGATTCTATTGACCCTGACTTTATCTCGATTGCGTCAATAACGGCGGATCAAGCAAATCAATTGCCCGTTGGGATTGCGCCTTGTAATTTATTTACCATTGACCCGAAAGCGTACACCCTTACGCAAGCCGTTAATTTTTCTGTATCTAACTTTGATAATCTCCCTGCGGGAGCACAAGTCGATCTATGGGTTCTTCGCGGTATAAACTTTTTTGTAACAGGTACTGGCGTAGTTTCTTCCGATGGCCAATTTATTGACATTTCGGATATTGTTCTAACACCGGGTGATATTTTTGCCTTCGCACCGCGTATGGGTGACATTAATCTTGCTGCTGATCAACCAACAACAACTTATGTCCCAAGCCTTTTAGGGGAAGGAAATTATCAAACATCATTGGCAATCCCGGGGTTTAAATCGATTGAGCAAAGCCGGGCGATTTCTCTGATTTATAATTCTACAGCTGCGGTTCCAGCCCCCATTGTTGCATCTGAATTTACCGCTAATGATAACGGGGTTCCGGTAAGTGTTGTGTCAAGCGTGGAGCTTGCTGGTGCTAATGTTGCCCAAGACGAAGCAGTTTCTACCCAGTCAGGTATCGGTGGTTTAGGAGCTTTGGCCAGCGGGCAATCCTTACGTCAGGCTTCGCAATTTGACGCCAAAGGCCTTGAAACAGGTGTTTATCCCTATCGGTTTTTATCTGTTGGTAATTATGCCTGCTCTAGTGTGACGCAAGAAGTCTCCGGTCAGGTTTTTATCGATAATCAAATTGATAGCCCGTTTGGACGGGGCTGGACATTGTCAGAGCTTTCACGCTTAACGCCGCAACCTGATGGTGGTGTTATAATCCGTGAAGGGAATGGTGTGGTCTCCGAGTTTGCAGCGCAAACGGATCTTTCAACAATCGCGGATGCTATCCCCGTGAGATTACCTATTTCGGGCCCTTCACAAGGGCAGGTTGGCGATGTTGACGGTGATGGTGATCTTGATATTGTTTGGCATGCTAGTGAAGCTGGTGGGCTTAATATTTACGAGAATAATGGTGACGGAACATTTGGTGATTTCCAGTTTATTGAAATAGGTGAGATTGTTGATGCGCCGCCTACGGGGAATTTTTCTCCTGATGTTACCGATCTTACTTTTGGTGATTTTGACAATGATGGGTTTACTGATCTTCTTATCGGAACCCAAAACACTGACCGTGTTTTTGCAGCTTATCAAAACCCGACATTGCAAAGGTTTGATGAAGCTAGTCCCGTAGAAGATGTGATTGTGGATATAACGTCAATCCAATCGGGAGATTTTAATGGAGACGGGATTGATGATGCGATAGCCGGCGAGGGTGGTTTTTTCGTTGGTGCTGGGAGTGTTGTATTTGGACGCACCGACCGTGATCTTATCATTGAGGAATTTGATCCCGCCATATTCTTTGCTCCTTTGAGTTTGATCATTCAGGATATTAACGGTGATGGCTTGGATGATGTATTGCAACGGGGCTCGAGAGAAATCGGGCTTTCCATTGGTCAAGCTGATGGCCCGCTTCGCAATATTGCTTTATTTAATCAAGACTCAGCTGCTTTGTTGGGCGATTTTGCAAGGCTGAGTGATGCGGACCTTGATGGGCTTATTGATATTATTATTTCTGATGTTGAGGCTGATGAAATTATTGTCGTAAGGCAAAATGGGCAATTGGTAACCCAGCCAGATGAAGATGGAAACCTACCAAACCCTATTACAAACGCGAATTTAGGGTTTGAAGACTTTTTGATCCTGCCGGTACCTGGTGAGGCAGGAACTTTTGATATGGCGGATATCAATGGGGATACCCTGCTTGATATCGTTATGGGATCGGGAACAAACATAATCACCTGGTTTGCGCTGGAAACGGGCGGATATAGCGAACCTGAGATCGTAGAAACTGGTTTTCAGACTGGATCTATCGAACTGGCTGATATGAATAATGACGGTAGCTTTGATGTGGTTGTTGATGAACAGCTAACCGATGAAGTGCTTGTATATTTTTCTGATCCCACGCGCTCCTCCAGATTTGTTGATCCTTTTGCGGACTTTACCGAACTTGTGAGAAACGAAGATGGATCATTTTCCAGACGCTTCACTGACGGCACGGTTATTGAGTATGATGCTGACGGTTTACAAACGGCTGTGACGGACCGGAATAATAACCGTTCTGAATATGCTTATGATGATCAAGAGCGCTTAGTTTCGATTACCGATCCGGCGGGTCTTGTCACCACCTTTGAGTATAATTCTCCGGGCGGGCGTTTGTCGCGCACCACCTATCCTGATGGTCGCTTTGCCTCTTGGGAATATAATCAGTTTGGTGACCTTATCCAGATGACGGATGTTAATGGTGATACAACAGTTAATGCTTATGATCCGGCTGGGCGATTAACAGCGGATACAGATCCGCGTGGCTTCACCACGCAACACCAATATGATAACGCGGGCCGTTATTCCGGTTCCACCTTGGCTGATAATACCCAAATTGATCTTGATGTGGCCAAATCCCTTGGCCTCGCGAGCCTTGATGGCGGTACGGGGGAATATGTCCCTGCGGATATGCGCGAAACACGGGTGGTTGATGGACGGGGTAATGTCACCTTGACAGTCGTTAATGAATTTGGTGCCCCCATACAGGTGACAGACCCTATTGGCCGTGTGTCCACCTTTATTCGGGATGTCAATAATCTAGTGGTCGAAGCACAAACCCCGTTGGAATTTGCTGCAGGGGGCAGTGCCGCCTTGTTACAAGGGGCAGGCACGGTGATTAACCGTATTGACACCATGGCTTATGATTTTGACGGTAATCTGACCCGTCATACCGAGGCTGCGGGGACAGAGATTGTACGCACCATACGGGTTTCTTATGATGGCGAGTTTTCAAAAGTCATCTTCCATCAAGATGCTGATGGTTTTGTAACCCTCTATAACTATGATGATCGTGGTAATAGGTTGAACCAAACCGACCCTGAGGGCGGAATTACGACCTATACATATGATAGTCGCGGTTTGCCTTTAAGTATGATTGATGAGAACGGCAATCTGACCCAAATGTTCTATGATGCCAATGGCCTTGAAATCCAGCGTATTGATGCCTCTAACACGGTGATGGTTTATGAACGTGATGGCGCGGGTAATATCATCCGTATGGTGGAAGATGATGGGGGCCCGTTAGAGCGGGAGATGTTATCAACCTATGATGAAAAGAACCGTTTGATCAGTTATACGGCGGCCGATGGCGGCGTCACCCAATATGTTTATGACGGTAATGATTATGTTATCCAATTAACTGACCCGACGGGTGTGATTGAAACCCGCGAATTTGATGAACGTTCCCGCCTTGTAGCGGTGAATGATCCCATTGGTGGACGCATGGAATATGAATATGATCCCGATAGTAACGAAATCTTATTCATTGATGCTCTTAATCAAACCACCATTATGGATTGGGATTCAGTAAACCGCTTAATCCGCAGTGTGGATGCGCTGGATCAAGAACGGTTTTTTGCATATGATCTTCGTGACAACATTGCTCGTGTGACCGATGCGCGGGGCAATGCCACGACGTATGATTTTGATGC
>CALLPQ010000098.1 GCA_938015425.1 uncultured Parvularculaceae bacterium | reverse complement strand
ACGTCTTGGTGTGACATATAAAAAAAGCCCTGACGCATCCGAAAGCGAACGCAGACGCACGGCGCGCCTTTCAAAAGAAAATAACTCGGCTTGAGAAATTGGGTCGCCCTGTCATCTATGTTGATGAGAGTGGCTTTGCCTATGATATGCCACGCACGCATGGATATGCGCCTAAAGGCAAGCGTTGTTACGGCGAACGTGACTGGCATATGCGAGGAAGAACCAATGTAATTGGCGCGATGTTTGGTGGTATTCTTATCGCGATCAGTTTATTCAATTGCTATACGGATAGTGATGTTTTTCACGCATGGATCACGCAAGACCTCATCGCAAAGCTTCCCTCAAAAGCTGTTGTCGTCATGGATAATGCGACATTCTACAAGCGCAATGACACAAGCGCAATGACACAAACACAATGACACAAAAATAGCCCTTGAGTTAGCAGGCCATGAACTCATGTTCCTGCCGCCTTATTCGCCAGACTTAAATCCGATTGAACAAAAATGGGCACAAGCCAAAAGCATCCGGCGCAAATACGATATCAGCGTCGAGGAACTATTCCAAAACCATAACATTTGAATCAATGTTCACCGCAATTAGCTATAGCTTCAGGAATGGTTCACTTTGGTCAATCTGTGTTCGATTTTATTTTCTCGGCAAACACGATCAAAGATATGTTCGAATGCACGTGAGTTTCCTTCTCTTCCGGTAAACTGAATACCACTATCAGTCACACGATGTTTATTTTGTAGGGGCAGGCTTCGATCAGATGGCGAAGGAATTTCGCCGCATTCATCTTGCCTGCTTTTTCATAGCGTTCAACAAAGACAAACTGTGATGTGCGATCAATCGCAACAAACATGTAGAGTTTACCGTCTTCGGTGCGTACTTCGGCGGTATCGATATGGAAACATCCAATTGGATATGAATTTAGCAACTGTATTTGTTATGGCCCATGATATGCTCAACCATAAACAAAAAATCGTGCGCTCAATCCCTGGTATCGGACCGGTAATGGGGTGGATGTTATTGGCCCATATGCCAGAGTTGGGAAAAGTCGGGGACAAACAAATCGCAGCACTCGCAGGCGTTGCCCCCTTTGCACACGATAGCGGAAAAACCAATGGAAAGCGTTTCGTGCAAATGGGACGCAGGGCGTTGCGCAATGTTTTATACCAAGCAGCCCTCGTCGCCTCACATCACAACCCCGACCTCAAAGCATTTGCGCAGCGACTGAAAGATAAAGGAAAAGCCCATAAACTGGTCATCACAGCTGTCGCAAGAAAGCTCATAATCCTCGCAAACTCTCTGGTCAGACAAAACAGAATGTGGACAACAACTAGACCATGAAAGATACAGTTGCTAAGGTTTTTAAACTCAATATTTAGTTTTGATACCTTATTTCTCAGTTTTGAGTAGATAGACTTCAATGTTTTAAAGTCTAAAGCCCCAATGACAATAATATCATTGGAGCCCATTATGAAAAAAATAATTTTAACATTAATATCTATTTTAATAGCAGCACCAGCCTATGGAGCTGACCTATCGGCGATAACCGGCATATGGAAGACCGACGATAAAGATGGACAAGTAGAAATTTATGATTGCGGTGATAGTTCACCATGCGGGCGTCTGACAAATGTTACAGATCCCAGCTTTATTGACAGTTATAATCCTGATCCCGAATTAAAGAATAGACACTTACAAGGCGTTATTATTTTACAAGGTTTTAAATCAAAGAAAAAATCTTTTACGGGCGGAAAAATTTATAATCCCGGCAACGGAAAAACTTATCGTTCTGCATTGTCCTTAACGGATAAGGGGCAATTAAGAGTTAAAGGTTGTGTATTTCTATTTTGCATATCCCAATATTGGGAAAGAGTTGCAAAAGAAACAAGCTAAACATCGCTCCTCATCAACCTTCCCCATCAGCCTTCCTGATCGGACTTACCCAACTTCCATTGTGTGGGCGTTTTGCCGACTATCGACTTAAACGCACGCTGAAAAGAAGGAAGCGAGGCAAAGCCGCTATCCAAGGCAATGGAAATAATTTTATCACTTTGTCGGTTCGGGTCCTTCAACAAAGATTTAGCATGCTCAATCCGAAAGTGATTAACAAAACTCGTAAAATGCCCAAAACCTAGTTCATGGTTGATGATCTTTCGTAACTGGCTTTGGTTTAAATTAATCATATTTGCAAAATCGACAAACCTTAAATCCGGCTGCAAAAATAATTGCTGTGTTTGCATAGTGGTCATAACCAGACTAGCCACCGGCTCTCTTGGCGAGAGTTGTGTTTTTAAAACTTTATCGGGACCCATAAAGTTTGACAAATCTGCCTGCCACACATGAAGAACAAGCGCCGAAGCCATAAGCCCGGCGGTTAGATTTTGCCCAATAATGTAAGCCGGCGCATGCCAATCAAAACCCAATCCTATATCCACCATCAGATCAATTATAATTGCGCTCGATAAAACAACCCCTACCCACAAACGCGCTTCACGCCGGACCGTTCGCAAATCACCGGAAAATCCATTTTTCATACGCCACAAAGCATGAAGAATAAAACTAAAAGCGATGATAATTGTGCCATAGCTTAACAGGCGCGAGAACACACCCCATTCTAAACCGGGCAAGCCCATCAAACCCAGCCCACACCAGAAAATTGTTACAGCCAAATAGACGGGGCGAAACCGGAAATCCTCCTCAAAAGTTGCAATTAAGAAAAGCCATAAAAACCCGACCATGAACTTTGTGAGAATCTGGGCGATATCACTTAAAACACCCGTTGGTCGCAAAATATCAGTAACGCCATTATTCATAACAAAAGCCGAAAGGGACAAAAACAACAATCCCATACACAATGACCAACGCCAATTTTTCGAAGCTTTCATCAATAATAGACTTGATAAAAGCAATGCTGTTATGGCCGAGATGCGAATAATAGCATCCATGCATCGCTCCTTTAAAGCATCCCTCAGCCCCACAAACTTGGCTTCAAACCGGTTTTGAGGAATGAATTTTCAGTTATGAGTAGAGGCAATTCAACCCGATAGGCAATCTGGTTTCATGACACCTATAACATCTTATGATTTACAATCCATAGCAAATGATGCCGCGCTGTTTGGCATCTTGTTCATCATCATGTGCCTCGTCATCATAGTGCGCAAGGGCTACATTCGCCTAAAATGGTTTGCTCTTAGCCTATTGGCGTTTGCGTTTAATACTTTTAGCCTCACCCTTGGCCGTTGGTTCGCCCGCCCCCTAACCCAAGACTTACAATGGAACTGGTCCGGCAAGATGTTAGCCCTGTTCTTGACCATTATTATGATAGGCTTTTTATCCAGAACACTGCGCGGACAAATAGGCCTAAATATTAAACAAGCCAAAGGCAGCATGAACGTCTGGATCGGTATTGGTATTTACACGGCAATATTTTTGATTATTGCTTGGTTTTCTCCGCCTCCTCAGACTAAAGCTTATTGGGAATCACTAGCCTTCCAATTAACGATGCCAAGTCTTGATGAAGAATTATTCTATCGGGGCCTGTTTCCAATGATGCTTGATCGATGTTTCAAAATATCACGTAATATAATCGGGGCTCCCATAGGGTGGGGCGCCCTTATAAGCTCGATAATGTTTGGCTTAGTACACGGAGTATCGTTAAATGAAGGCAGCCTATCAATTGACTGGATGGCCTGCGCCATACCGGGGTTTATCGGCCTTTTAGGCTGTTGGATCGCGCAAAAAACCAAAAGCCTTTTAGGACCAATTCTAATGCACAGTCACGGCAATGCAATCAATTACATTATTTAGAGTTTTATTATAGAAAGTAACCGCTTACATTCCAAGTTTATTCAAAGAGAGCATCCACAATACCCTAAAAATCACGCCCAAGAACAACCACTCACTCTAAATACCAACATTCCAAATTAATAAGTAATAATTATTGCGTTAGCATTACCATGCACACACGGACTCGAACTAATTATATAACCTATTGTTATACAAGAGAATATAAAATTCGATTTTTTTGCATACCCCCAAAAATGCCCCCATTTTCATTTACTGAGCGGGTTCGAGTCCGGATGCTGATGATTTTACTCCGTATACTCATAAGTCTCATCATATATTTCCGTCAAACTCCGTCCCTCATAAGACCAATGCGGACCGGGCTGGATAGAATAGTCCGAATTTAAATCATGAGCAATTCTTGTTGCCTGTGTCAAAGAGCAAACTTCATCATTAAACTTAACCTTTTTCGGTTCAACCACAATCGCAATCATGCCGGAACGGTTATTTAATAACTCAGAACCGATTGAGATACCCATTTCTTCAAAATTCATTGGCGGGCGGCGTTTCTTTTTCAATCTCTCCCCTGCTTCGCGATCAGCTTTATCGATCGACTCATTTTCAGCATTCACTTGCGGGGTTACATTTTCAGAGCCAAGCAATTCTAATACTGCCATAGCTTGCTCAGGGTCAATTTGAAAAAATTCGCGGCGCGGATAGGTCCAAAACTAACATGCAAGGCATGCTCAATCTTATTTTCATCCTCCACCCGCATCGCTAACGAACATTCAAAAGGAACCGGCACCCCCGTTGAATAAAGTTCATTCATACGCACCGCCGGATCATCCCGCGTTGTCTTGCCAATTTTGACGATGCCCGGCATTGCCGGGTTGGTTAGAAGATAAACGATACCGCTCATTTTTGTTTTTCCTTAACAAATTGCGCTTTCTTAAAGTCATAAGAATATGATGTTATTTCACCCGATTGAATAAGCTCTACCGCTCTATTTATTGCTTCAGGCGTAACAAAAAACCATTCTCTGGGTATAAACGCATTCCCAAATCGATCTGGAATGCTAATATTTAAACGTGCATCTGCAAAAATGTGATGCAGTAATTTCTCTAATTTATTTCGATTGATATTATGCAATTTATATTCGTCAACAATTTTCACACCGCCCAGGAGGTAAGTTGCGTCCGTTTTGGCATTTGAGATACGTTTTTTAACACTTCCTCCAGTGACACCAATCTTTAAAATTGCACCACGTATCGGTCTAACTTCCGGTAAATCACTTTCTGACCTTAAAACATATATAGTGCCCGTTTCTTCACCAGAATGTTGATCACTCGAAAACAACGGACCAGCACTCTGGGAGCTAATTGAACGGCCACGATCATCCGCATTCAAAGCTCTTTGCAGTGATCGCAATAACATCTTGCTTTGCGTACCATTGTCAAAAATTACCCGTAATCGGGCATCAAAATTATTCTTTCCCGTTGCTCTAAACTCTCCACCCTTTTCAGCCACATAAGCGATCTGGCCACCGAGTATAAAAAAGCTACCAATATTAATATCATCTTGCGTTGCAGAACGGCGGGTTTGGCGCAAACCTAACTCCAAATCGTTTTTCACATTCTCAAAAATATTTTTAAAGGCCTCGAAATCCGGGCATACCTCACGCACCGCTACTATCTCCGCTGCCTTACGATTTTCAACTGGCGAGACATGGCGCAATTTGGTTATGTCTGTTGCCGCTTCTTCATCCATCTCCACATTCAGTTCCGCTAATAAAGCCTCATCTGTATCAGGAATTTCCTTCTTTTCTATTTTTGATAACAAACCGGGCGTATCCAAACTTTCCAATAACTCTAATGCCTGTTCATTTTTCCTTAATTGATCCAATCGCACAGCATAAAGACGCTCAAAGATATCATTTTCTTCGCCATGAGAAGGCGCGCGTTTATTCTCATTATAAAATTTCAAAATATCTTCAAAGCCAGCAATTAAGCGTGCTTCAACCGCCGTGTAATGCTTCGGCTTTGCTACCTCAACCTCTTCGCCAAGTGCAGCAAGAATTTCTATGTCTGTTTCTTCACTCATGAACTTTGCTTCATCGCATATTGTTTCAGGGCAATAACACCTTCAGCTAGTTTTCGCTCCCAAGCATCCGTTGAAGTGGGTGAAGGCGCGCGGCCTCTTTCATTCTTAAATTCAACAGCTCGCTTTGCTAAAGAACGTGCTTCCTCATGCGGAATTTTTACCTTTTTGGCAGATATGACTGCTTTTAACTGCTTTAAACTGTTGGCATCCATATTTTTAGAAATAATCGCATAAGCCGACTGGAAGGGATTAATTGAATCAATCCAATCGACGTTTAAATCCCGAACATCCATGACAAACCGGCGAACCCCGTCTAGCAATTGAGTGTTAGCTTGTATTTCTTCCCCCTCCTCGGCTCTTGCATCATGACCCTGCTTTGCCATTTCCACCATCGTTAGAGCAGCAACAACCCGTTGACGCGCCGCTTCCTGGTCTTCTTCGGGTAAGTCAGGACAGCGTTGGCGAACAATATTTCCTATACGAAGAATTGTTGTTTCCTCTGGTATATTATCTTCATTAAAAAGTGCTTGCTCCATCGTCGGGCGGTCTTGGCAAACAGCAGCAACCAAGTCTTGAATATCTTCTTCGCAAACACGCTTACCTTCCGGTGTTGTAGGTTCTTGCAGCCCCGCAACTTCAATATGTAACGCGCCTTGCTCTTCGCTAAATCCAATATTATTGCCATCTTTTTTATATCCCCCTTCACCATAATCGAATCCTTCTTGCGGACCCGCATTTGCTTGTTCGATCGGATTTTTAGGAGTGAACCTCACATTTGGAATTAAAACCTGTTCCATCAGTAATGAGGCACCAATGGCTTTTAAAGTATCGTTGATTGCTTCTTTGACTTCTTCTTCACCAGCCGTGGGCTCGGCTATCATATTGCTAAATCGCGCATGGGTTTTGCCCGGCGCATCGCGTGTTGCCCGCCCGATAATTTGCACCACTTCGGTTAGCGATGATCGATAACCGATAGTCAAAGCATGCTCGCACCAAACCCAGTCAAACCCTTCTTTAGCCATCCCAAGCGCAATAATAATATCAACCCAATCGCGATCTTTATTTGCACGCTCATCTTTCAACGCTGAAATGACTTTTTCCCGGTCCCGTTCATCTTCGACCAAATCCGCGATTTTCAATACACGCCCTTGCGGTGTTTCAATAAGATGAAAACCCGTATCGGGGTCTTTACCGCGCCATTCACCCAAAAGCCCCATAATCTCTTCGGCTTCTTTAATTTTATCTTTGGTGCTTTCACGCGAATTCACGCTCGGGATATGAATAATTGTTTTTAACTCGGGATCGAGAACATCGCTTAGCGTTGCATGATCAAGATAACGCCCTGAATAAAAATAATATCCCAATGAAAGAGATTTCAGATAATCATAACCATTTAGCTGCTCATAATAAGTATAGGTAACGGTTTCAAATTTATTCTCATCTTCAGGCGATAAAACGGGGACCGCGTCACCGCGAAAATAACTTCCCGTCATTGCCACCACATGCACTTTATCACGCGCAATCATTTCTGCTAATTGACGGCCCAAAATATTATCTTCGCTCATACTGACATGATGAAACTCATCAATCGCGATCAAGCAATCATCAAAAGCGGCAAGGCCTAACTCTTCATAAGCAAAGCGAAAAGTTGCATGGGTACAAATCAAAATGCGGTCATCTGATTTGAGAAATTCACCAACAGCCTTGATTGTGGATTTATTCGCCCGCGGCTCATCCGCCCCCGGTGCATTACACAAATTCCATTGGGGCTCTACTTCAAAATCAGTCCAAAACCCAAATTCAGAAAGGGCGGTGTTGGCAAAGCTGCCCCCAATAGAGCGCTCTGGCACCACAATAATGGTTTTTTTAACTCCCTGCTTGTACAACTTATCAAGCGCAATAAACATCAGCGCCCGGGATTTACCAGACGCAGGCGGCGATTTAATCAACAAATATTGATAACCTCGCTTACCATAGGCCCGCGCTTGCATTTCGCGCATGCCCAGCTCGTCGGATTTTTTTGACTTACCCGATTGCGCAAAACTAACTTCAGTGGCGGGGAGATTATGATTGGTCATGTGGGACTCGCCTAAATAATTGGATATAGTCTTCGAAGATGAAAAGGCGATTGCGCCTGTTTCCGGTAATTTCTTTTAAAATACCATAACTTGCAAAATCATTGATCAATGCATTGGCAGTTGCTGGCGTTGTGTTTAACAGTTTTATTGCAGTTTTTCCGTCAATCACAGGTGATTGATAGAGATATTGCATCAGGGTTTGAGCATTTTCTTGTCGGCGCGAACTAAACCGGGGCAAAACTTCCTGTTCTAATCTGGCTTTCAATGACAAAATAGCATCACTCACGGCGATTGCTGCCCGTGCAGTTTCCTCGACCCCATGCAGAAAAAATATCAACCATTCTTTCATGTGATGCCCTTCTCTAACAGCCATTAAATGATCAATATAGGCGGTCTTATTACGCTCAAAATAATCAGATAAATATAGAGCAGGCTTTTCTAGCAAATTTTCTGAGGCTAAATAAAGCGAGATCATTAATCGCCCTAAACGCCCATTTCCATCTAAAAACGGATGAATAGTTTCAAATTGATAATGAGCAATCGCAATTCGAATAAGGGGGGGCACATTGATATGATCATTATGAAGAAATTTCTCCATATCGCTCATTAACATTTCAACTTGTTCATGATGAGGAGGAATAAACACCGCATTCTTTAAACTCACACCAAGCCAGTTTTGGCTTTGTCTAAACTCTCCCGGCAATTTGTGTTTACCGCGTACACCCTGCATTAAAACGCGGTGCGTATCGCGCAAAAGACGGTTAGAAAATGGTATTTCACTCAATTGCTCCGTAGCGAAATGAATAGCGTGAATATAATTTTGCACCTCCGCCCAATCGTCACGGGCGTCCGGCTCAATATCCGTTTCGTCCTTAAAGGCATCCTCAATACTGGTTTGCGTTCCCTCAATCCGGCTCGATTGCGTTGCTTCTTTTGCGATGTAGGTGCGAATGATAAAATCGATATCAGGAACCAGCCGCGCATAGGCGCTTAACTCACCAAGAGCCCGATCAGCCTCCCCGAGTAAGGTCATGATTTTGGGGTCAGACAACACCCAAACATGGTTAATAAGTGTTGGTTTAAAGCTTCGATACTCAAATTGCGCTTCATAACCCCCTGATTTATAGTCGGAAATATTCATAATTTAAATTATCGCCTTTTTTTAAATTATAACCATTCATAATTTAGATTGGCAAGCGCGTCAATTATAATTTAGATAATAGTCATTTTTCTAAATTATAAATTAGTATAATTTAGATGGAAGTAGATATTTCTTCGAACAGACCGTTAAGGGTAAAACGGCTTAGCTACGGCATCACGATGACATTTCCTCTAGATATGCCAGCTGAGTCGATAAGCGCCAGGAAATATAACTTAGGTGGCTTGCATGCTTTTATCCGTAAGCCAACCTTGTTGTATGAGTGTATTGAGGGCGATAGAAACTTGCCTCTCGCCATATAGGCCAGCCTTTCTGGGTGACCAATCGGCAAGTTTTGCTACAATCTCATCTAAATCAATAGTTTGATTTGTTTTCGCGAGCCAGTGAACTGATGCTAATAATTCGAGTGCATATTGGGTTTCGTAACCCTCAACAAGCTTGCGCACACGCTCAATTCGTTCGCCCACTTCTGGCTGATCTTGGATAAATTGTTGAGCATCCTCCAGAGCGCCAGGGATTAATTCTAGCGCCTTATCCGGGGCGTCACCGCCATCACCATATCCACTGATAAAATGTCCTTCAATTTTATTGAGAACATGCCGCAAATTTTCAGCGTAAGGGCCACGATTATGCGCAACATATTTAAGTCTTAACGGCTGCCCCGACTCTTGCAAAAAATACATGAGTTTGTGTACTTCAAGCAGGCTAGGGTCTGGCTCCATTAATCCATCAGTATACGTTTTCATCATCATAATAAGCGCTGCGCGCCCATCAGTCATATTGGGAACATCTTTCCCAATTCCCATCTTTTCAGCTATTGGTGCATTCCCCGGTTCGTGAATAAAAACACGGAGATTATCCAGACCAGATAATTCAGATATAATAATTGCCTTAACATCGGGCCAATGCAAACCGCCCAGACCAGCGCCGAGAGGTGGAATCGCTACAGACCTAATTTGATGTTCGCGTAACAACCGAGAAAGATCTTTCATACCACTTTGAATGTCTTCAATACGGCTTTTCCCTCGCCAATGACGTTTGGTCGGAAAATTAATAATAAATTTTGGAAAATCAAGCGCCATACGTTGATGAACAAACATCTTGCCGGGGACGACTTCATCTCGATCACAGGCGGCTTTATAGACCTTAAAGTTATCCGGATACCGTTTCTTAAATTGCAAAGCCAAACCACGCCCCATAACGCCAACACAATTAACTGTGTTCACAAGCGCTTCGGCTTCTGTCTCGAATATGTCAGAATTTTTAAACTCTAATTCAGCCATAATTTAATAATACCATTGGGGCAATATTTCTATATTAGGGCGGTGGATTATACCATTCATATGGTTTGATACAACCCCGTGAACTGCTTTATTATGAACTCCAATACGTTCCACGAGATGCCATGGCACCTGATCTTCCACAAGAAATTCCGACTGTTTAGCCGTCTTAACATCTTCATCGCTCCAATATTTTCTATGGATAATGCCCCAACGGATTTTATTAAGATCATCTATCGAACAATAGTCCTGAAACACGTTTGCACCCGCATTTGATGTGGTAAAAGCCCAGCGCTTGCCAACACCCTCAGCGTATTTGCGCACCTCATGCAAATCAAACTCCAAGGTAACAATTGGGTCTTGCCCTTCTTGATGTGAAAGCCCCAGGTTTTTCCGATAAATCAAATAAAGCATGACTGAACGAGGACAAAAATAAAAAGGCACACAACCGCCAACCACTAGATCAGGATGAGACTCAAGGATATTCTGTCTACGTCTCTCTTTAATATTATTAAGCCCGATATTTGTACCCGAAGATATACTTTCCTTAACGTAAATATCAGAATAAATCGCGCCGGTCCGTAATATATTCGGCAATCGATCATGATGTAATATGTGATAAATTTTTGGTTTTGCAGGAATATTCATTGTACCGATCCGTCACTCGTCATTTGCGTGTACATCTCGAATAGTTTTTCCAGGCGTTCGGTGTCGTTTTTGAAGCGGCGGCCTATGTAGATTTCCTCCAGGATGCGGTCGTTTTCATTGTGGGCGGCGCGCAAGTTTTCTGGCATAGTGTCTGACTTATAAAGATCGGCGATGGTGGCGGGGAAATGGGCTTCGCGGGCGAGGAGGATATTCTCCGCCGCGCGTGTGAGATCGGTTTTATGTTGCCCGGTTAAAGGGGGTACGGGGAACGTATTCCAGCCAAGGGTGTTGGAGTAACGATAATCAGTTTTTAACTTTCCGCATACGGTTGCAATCCAAACAAGGTGAAGCTTGGAAGCAATGAGCGCCATGTTCCAAAGGGGGGCGTCGTATAGGGCGAAGGCGAGATTTGTTACTGTAGATTTATTATCAACCAATCCAACCGGAAAATAATCTCTCGTTTCAGATGAAACACCCCCTAACACCAGCGAATGATTTTTTCCAATTTCCGTTTCACGCATTTGATGAGCATTTTGCGCCATCGCATTAGCGCCTTTATCGCGACTGGCCAATCGCATTTCTTTGACTGCATTTATTCGGCTCGCAATATTTGGAATTGCAAGTGCTTCTTCCAAATATTCATCTTCTATCCAAAGGCAATAGCGTTCCTTGCCTTGTATAAATTCCGCTGAACCGAAAATGCGGCGAATAAATTTTCGTGATTGTTCTTGTGTTAATCCAAGTTGATCACGTTCATATCGTGTTAATAATAGATTACCGCCATCAACGGGTTTATTACCAAACGACATCTCAGAAACTTCTGTGATTGGTTGAGAGGATTTTACAACAATCGTATTTCTCCCACCAATCAAATACGCATTTATATTCCCAACCACCCGTTCATTAACTTTCTGATCATTCACGGGCTCAAACAATATCTTGGGCAGAGGCATTGGCGACAATCCAACAATAATTGTTGTTACACCCGCATTATGACTGGCCAAATTTTTCCATTTAAAACTTGTATGGGCAAAGACAATTTCATTGCCTGTATCAAAGATAAGCGGCCAAAGAATTGGCACTTGCTGGCCTTGGCAAATGGAATTGGTGGACACAAAAGCGCATACACCGTCGCTATGGGTTAAATAATCCGCCCCCTTCATGAACCAGCCTGCCACATAATCAAGGCTCTTCCAGCTTTTGGTGCGCCCGTCAAAGATTTGTTTCAAATCCTGTTTTTGTTCTTTGCTTTGCCATGTACTGCCCAAATAAGGCGGATTGCCGCAAATATAGGTTTCACCGCCTTCATTTTCAAAATCAATCTCGCTTTGGTCCAGCGGCGTGTTGAATAAATCATCACCGTGGAGTTTTACATTGGTTTCCCCCGTTGGGGGGCATACGGATAACCAATCAAGGCGCAAGGCATTACCGCAGGTGATCCAGTTGGCGCGCTCCAGGGGCAAGAACAACGCCAAGGCCTCGCGCTGGCCCATATAAATTTCATCGCACTGATATTCGGCAATAATCAGCGCAAGGCGGGCAATCTCGGCGGCAAAACTTTTAATCTCTATCCCGCGAAAATTGGTGAGGGGAATAACGGATTTTTCGCCGCCCCCCTCACGCGCCCAACCGCCCGCCACATTGGCTTTATGCTCAATCTCGCGCATGCGTTTATAGGCGATCACCAAAAAATTGCCCGATCCGCAAGCGGGGTCAAACACGCGCATGCGCGATAGGCGTTTTTTTAATTTACCCAATTGCCCTTTATTGGTCCCCGCCTTTTTTAAATCCTCATTTAAACTATCCAGAAAGAGCGGGTTTAACACTTTTAAAATATTGGGCACCGAGGTGTAATGCATGCCCAATTCGCCGCGCTCATCATCATCGGCCACCGCTTGTATCATGGAGCCGAAAATATCCGGGTTAATCGCCGTCCAATCCAGATCGCCCGCGCGCAACAAATAGGTTCGGGCCATGCGGGTAAACTTTGGCACTTTCACCTTTGAACCATCATCAGGCCCGCCAAACAGGCCGCCATTCACATAAGGGAATTGATCCGCAAACGGTTTAATGCCCGCCCGCTTGCCCTTAACCCGGGGGTCAAGGTTCATGGCTGCAAAAATTTCCTGAATCACCTCATGGGTATTAGCGCCGTCGCCTTGCGACATTTGCCGCACGGTTTGGGTGAACAAATCATCGCCATTAAAAATGCCCGTATCTTCCGCAAAGAAACAAAAGATCAATTGCGCCATAAAATGGTTGAAGGCTTCGCGGTTTTCCTGTTTTGCCCAATCGGAGTTTTCCGCCAAAAGCGCCACATAAAGCTTATCAAGGCGGCCCGTGGCTTTGATATCTATGGGGTTGTTTTTAATTTCGGCAACGGCGCTAATCCCCGCAAGGGGCAGCAAGAACCCGAAATGCTTTGGCAAATCTTTAAACTGGCAGGCAATCGCCTCGCCGGTGGTTAAATCTTCCGCCTGCAATTCCTCGCCATCGGTTGCGAGTATAAATTTAGCCTTTTGCTGCAAGGTTTTCGGGCTATCGCGCAAGGCCTTTGCCCCCGCCTCAACGCCGCCCAGCGCACACGCCAGAATATGAATATTAGAGCGCTGCAAAATCGCGCCCTCAACATCAGAGCGGTTTGAGCCCCCTTTTTTCAGGCGATTAATCGTGGTGGCCTTATTGCCAAAAGCCTCCAGAAACTGAAAGGCAAAGCCTTCCTGGTCAAAGGGTTGGTCGACCAGATCGCAAATCGCTTGTTCAATTTCAACTGCATTCATGGCGTTACTCGGGTGCGGGGCAAGGGCGAGATTAAAGGGCTGGATTTTCTATGGCTTTTGGCCTGATACTATTGCCGCATTTACGCTTTCCATCAATCGTTTAATATCAACCATGGTGGCCGGGCGATTATCCTCATCCACCGGGCTTGGTTGCTTATGCAGCTTCAATATTGCGGCGCGTTGGCGATCCGTCGAAAGGGTTCCATAGCTGTTGATCGAGGTATCAAGCTTTTCATGTCCCAAATTCTGGCTCCATGCTTTAAGGGCTTCGCCAGATAATTGGCGTTCATAGGCTAGTGCCATTAGTGTTTTGCGAAAACTATGGGGATTGTAATATTGCGCGTCCACCGCCTCAAATGCGGCCCTGAAAATATCGCGGATCGGCCCGGCATTGGCCCAATGATTTTTAGATAAGCCAGCCGCGATAAAACGGTCATTTTCATCATGGCCCATCGCGGTAGCGGGGAAAAGCGGGTCTTGATCGCTAAAACCAAGATTGTTTTTCAAGTGGTCAATATAAGCCGTTACCTCATCCGCAAAAACTTCACCCACGGGGAAAAACCATGTCTCGATCAGCTTACTATTTTTAGTGTCCACTTCATCCGGATGCTGGAAAATACGTTTCGCGGCAAGGTCGACATGCCCCACACGCAACGAACAAATGGCCCCATCCCGCGCGCCGGATAACAAGGTGAAAGCGAATAAAGCGCGATTGCGTTTTTCAATATCACTTCCCTGTGGCATGGCCTGCAAGGTTTTGGTGATTAATTCAAGCGGTGGGAATTTCGCCTCACTCTTTGCTTGTCCTGCACGGGTGCTTTTTTCACTTAGCCGAATAGCCTTAATTGCTTTGCGGGCATTTTTGGCCTTCAAGGTGCCTTCCATTGCCAAATGGGTGAAGAATGCTTTGACATGGCGAACGGTTGCCAGTTTGGTTTTGCTGGCGACTTCGCGCCTTTGCATAGCTTCAACAAATCGAATGGCGGTTTCATAATCGAGGCTTTCAAAATCACAATATTCGGTTGCCTCTTCAAAGCGCCGGATGGCGGTTAATCTCTGATCAATAGTGATGGACGATAAGCCATCGAGGCGTTGCAAATCTTCAGCATATGCCATCTTTATACGTTCGTTTTTAGGATTCAATTTTATCATGATTTGGGCTCCTTTTTAATGTCATGATTAAGTGGGGTTTGCTGGTAGGGTTTAGATGCATTGAATGCCTCTAAATCAGCAGGGGGTTTTGTATTAAAACGCATCTCTAATGCAGCCTGATTTGCCACCACATCACCGCGCCCGATTGTCTGGCCGCATGTTATGCATTCGCCCTCAATACGGATTTTCAGTGTGTTAGTTTTGTTAATCTTGAATGAGCCAGGCTTGATCTTTCGCGGGCCATTGCACCCAAAACAGGGCAACTCATCGGGCCCACAAGCCCACCGCCGCGAGGCTTGGCGTTCGTTCAACCAATCGCGAATAGCGGGCCCGTGCATCATTTTTTGGTGACGATCATCAATCACGGGTAAGCCTTTCTTGATCCAAGCATGAACCGTGCGCGGGCCCACCTCCACCAATTCAGCCAGTTGTGAAACCGTATAGCTACGGTTCGACTTGATCCGCCTTGTTTTATAAGTGCGCTGCATGATGTTACCTCACGCGGTGGGCGCGGTATCGTTTTCATACAAGGCGCGGATATCTTCAGCGCGCCAAACTGTGGTTCGGGGGCCTAACTTTTGCGGCTTTGGAAAACGTCCTTCTTTAACGCCCACCCACCATGTTGATTTAGAAACAGGGATTGGGCCAGCGGGGGCAAGGATGGATGAAAGCCGGACAAAGCCGGTATGGGGGAAGTTTTTGGGGGAATTAAATTGATCGTCCATTATCTATCACCTCGATTCGTTGATGTATGAGGGATAATTAGGACATCCGTTAAAGCTTTAGGCTCAATTGAGGAACGCAGTTCGCAATTGAGTTCGCAAAATGCTTATTGCGGCGGTTATTTATCAGGGGGAATTTCAATTAGCTCTAATGAATCGTTTAGGTGTTTACGAATTGTGTTTTCACTGATGCTGGCACCAATATCGTCGGTCGCTCCCGCTATTTGTTTTGCAGGACCCGGCATTTTACCCGGTTTACCCGGTCGCCAACCATATTTTTGATAAGCCATTGCGGCAACTAACTTCATCAACGAATTCATGGTGCGCGTTTGCCCGGAAGTTGGCGCTTGATTTTGGTCTTTAATTTCCTGTTGAAGGTTTTGATACGCCTCTTCGGCGGTTTCTGCACGCGATATCAATTGCTCTTTCTCCGTGGCTAATACCTCAAGAGACTGGTTTTGGGCCTGAACTATCTCTTTGTTTTCACGAGCAATCTCCAGAGCGTGATCATATAGTGTTTTGTAATCCGTTAGGTCGGGGGTGTTTTCCGAGACTTGATTGATCAATTCCTCAGGTAGCTCAATATTCAAGGGTTTTGCCCAATTAATAAAAATGCCGGGCATTGTCTGTGTATATAAGCTTTTAAATTTAATGGCCCTTTCTATTAAATCGCGATTTTCAACATATCGACGAGCCAGCGGCGAACTAACTTGATGGCTACTGAAAGTATTTGCATTTACCCAATGAGGATCTTTTCCTATTGATAGTGCCGCCATCTCGTCAACGGTCCAGTATGCCGCTTTGGACCAATATTCAAATCTGGCATCGGTTCCTGGCTGATTAAACGGCAAGGAGGCTAAGTGCTTTTTCCGCTCCTTCTCTTGCACTACCAGCCAAAGGTCATGTAATTTATTTGAAGGCAAGGCTTCAAGCTCACATCGATAATTTTCAAATTCAAGCTTTGTATCAGGATCGATTTTCTCAATCACATTTGAAGAATAATGTCCCTTTACTCTAGGAAGCCCACCACTAGCCAAGATTGGGTTTTTTTCTCGGAGTATGGCAATAATCTTCTCACTATCACTTGGATTCTTAAAGTCAGGGATTCGTACCATTTTCTAATTCTTCCAGAGGCAATTTCTTATTCATGAGGCTCGCATCTTATCGAGTTCCTCAGCCCACCAACCAGCCATTTCTACACGCTCCTGCCAATGCTCACCCCTTGCATAAGCG
>CALLPQ010000097.1 GCA_938015425.1 uncultured Parvularculaceae bacterium | reverse complement strand
TGGGCTCAATCCGCGAGCGCCAGCGCGCTACTGACGCTATGCCGATCCCAAAATGGTCAGCCGTTTCCTGATTGGTGAGGCCATCACGAGCCTGAACCGCAAGCACACGACGACGAAAGGACAATGAATAAAGCATCAAACATATGTATCAGTGTTCATTTGAATGGCTATATATGCCACCAAACATAATAAAGGCCGCAATCGGATTAAGACCAAATGTCAACGGCAAGAGCAATGAAATAGCGACCGCAGGGCCAAGACCGGGAAGCACCCCAACCACTGTACCCAGTAAAACCCCGACAATACCAAACATCAGATTTTCCGGAGTCGCAGCGACGCTAAACCCGGTGGCGAGATTGGAAAACACTGATTGTGTACCTTGCATAAAATTGTTTACCTTTTAGGGAATATCGACATTGAGGAAAGTGCAACGATAAGCGCAGGCGTCACATACATAAACCCGATAAATCTAAGCCCAACGATGTAAATCAAGACTGTCACTGCCACTAAAAGAAAGCGGCCAGTTTCGGGAATATTATCAAAATCCGACAACTCAGTATGAGCAGCAGATTTATCTGACAATGATGCACCGCTCAGACTTCTACGTCCTTTAAATGATGAAAATACAATAATTGACCTCATTAACATCAGACCAACGCCAGAAATAGTCGGAAACAAAAACGGTCCGACCGCAGCCCAGCTTTCACCTTGTGCGAGCCCTACACGGCTTAATATACGATTGGCTCTCGCTGAATCCTGCGCTATAAACTGATTAAATGCATCGTCGGTTAAAAAACTATCCTGCCAATTGTTTCTTTTCAGCGTCTCTTGCCAAACTTGCGAGTCTCTGGCTTTTGAAACGGTGTTTACGTACCATTTTCTTTGTTCTTGTGTAATGCTCGGAGGCGCGACGACCCCGCGCCAATTGGCAAAAACAAGATCAAGACCCAATTCCTTAAATGTTGGCGTGTCAGATCCTGGCAATCGCTTTGTTGAAGCGACCGCTAATAGTCTGATACGTCCTGATTCCATCAAACTGCCCCACTCCCCAAAGCCAGATATCCCTACATCAACTTGCCCGCCCAAGATAGCCGCATTGGCTTCACCGCCACCAATGAAAGCCACATAATTAACTTTGGTCGCTTCAACGCCGACCGCTTCGGCGAGAACATAGGCAAAGATGTGATCGGATCCTCCTGCTGATCCGCCCCCCCCAGGCAAAAGAACTAGGATCAGCTTTAAATGCAGCAATTAAATCATCCAGTGTCTGAAAGGGGGAGTTTGCCGGAACACCAATCGCTTGAAATTCGCTCGTCAATCTGGCGATCGGCGTTGTTGAAGACAAATCATGTTTACTATCATGCATCAAGATAGAGCCAACCATACCAAAGCCGCTCATCATTAATTTATGAGAATCTCCCTCATATCGGTCCACCAATTCTGCTAAGCTGATCGTGCCACCCGCGCCGCCGCGATTAACAACCTCAAAAGAAACCGGAGAGAGTTCTTCAACTATGATGGAGCGTTGCAAAAACCGCGCGGTCTGATCCCAGCCACCACCGGGGTTGGATGGAACAATAAAGGTAATTGGTTTTTGCGGTTGCCAGGAAGAAACATCACCGTCTGAGGCTTGAGCAATGTCTGAAGCTTGAACAATACTTTGTTGCAGCGCAAATGCGGCAATGCAATAAATCATACCCACAAACAAACGCAGAAAACCTATCTCACTTAAAAACGTAGCCATACGTACTATGTTTACTTTATGGATCATGTTTGCTTTGTGCCTTGCTCTGATGTCATCAATGCTATTTTACCATTGCACGTAAATACAAGGCTTCCCTAGAGACTTAAGTATAAGCCACAATATTTGCGCGTATATCCGCCAAAAGACATAAGCATGATCCACATTTTTGTTTTCATTCAAGGAGCTAAGGTCCAACCGGAAATAGGTTTGCGCCATTTGGCGGATGTTATGTACCTAACAAGTTTGTGATGATGAGATCAATCGAATTAATGATTCGTGTGTGATCGCATTGATTCCGATTTACGGATGTTTGACTGGCTCTCTTCGCGAGCAAACACATTCATAGTGCGCAGTTCAGCATGATCACCTAGATAAACTGTTTTGCGACGCAACAAAAACTGGTTCAACCAGGAGGGTAAAATGAAAACTATAGGTAGGAAAACAGTGACGGGATTTTCAAAAAAAATATTATTGTTTTACATAGACTTGCTGCATATGAACTCATTGCGGTAAATTTGTGTTACAAAAGTCGCAAAACGTCAATAACGGCTTACTTAATTACACATTAAGTTATTGACTATAATAGATTATTTAGAAATTTAAATAGGGCGGGTGATATGCGCCAAATATCAAAAATAATACAATAGAATCAATTACCTGAAAGATTATCGCACCTAAAAGCTCTCACAAATTTAGCCCTAAATTTCAATGGAGCTGACCTGCGACTGTAAAGCCCCACTTTCTTGCTCCTTGATCATCGCAATGATCTGGTTTCCAGTGCTGCGTTTATTTCGTAAACGGTCACCTACAACTCCGTAAAACATGACTTCCTCATATCCATCTCCTGGTTGGAACAGACTCTTGTGTATCTCATTTGTGTTATATTAATCCTGCATGAAGGTGTTGCAATGCCTTCATGCAGGTTGGCGTGCGCCGTCAGGCTCTTGTGATCTGGTCACGTTCTTAGCAAGGTGGCGCCAGCCTTCTCTTCCTTGATCCGTACAGTTGCATGGGGGCCTTAAAGGC
>CALLPQ010000096.1 GCA_938015425.1 uncultured Parvularculaceae bacterium | reverse complement strand
ACTGCTTTGGCGCAAACCAAGACACCTCGTATATTCCGTATGGTGTCAATTTTGCTCGCCTTGGCGATAATCTCTACAATCGTCTTCTTGATTAAAGCGCCATGGGTTCAAACCACTGCGGGAGCTGGGGTTGTTACGGCGCTTAACCCCAACGACCGCGAACAAAATATTAATGCACTTGTTTCGGGCCGGATAGAGGAATGGTTTGTCCGTGACGGTAGCATTGTTAAAAAAGGTGATCCGATTGTTCGCATTGTCGATAATGATCCAAAATTAATACAGCGCTTACAAGCTGAGCGTGCACAAGTTCAAGAGCAGATACGTGCCGCCCAGTCTGGCCTTTCCACGGCCCAGCTTGATCAGGATCGTATGAAAGACCTTTTCGAAAGCGGCCTTGCGGCAAGGCGAGATTATGAGCAAGCGCAAATACGAGTGGAAGATTTTCGCGGACGCGTAGCAGAAGCCACTGCCAATCTTGCCCGCGTGGACGTCAATCTCTCGCGCCAATCAGTTCAATTGCTGGAAGCCCCGCGTGCCGGTGTTATTCTCAGCGTCAATGCAGGAGATGCGGCAACCTATGTCAATGCCGGTGATATTTTGGCCACCTTTGTACCTGAAGCCCCTGAACGGGTAATCGAAATATTCGTTGACGGGCGAGACGTTGCTCTTGTTCAGCCGGGGGCAAAAGCGCGGATACAGTTTGAAGGGTGGCCAGCTGTACAATTTAGCGGTTGGCCTTCTGTTGCGGTGGGAACGTTTGGCGGTATCGTCTCTGCTGTTGATCCTTCGGCCCAAGCGAATGGTCGCTTCCGTGTACTGATTTCTGAAGATAGTCAAGATGCCCACCCTTGGCCTGATGAGCGCTATGTGCGCTTTGGTGCCACCGTTCGTTCATGGGTTTTACTGGATACGGTGCCTCTTGGCTATGAACTCTGGCGTCAAATGAACAATTTTCCGCCAGAGCTCCCTCAGACTGTCGCTGGAACAACAAGTGAGTCTTCGATATGAAACATTTATTTCTGATCTGTTTTGGCGCATTTCTCGCCACCTGCGTTATGGAGGGCACCGCAAACGCCGAAATTGCGCCTGTATCGAATTTCTCAGTGGAAAGACAGAATTCATATGATAATGAGTTACACAGTGGAGGTGCCAGAGAAGCCATGCCATTATTGCCTGCTGAAGTGTTGCAAATTTCTGCGACCAGATTTCCTGATATTTTAGAGAGTCTGGCTCGTAAACGCGCCGCAGATGGTGATCGGTTAGCAGCAGATGGCGCTTTTGATCTCGTCTTCAATGGAGATGGATTTAATCGTGTCACCGGCTTTTGGACCGGCTCTGTTTTAAATACTGAAGTGCGCCAAAACCTTGGTGCCTACGGTGCGCAGGTCTATGGGGGATATCGTATTTCTGACGGAACTTTTCCCATCTATGAGGATATTAATTTTACCAATAGCGGCGGTGAGTTTAAGGTTGGTGCTTTATTTTCCTTGTTAAGAAATCGCTCATTTGATCAAAGGCGTTTCCGTGTGGCTGATGCACGTCTCGCATCGACACAAGCAAATCTAGAGGTCACGCTAACACAAATTGGCGTTCAACAGCAGGCTTTAAATGCTTATTGGCGCTGGGTCGCTACAGGACGAGAGCTGCTAACCTATAGTGAGCTATTACAAATTGCACAAGTTCGTGCGACTGGTCTTGAAGAACAAGTTCGAAAAGGGGCATTGCCAGAAATCGCCATAACAGAAAACCAGCAAAATATTATCCGGAGAGAAATCCTTGTTGCCGAAGCGGAGCGAAATTTTCAGCTGGCAACAAATGCACTATCCTTTTTTCTAAGAGACGGTGCGGGAAATTTGATCACACCTGGGTTTGACCGCTTGCCCGAAGAGACACTTTTAAGTCCGGTGCAGGATTTAAACGCAGTGGTTTTAACCAATCCCAGTGAAGTACTTTTGAGCAGGCCGGAACTGCGCAGTTTGCGCGTTGCGATAGACCGTTCTCGAAACAAGGTGAGGCTGAGCGAGAACGATCTAAAACCTGATCTGGATTTTAATTTTGAAGTGTCTCGTGATCTTGGACGGATAGCGGAAGGAGGCCTTTCACGCGATTCTACTGACACCATAATTGGTTTTCGCTTTTCAGTTCCCTTGCAACGCAGGCAAGCCAAAGGGAGATTGCAACGCGCTGAAGCGGAACTGCGTGCCAATCAATTACGCCGACAACGGACAGAGGACCAAATTTCTGTGGAGTTGAATGACATCTTGATTAATCTCAAAACCGCTATTCGCTTGAACGCTTTAGCTAAAGATGAGGTCACTCAAGCCAATGTTATGGTAGCAGCGGAACGCAAACAATTTACCCAAGGGGCTAGTGATTTTTTTCTTGTGAACCTGCGAGAAGAACGCGCTGCTGATGCTCAAATCCGGGCAACACGTGCTGTATTAAACGGGCGTCTGGCATTAACTCGATATAATGCTGCTACGGTGAACATGGATGCGTTCGGTCTATGATGGCATGTGGTATTGCAGCACGGCATCGATACAAACGAAGACATCAAACTACGCCCCGGGGCCACAATCGATACAGCGCAATGGAGGGTTAGGCCCAAAACCAAGAGCATGATTAAGATTACGGAAAGCCGTACGCACCCCTTCTTCAAGGACGGGGTGATAAAACGGGCGCTGCAAAATTTCATCAACAGTGAGATTGTTCTGTATTGACCAAGCCAACAAATGAGCAATATGCTCCGCAGCTGGACCAACCATTTCAGCACCAAGAAATCGCCCCGTATCCTTCTCACCGTAAACACGTAACAAGCCTTTATTAATGCCCATCACGCGTGCGCGCCCTTGATCTTCAAAAGAGGCTTCGCCGACTTCAAATTCGCAAGATCCTTTATCAACAAGCGATTGATAGCGCGCCCCCGCCATTGCGATTTGCGGGTCGCTAAAAACCACCCCCAATGAAGTGCGTCGTTTGCGTCGATAGGTATCGGGGTAACGGGCTGCATTCTCACCTGCAATCCGCCCTTCATCAGCCGCTTCATGTAGCAATGGAATATCAACCGTTGCATCACCGGCGATAAAGACATGACTATCACCAACTTGTCCGGAAAAAGGGTCATAATAGGGCGTACCGCGATCATCACGGGGCAGGCTTGTTTTATCCAATCCAATCTTATCAAGATTTGGCCGGCGCCCGGTGGCAGCGATTAGATAATCAAACCGTTCTTCATGGTCACCCCCATCAGACCAGCGCACA
>CALLPQ010000095.1 GCA_938015425.1 uncultured Parvularculaceae bacterium | reverse complement strand
TGGCGTTGGCAGTGTAACCATTGATCCATCTGGTGCGTCTTTCCAAAGTCTTGCGGTTGGTGCAACCCAAGACATTACCATCAATTTTGATATTGAAGATGGTAATGGCGGCAGTGTGGCCCAGACTTTGACCATTACAGTGACGGGCACGAATGATGCGCCCATGGTGGATGCGGCATTAGCTGATAGTGCGGCGGAAACCGATGCGAGCTTTACCATTGATCTTTTGGAAGGTGCTAGTGATGTGGATGATAATGCTATATTATCAGCAAGCGGTGTAACTTTTGTGAGTGGCGATGCTGGTGGTGTGACCCAGACTGGGGATAGCTTAACCGTTGATCCGTCTTTTTATATTGATCTTCTTGGTGATAGCGAACAAGAGGTGATCACCTATACCTTTGATATTACAGATGAGAATGGAGCAACGGTAACCCAAACCGGAACGATCACTATAACCGGTGCAACTGTTCCTAATTCGCCGCCAACCGTAAATGCGATGCTTACGGCAGATGTAACCGAAGACGGCGCGGCGCAAAGTTTTGATCTTTTAGAGGGTGCCAGTGATGTTGATGGTGACACATTAAGCGTTGCAAACCTTACGGGACTTGTGGCTGGCGTTAGTTTTGATGGCGTTAGCAGTGTAACCATTGATCCATCCGATGCGTCTTTCCAAAGCCTTGCCGCTGGTGTAACCCAAGACATTACCATCAATTTTGATATTGAAGATGGTAATGGCGGCAGTGTGGCCCAGACTTTGACCATTACAGTGACAGGCACGAATGATGCGCCCATGGTGGATGCGGCGCTTATGGGTGCAGTAGTTGAAGACGGCGCGGAGCAAAGTTTTGATCTTTTAGAGGGTGCCAGTGATGTTGATGGTGACACATTAAGCGTTACGGACATTTTCCTTGTGGGCGCATTCGAGGTTTTAGAAACCCCCATATCTATTGCGGATATTGATGGCATTGAACTTGTCGGCTCTACATTAAATTTTGACCCGTCTGCAGATATATTTCAAAATTTGCCCGAGGGTGTCGTGGGGGAATTTGAATTCTTCTACACAATTAGCGATGGGAATGGTGGTGAAGTATCCCAATCCCTAACGGTTTCAGTAACCGGCGCAAACGATGCCCCTCAAGCATTTGAAAGTGTGAATTCTATCGAGGAAGGAGAGGGCATTACGGGAACTTCAACAAGTGCCGGTAATTTGTTTGAGGACGTGATTGATGTTGATGTAAATTCAATGCTGAGTGTGACATCCATTGATGGAGTAACGGACGGTTCCGTTGGGATTGTTGGTGAATTTGGTACATTATTTTGGGATACGGTGACTGGTGAATATACTTATGAGCTTGATGACGCTAATCCTATCGTACACGCAATTCGCGAAGGCGAGCAGCTTACGGAAACATTTACCTTCATCGTTTCTGATGAATTAGGAACACAATCTAATCCGGCACCCTTAACCATTACAATTAATGGAATTGATGATGGTATCTTCACGAAAGAAAATGATAATGTTGATTTGGCTGAAGCCCTTAATATATATGGAACCATTGGTTTCAATGAAAATTTTGATGATGCTCTTGGCGGGGATGATAATGTTACTTTGCTGAGTGGCCAAGAGTTGAATGACAATCCGGCATTTGGCGATATATTTAATGGCGGTGAGGGTGATGATACAATCATATTAAATGATGGCGCGGTTATTGGCGGTGAATTTGTTTTAGGACAAGGCGCTGATGGCGGCGCAGGGTCTGATACTATTGATTTTGGTGCGTTGACGACGGTTGGTTCAAGCGGCGTTACGTTTGATCTATCTCTTGATGTAGCCACGTTTACAAATAGCAGTGGTCAACAAACTCTTGATGCAGCCAATTTCGAGAATGCTCTTGGTACACAAGGTAACGACCTATTTGTTGCTACAGCTGATACAAACCGGTTTGAAGGAAGGGGTGGGAACGATACTTTCCAGATTATTGTCCCGACCCTGGAAGAAGATATATTTATTGGCGGCGATGGTACGGATACGATTACGAATTTAAGTGGACAAAATCTGGTTTTTGCAAACTTTGATTTGGAAGACGATACGCAAACGTTAAATGGTTCAAGTATTGAAGTGTTAAACCTCGGCGGTACAAGTATTGTCGGTACTGATGAGGGCGGCGTCTTTAATTTTTCAAGCCTTGATGTCAACGAAGTTGGTAATGGTGGCACATTATTGTTTGCAGGTAACGGTGACGACATTGTAACCAGTGTGGCGACGATTATTAGTCTCGCTAATGGGGTTGGAACGGCTGAAGTCATATTTAATCTTGGCGGGGGTAATGACCGTTTCACAGGCGTTGGCGGGTCTATTGAAGACTTTGTTGATGGCGGCGCGGGTGATGACACCATTGATGGAGGCGGTGATACCGACACATTAATTGGCGGTGCCGGTGCTGATGTTCTAATTGGCGGCGCAGGAAATGATTTCTTTATCGTCAATGATGGTGACCAATCCGAGCTTGATACTTTCCTGGGCGGGAGCGGTGCTGATGTTATCGTTAATGAAACAGGCGGTGATCTGGCGTTAAACCGTTTTGATACGAGCACTGACGGTGTCAGTGGCTTTGGCATTGAAGATTTTGATTTGAACGGTGGGTCAATTGCCGGATCGTCTGGTAATGATTTTTATGATTTTTCAACCGGATTTAACTTCTTAAACTTGAACGCTGATACACTTCTTGCTTTATCCGCGGGTGATGGGAATGATACTGTAATTGGTACAACTCTTGTTGGC
>CALLPQ010000094.1 GCA_938015425.1 uncultured Parvularculaceae bacterium | reverse complement strand
TGGCTCATCCCGAAATGGTCGCGATTCCGCAGGGCGTCGTCTTGGCGTTAAAAAATTCGGTGACGAAGCGGTTATCCCCGGCAATATTATTATTCGCCAACGGGGCACACAATATCACCCCGGTGATAATGTGGGCATGGGTAAGGATCACACAATTTTTGCAAAAGTCGAAGGCAAAGTGATCTTTAGAACTAAAGCCAAAGACCGTACTTATGTTTCTGTTATTCCAACGGCGATCGCGGCTGAGTAACAAGCAAAAAAATTTTGTAAATGCCTTACTTATATAGAAGGCGTTTTGTCAGAACAAATAAACCGGCCATGACACCGCAGCAATGCGGGTTCAGGCCGGTTTTTTAATATCAAGCCCCATTGTTTTAGACTTTTAATCTATACCTTTAAAAATATTATGTTAGCCTGCTAAACAATGAAGTGATCATCTACAAAAATCCGGGGTTGCATAATCACGAAAAATAATTCCTTCCTTTGCGACACATTAGAGTAAAGTAATACATAGTAAGGATACATATTCCATCAGCATACATAACTTATCTAACGAGACCTAAAACCCAATAGGGAGCCCCTTCATGAGACTAAAACCTTTCGGACAGCAAAAACCTAAACTATCATTAAAGTCGACCCCCAAGTCCACGACTAAAAAAACATCCAAACTTGCATCGACACTCGCCTTGATCGTGTCGTTAGGATTATCCCCCTTTAGTGATGCGCATTTCATGAGCGTCCAAGCGCAAGATAAGGTTTACGCAGCCAAAAAAGCACTCGTAGGCGGCACCCTTATTGATGGCCTTGGCGGCGCCCCCATTTATGATAGTGTTGTCTTGATTGACGGAAATAAAATCGTTGATATTGGCACTGAAAAAAGCTTGGCCATTCCTGATGGCTATGAAGTGATTTCCACAGAAGCCAAAACGGTAATGCCCGGCCTGTGGGAAATGCATGCCCATCTTATGCTGACGGGTCATAGTGATTATGCCCATTGGGATAAAACCTATCCCGACCGGTTGGCCAGTGAAATTATGCCTGCCTCCGCAGTGCAGCTTTTATTGGCGGGAGTAACAACGGCACGTGACCTCGGGGCCTCCCTGGAAGATTCGGTTTCGATGAAGAAACGCATCAGTGAAGGATCTATCCCCGGTCCTCGTTTGTTCATGTCAGGACCGTTCCTGCAACATCGTGCTTATCCGGGGACGGAACGTTTTCGGTGGGGCGTTAAAAGCCCGGCGGATGGCCGTGCTAAGGTGCGCCGGCTTGCCCAAGCAGGGATGGATGTGGTGAAACTTATCGACCAAGACGAAATGACCTTGGCAGAGGTAAAAGCCGTTGTGGACGAAGCCCACAAATTAGGGCTTAAAGTGGTCGGCCATTCCCATAAACCAGATGAAATCCGTATCGGGCTTGATGTAGGCATTGATAATTTTGAACATACAGGCTTAACCACCGCGCCGGAATATCCCGAAGATATCATGATTGCCCTTAAAGAACGCACAGCCAAAGGGCGCATCGCTGGCGGCCCTTTATATTGGACGCCAACGGTTGAAGGTCTTTGGAATTTTGTGGAGACACGCGACAACCCCGAAAAGGTAGATAGCACATGTTGGCATCGCGGCCTTAAAGAGGATACGATTGCCGATATTAAAGCCTCTATTCAGCACCCAAATCGTCTTGATTATTTTCAACTTACACCCAAAAGAAAACCAACCTTAAAACGTAAATTTTCCCAATTGCGCGAGGCAGGTGTGGTTATGCTTATCGGAACCGATAGCGGTATTCCCCTAAAATTTCATTGCCAGTCAACATGGAATGAAATTGATGTCTGGACCCGCATCATGGGTGTGTCGGTCATGGAAACCATTCAAGCTGCCACCTATTGGCCTTCTAAAATGATGGGCGTTGAAGAGCAATGGGGAACTCTGCAACCGGGCCGCTTTGCCGATATAATCGCGATTGATGGTAATGCGCTGAAATACCCGGCATTATTTCAACATGTAGACTTCGTCATGAAAGACGGTATCGTCTATAAAAATAATGGCGATGCTATTGAAGAAAACTTAGTCCGTAGTGATACCAATTAAATTACACATCTTCAACCGATGGTTATTAAAAATAATCACCGCATAATTTTAAGGGAGCGCATCAGCGCTCCCTTAAAAGTTCATAATCAAGCCCCACACAAACCTGCACAAATAGAACTTATAACTTTAGAGGCTGAATCAAAAATCACAAACATTTTAGCAGGTCGTAAATCAGACATTTGTTTCAACAAATTCATACGCTTTCGGCTCTATTCTCAAAACGAAAGAGCCTCAGGAGTATCGGCTTGGGGCATACTGACATCTGATCCACAATCTTGTATGTCTTTTATCACTTTTTCGGGTAGGCTCTTGGGGAATCATTAAACCGATCACCTTTAGCTATCTATCCTAAATCCAATTAAGAATGCAGCCACTAACCACAAAATCCATGTTGCGTCCGCACTATACACATGCTATCGCGAGCGGAATTGAAATATGAGTTTTTGGTGTAATGTCTTTATGGAACGGCATCATATCTATCAAATACTCATAACCTATTATTATATAAGCTTTATTTCGGGAGCTACCGGCCTCAATGTCTAGCGAAACCATTCAAACGAGCGGCGTTGCATCACGATATGCAGATGCATTTTTCGAGCTTATGGCCGGAAATAAAGCCTTGGACGTTGCT
>CALLPQ010000093.1 GCA_938015425.1 uncultured Parvularculaceae bacterium | reverse complement strand
AGATAAGATATAAAAAGCAGTGGATCAGACGTTAGTTTGCCCCAACGCGTTACATCTCAGGCTCTCACTTTAAAGAATCAGAGCCGTAATCGTGTGAAATTGTTGAAATGAATGTCTGATTTACAACCTGCTGAAGGTGTTTACCGATTTTTGCTTCGGGCTCTGAGACCGAACGGTGAATTCATTTAAAGCACTAAATTTTAGGCACTGTGCAAGGTAGTGCGTACGGCAAAGCATAAGGCAGATCGTAAGGCAGAGCATGAGGCACTGTATGGGGACCCATACAGTGTTTTATCTGTTTTCAGTTGATTTTTATGCCGGATTGACGCCTTGTTATAGAAATTATCACGATAAACTAATGCCTCATTTCAATAAGCAATAAGCTGGATTATGGATCAAGACCGTTTACCAAGCTCACAATTCCCGAAGATATGGATGCATTTGGCTTCCCTAAGGGGGGTAGTCGGGTTTTACGCGGTTTATAGTGTAATTAATATTTTGATTAGCTATGGTGCTGGTACAACCTTGGCTCTAGATGATGTGAAATTAAACGTCCTTGTACAGAACCTACAAGCCGGGTATCTGCCCGATAATCCCCCCCTTTATGAATGGTTGCTCTTGAGTGTTCAACAGCTAACGGGCCCGGTGTTACTGAGTTTTTTACTTGTAAAATATCTTTTGTTAATCCTTAGCGGTGGGTTGGTTTTTTTAATTCTTGAAAAATGGACCAAATCTGAAACTTGGTCATCTTTCGGGGCTGTGGGGTTGCTTAGTCTATATCAGATAGGGTCGAATTATCATCAAACCTTTACCCATTCTCTGGTTTTAATCACGACCATTTTATTCTTTTTGTTGACGCTCCAGCGTTTGTTAGAGCAACCAACATTAAAAAATTACCATCTTACCGCAATTGCCATTGGGCTTGGCTTGCTGGCGAAATATAGTTTTCCGGCGAGTTTAGTGATTATTCTCGCGGCGGCGTTAGTGGATAAAAAAAACCGGAATGTTTTGCTTTCACCTAAAATGACGTTGGCTTTATTGTTCGGGGCGGCGCTGTTTTCCCCCCATGGAATTTGGGTCTATCACCATCAAGGACAATTTTCAGACCAGCTAACACGCCATTTTGGCGAACAGGCATCTTATTTTTTAAGGCTTGCCCAAGGTATCCCCAGCCTATTGTGGGCGGTTTTAAGTTTTTTTTTGCCGTTTATTATTTTTACGTCGGTGACGTTGCGAAAGTCTTTATTTCCAATTCGGCTTAAATCCTTATTTAACGCCAACGCACCTTGGTTTGTTTGGGTGTTGCCATTCGGGGTGGGTTTGATGGCGGTGTTTGTGATAGTCTTGGGTTTATCCTCGTTGCAAGAACGTTATGGGATCGGGTTTTTATTGCCGGGCTATCTTGTTTTGATTGTCATGCTACAAAAAGCATCTCCGCCTAAAGCGCCATTACAAAGATGTATTTTTGTGATGAGTGTTTTTATTATTTTATGGCCAACCGCGCGGTTTATCCAGAATATTGTTCCTGGTCCTCCTTTTTGTAAAAATTGCCGGCAGTGGATTCCCTATGATGGGTTGCAAAAACCGTTGGCGGTAATGGGCGTAACCAAAGCCGATAGTGATAAGGTGATAACCTTGGTGGGGTTTGAAGATCATACGGCGGGCAATTTACGAAGGCTTTATCCTAAGGCGCGTATTGTTTCCACCCATCTACCGTTTTATAAACCACGCCCTATTTTGAATGAACCACAAGATCAACGCTGTATTTTTATCTGGTCGCCGGATTTGGGCCCAACGCCCCCAGCCGAATTTTTAGAAAGTCTTGCCGGACAAACGCAAAGTCAGGTGAGCGTGCCTTGGCGACATCCGTTTAAGAAAACAGGGTGGCGAGAGACAAAATGGCAAATTACCGAAGTTTCGCCTGATAATTATGCCTATAATGTCATTTGCGCCCAGTCGTGAATTTAACGTCCATCATAATATTAGAAACCGTGTACTGATTTTTAAAAAAGGTATTGATAATGGAAAAACCAATTGATCTTTATTATTGGCCAACACCTAATGGGTGGAAAGTCACGATCATGTTGGAAGAATTGGGTGTGCCTTATCAATTAAAGATGGTGAACATCATGAAGGGTGAGCAATTTGAAGAGAGTTTTTTGAAAATTTCTCCCAATAATCGTATGCCCGCTATTGTGGATCATGACGGGCCGGGGGGTGAGGCGATCAGTATTTTTGAGTCTGGGGCAATTATGCAATATTTGGCGCGTAAATATCAAAAATTTTATTCAAATGATGAACGCCAAAGAAGCCTGATAGAGCAATGGTTATTTTGGCAGGTTGGCGGGCTTGGCCCGATGGCTGGGCAAGCGCATCATTTTTTACACTATGTACCGGAAAAAAATCCGTATGCGGCTAATCGATATGTTAAAGAGTGTAACCGGCTATACGGGGTTATGGATAAGCATTTAAAAGGTCGCAGATATTTTGCGGATCATTATTCCATTGCAGATATGGCGATATTTGGATGGGCTTATGCCCATGAGCGTCATAATATTTCAAGCAGAGATTATTCTTATTTTAGTGAATGGTTTAACCATATTGGGGTTCGTGAAGGGGTAAAAAGGGGGGTAGTGATAGGGGCCGACTTGCGTAAAGCGGCTATGGAAGAAAGCAAAAACGCCAATGTGCAAAAACATTTATTTGGAAATGATAAGTAATTCAAATTTTTAGATGGTTAATTTTTTGTCAATAATCAGTAAACAAATGATTAATCTCACATTAACGTTATTTTAGGTTACCAATGTTCATTATTATCTTCGTTAATCCGCGAAAGCCATAAGGGCGGTCTCGCGATATAAATGAAGGGTATAAGATGTCAGTTAATGTTGATACGCAAACAATTGAAACAGTACAGCGTGTTTTAGATAGTGAAGAAATGTATCGTAAAGGTTTGCAAGCGTCCACGGGGCAAGCTACTGCAGGACAATCCACAGATGAAAATGTAGAGCCACGCCTTGATCTAATTGATGCACATAAATGGTTTAACCTTGCGGCGATGCAAGGCAATCAAGAAGCGCGTATCTATCGGGCTGAATTGGCGAATGAAATGACATCAGAAGAAATTGCTGAAGCTCAAAAAAGAGCCCGTCAATATTTAGCCGAACATAGCCCCAAAAAAGCAAGCTAATAAACCCGATTGTGACCCTTTAGATAGGGTATCATTGGGTTAATGATTGCGCCGGTCTATGGATATGGTAGGGATATTCCAGATTTATCGTGGAGGCCCTGTGAATAAAATTCTAGACCAGAACCCAAAAAATGAACCTGTAGGTAAAAGGGGCGGGCAAGCGGGCCAAACGGGTGATGATAATATTTCTGTTTCGGCAACAGTGATCTTATTGCGCGAGAAGACCCAAGTTAGTGGTGAGGATAGAACGGCGTTAGAAACTTTGATGGTTCAACGCAGCGCCGCGATGGGGTTTGCGGCAGGGGCAATTGTTTTTCCGGGTGGCAAGGTTGATCCGGCGGATCATGATGAGGCGCTGCACGAACTTGTAGGGCGAGGAGCGCCTGCTTTTCGTGATCAAGATCCCCATGATAGGAATAAGGGGTTGGACCCAGCGGATCAGCGATGGGCTTTTATTAGCCGGTTTACGGCTTTGCGGGAATTGTTTGAGGAGACCGGTATTTTGCTGGCTTATCTCGAAGGGGAAAACCTTAAAGGGGGAGATCAAGACAGGAACCCCAAGCTGGCCACACAACAGCAATTGCAAGAGCATATCCCCGATATCACGCAGTTACGCGATGATGTGTATAAGGATGCAAATGCCTTTTTAGAATTTTTTCAACGTGAAAAACTAGTGCCCGCTACAGACCGGTTAACTTTTTTTTCGCGGTGGCAAACCCCGCCCGGACTGCATAGGCGGTTCGATACGTGGTTTTATTTGGCGGTTATGCCTGACGACCAAGCGATTGTTCCTGATGGCGGCGAGTCCGTGGAAGCCATATGGGCAACGCCTAATGAGTTTATTGATATGGGCAAGTCAGGCCAACGAAAAGTGATTTTTCCGACCATGCGTAATCTGGAATTGTTAAGCCTGTCGTCCACTCTTGCGGCGGCCTACAATGATGCGAATGAACGACCAATAATTTGTGTGGAACCAAAGGTCATAGAACGGGATGGCAAAAAATATCTAACAATTCCAGACGACCTTGGTTATCTAGTAACGGAAGAATTATTGGAGAAGGCGATACGCACATAATAGAATATACGGGCCAAATTATACGATCCAAAATTTACGCGTCAGAGTCTACGCGTCAGAATATACGTGTCAGAATATATTAGCTTCTATGCTGATAAAACTATTCGTTTATGATGTTTTACGCACGATCACGCTGCCGGCGGAATAGCCCGCACCAAAACCCGAGATCACGCCGATATCCCCCGTTTGCAAGTCAGCCCGATGTTTGTGAAACGCAATGATAGACCCCGCCGATGACGTATTTGCATATTCATCCAGTACAACCGGCGCTTCCTCGCGCGTTGCCTCGCGGCCCAAAACGATTTTGGCAATAAACTCGTTCATCGACAAATTGGCCTGATGCAGCCACATGCGCTTAATATCCGTTGCTTGGAAGCCGGTATCACCAATGTGGTCGCTAATCATTTTCCCCACCAAAGGGACTACTTCTTTAAAAACCTTGCGGCCTTCCTGCATAAAAAGTTTGTCCGTATCGCGATGACGTTGATCGTCTGCGCTTTCATCATCTTCGCGTTCGCAATGGTTCAAAAATCCGAAATTATTACGAATATTATTTGAAAATTTGGTTTTAAGGCGCGTGCCTAAAACTTCCCAGCTTTCATGATTGGCCGCCCCTTCATTGCGTTCAAGAATAACGGCGGTGGCAACATCGCCGAAAATAAAGTGGCAATCGCGATTTCGGAAATTGAGGTGGGCCGTACAAATTTCCGGATTGACCATTAATATACGCCGTGAGCCAGCGCGGATTAAGCCTAACCCCGTTTCGATCCCGAAGGCGGCCGAGGCACACGCTACATTCATATCAAAGCCAAATCCGTCAATGCCTAAAGCATCTTGAATTTCAACAGCAATAGCCGGATAGCCCCGTTGCAGATTGGAGCAAGCGCATATTACGCCGTCAATATCGTCAGGTTTTAAGTGCGCAGCCTTTAAAGCATCTTTTGCGGCATTGACCGACATTTCCGCCAATATGGATAAGTCTTGGTCGGGTCGTGCTTTTAACCGCGGCCCCATCCGGTTAATGTCCAGAATGCCTTCTTTGTTCATGACAAATCGGGATTTTATGCCGGAAGCTTTTTCGACAAATTCTGCCGATGATTTTTCCAAAGCCTCCATGGTGCCTTCTTTAATGGCGGGGGCATTGGTCTCGTTGAACTGATCCACATATTCATTATAGCTCGCCACTAATTCTTCATTGGAGATAGAGTCCGATGGGGTGAAAAGGCCCGTACCGACGATACGCACATCGGCTGTTTGAGTGGCGTTAGGGGATGAGGTCATAATGGATAATCCTGATAGTCTTGCTTCTTGCCCTGCTTGGGGGCGATTAGAAAGATGGAAAGTAGAAAAGTCGGGGCCATAAATTTCCTTATAGAGGATTATAGCGCTAATGTGTAGCTATGGTGACGGGAATTTATGGTGATAGAAGGGCGTTAAGAGATGAACCAATAATTGGGAA
>CALLPQ010000092.1 GCA_938015425.1 uncultured Parvularculaceae bacterium | reverse complement strand
GTCAGAACTAATGCCAGTGTCACAAATACCGTTACCCTCGCTAGCCTTATGCTCTGCCGGCGATACTTTTACCTGATTATACTTTGTCAGTTTGTCTAGAGGTTGCTCTTTAGCCATGAAAAACCGAACTGTTGCGAATATTTAAAATAGCGCCGATAAACAGCAAAACCATAATTTATTATCGTTTTATTGGTCCTCAACACCGGTAATATCAATTAATAACCGATTGAAATCTTCTTGCCCGCGGTCATCATTTAACACTTCTTGGGCGCGGATATAATCAAACTTACGCCGTGTTGCATTACGGGCCGTCTCTTGATCCCTTATGATAGTCGGGCGAATGAAAATCATCAAATTATTTTTTGTTTTAGACCGCGCAGTCGTTTTAAATAAATTGCCCAAAATCGGTAAATCCCCCAAATAAGGGACTTTATCTTCCTGTATAGATTGATCATCGCTAATCAACCCACCAATAACGAGAATATCACCATTATCAATTAAGGCTGTGGTATTGATTTCACTATTATTTGTAATAAGATCAGTAGACGTTGCAATGATAGGTCCGGCAATGCTGGATATCTCTTGGCGAATTTGTAATGCCACCGTGTCACCATCGGTAATTTGCGGTGTGACTTCTAAGATAATGCCAACCTGTTCGCGGTTTACAGTCCGGAAAGCATTGGAAAAGTCATCTCCAATTTGCTCTCCCGTCGTAATCGGAATCTCTTGCCCATCGGACAGCGAGGCGGTTTGATTATCAAGCGTCATAACCGACGGGGTTGAAAGCACACGCGATGATGTGTCTTGCTGCACAGCGGTTAAAAGGGCCGCAAAAATATTCCCATCTCCAAAAGTACCAGCGCCGCCAAGGCCAAACCCGTTAATCCCAAGAAGGGAGCCAAGGGCCGCAGAGGTTAAAGCCGATGAAAAATTATCACTAAGAAGGCCGTTATTACCGGCTGAAGTCTCAGTGATTGTTCCGTCTGCGGCGGTTGTGGTAATGGTTGATCCGCCTGTAGGAGGGGTTAACCCACCTGTAAAAACGGCGCCCGCTGCTGTTAATACATTCGGGCTCTGCCCTGACACATTGGTCGTAAACGGAACAAACCCGTTCCCTGAACCGGAGAGGAAATATTGCACACCCAACTCGCGCGCCGTGACATCGGAGATATCAACAATAATCGCTTCCACTAAAACCTGTGCGCGCCTCACGTCTAATTGCTCGATAATCGTTTCTAATTCGCGCCGTAACACCGCATCACCCTTAACGATAATCGAATTTGTAGCCGCGTAAGATGAAATAACCGACCGTGAAGCCCCATTGCCTCCACCATTATTCCCGCCGCCCGTATTGGGGGTGTTTCCGCTCGTCGCGATTTCTCGCAGCAAGGGCAAAATTTCTTCGGCATCTGCATGTTTAAGAGCAATAACGGAAATATCGTTTGATTCTTCTCCTTGAAGATCAAGTTCGCGGATAACGTTTATCAAGTTTGTCATGGTTGCGGGTTCTGCCCGGATCAAAATTGAATTGCTTGTATCCACAGGCACAATGCTGACACGTCCCGCATTGCTACCGCCTTCTTCTGACAGGTTCTGGGCCACTTCACGTAAGGTACTTGCAACCTCCCGCGCTGTAGCATTCTTCAATGCTATAGATTTAAAATCGCGGCTATCCTTATCCAGACCTTCTAAGACCTTTGCAATCCGCGCCATATTTGCGGCAGTATCAACAACAAGCAAAGCATTATTAGAGCGTATCGCCGAGGCAACCGCCCCTTCGCTATTAATCTGGGCAATGTTTCTTGCCGCTTCTTGGGCATCAATAAACTGTAAACGGAATATTCGGGTTACAACACTGCCGCCTTCTGCGTCGTTACCAACGGGACCGGGTGAACGCTGGGCCTGTGTGATGGGAACAATCCTATAGCGCCCATTGCCTTGAGGTGTTGCCGCATATCCATTGATACGCAACATATCTTGAAACAACTCCCATGCCTCATCACGGCAAACCAGAAAATCTGGCGGGGTTTGCAAATTCACGCGGCCATTGATATTTCTATCCACAAGGATTGCCCGCCCCGTATCAATAGACATTTGTGTTATCACCGCGCTAATATCCGCATCTTTGTAGTCAATACGGATATTGCAATTTTCTTGTGCCAGCGCATTCATTGGCAAAAAGATTCCTACGCCAATCAATCCTATCCCGATCGAGATAGATTTTAGCATGCTTGATATTTTGTTTCTTTTTTCCATCAAAACCACATGTTAATCTTTATTGTCCCTAATTTTCATCTATAGATGATGAAGCCGTGGGGACGACGAACTGATTTGAATTGATGTTGATTTGTTTTGGTATGCCATCACGTTCAACAATCATTGAAACAGATCCCCCTACGGATATTGTATTCATCATATCATAAAGAGCCCGTAAATTTTGCGGCGCCGGGGCACCATTAACATTAATCAGCATATCATTAGGGATTAAACCGGCTTCGGCAAAACCATCCCTATTTCTTCCCGGTTGCAGGAATAAGGCAAATTGCCCATCAGCATTACGTCGCCGCCGGACCTGAATAAAATCCCTGATATTAATTTTCTTTGTTGGAGCATTCTGGCTTTGTGCTTCTTTTTGATCTGTCCCTAAAATTGCGTCATTAGCATTAGGAGCTGAAGCGCTTCGTAAAGATTGATTTGTGGACGCTCTATTTACCCCTAACCGATTTCCTGAGTTGGCCTGATTATTTTGGTTTTCTTCTTCTTTGCCTTCTAATCGCAATGACTCTCTTACCCCTGCACGGCTTATGATTATTTCTCCTGCCAATATTTCACTTAGTTCAACACCCGGGGTGATTGTATCCCCGATTTTAAATACTTTTTGTCCGCCATTGCCCCCAACGTCAATAATCGCACTGCTTTTTTTATTGTCTATGCGCACGCCGTGCAACTTCAAGTCTAGTGTTGTTTCTTTTACGTTTTGATTGGTTTGGGGGTTTTCTACAATATCAATAAAATCCGCGCCAGAAATCGCAAACGGGTTTTTCTCTTTGATGGATACTAGCTGGTCTTCATTGCCGGATTGTGATGACAGGTTTGGTGCAATCGTTGGCGGTTTTGTCGGCACTGGTAAGGGAGAAAATATTGACCACAAAATTTTTGTGAGGAGGAAAAGTGCCAAAATTACAAACAGAAATGTGATCCCTTTTAGCCATAGAGACCCTTTAACAGGGGTGCCATAAGCAGGCATGGTTGAACCGACATTATGCCCTCTAACCGCTTGTGCACTGGATAAAGATTGAGATACAGAAGAGCCCGCTTTTGTGCCTCCTGCACTTTCGCCTTTATTTGAACATTGTTTCCCGTCAACCGACACTTTTTTTCCTTATCAACACACTGGTTGCTCTGTTCATTAATTCAAAATCATAGGACAAAAGCGTTACTAAATATGCAACTTAATCCATAATATAACACATTAATATGTCAGAGCCTGAATGAAAAATCGTTAAACACGTTCAGCAGGTTGTAAATCAGACATTCATTTCAACAATTTCACACGATTTCGGCTCTAATTCTTTAAAGTGAGAGCCTGAGGTGTAACGAGTTGAGGTAAACTGACGTCTGATCCATAGCTTTTTATATCTTATCTGGCTTTTCTCTTTAAGCTCGCAGAGCCTGAATGAAAAATCGTTAAACATCTTCAGTAGGTTGTAAATCAGACATTCATGTCAACTATTTCACACGATTTCGGCTCTAATTCTTTAAAGTGAGAGCCTGAGATGTAACGAGTTGAGGTAAACTGACGTCTGATCTATAGCTTTTTATATCTTATCTGGCTTTTCCCTTTAGGCTCTCAGCATGTGAACGGTTGAATAGACGGGTTTTTTGAGGGCACTCTATTCAATAAATTCATAAAGAATTCACAAATATGAATAAAAGCTGAATTTTAACTTTAGAAACACTTTATTTGAAACATTTTTGAAAAACGAAATTCTGATATACAACCTAGCGAAACATTTCGCGAGTTTTAGGCCCCGTGTTTGGTTCAGGATTTTACCCTTTTGGGTCAAATTATATGGCTAGATATTCATTGTTGCATATAAAAGTTGCCGGTCCAAATTAAACAAAACAAAAGTCAAAATCATATCTGTAACAAGCTTATCCCTTTTTAATTCACCAGATTGAAAACAAAAAAGCAACTTTATGCTAATTTTATACCTTCTCGCTAAAACCATGGTAAATAACGATAAAGTGCCTTGCATTCGAGATAAAAACGATCAACACAAGCCATTCGTAAATCAGGTAATATAACCTCAGATTGAGTATCAGTTAGAACATGACGATTATCTTGCCCTTTCTCCTCGCGTTAAGTAGCTCAGCCTCGCTAACCGTCACGCAAGAAGACACTAAAGCGCCGTTAATCCAAAACGGCGGTAATGTTGAAAGGGATATTAATGATCTCTCGATTAATTCACCTCTATCGAGCACGAGCGGAACAGAGGCAGTGGGAACAGAGGCAGTGGGAACACAGAGCAGTCCAGCAATAACCAACGAACCTGTTCAGACATGTGACGCAGAAGGCGCGTGTATCATCAATTATCCCGCCGCATTTTTCAGTCGGTATAATCCGGTGACAGCCCTTGATATGGTTGCGAATGTCCCAGGTTTCCAAGTGGATGATGGGGATGGTTCGCGCGGGTTTGCCGGATCGGCCGGAAATGTATTGATTAATAGCGAACGTCCGGCCACAAAAAGTGAGTCAGCCTCGGATATTCTATCCCGCATTCCTGCGTCTTCGGTTCAACAGATTGATTTGATACGCGGGCAAACAGGCGGACTTGATTTACGCGGGCAAAGTGTTGCGATTAATGTCATTTTGTCAACGGATTCCAAAAATGCGATCACTTATGAGTTTTCGCAAAATGCCCGCCTTGACGCCGTTGGTTTTTTCCCCTTTGGGCGCGCTTCCTACACGGATCGGTCAGGTGCCTTCACCTATACATTAGGGGCTGAGGCGGAACGCTTTCGCCGCCGGTTCGCCGGACCAGAAGAATTGCTTGATGGCGCTGGTAATTTACTGGAATTTCGAGATGAATTTTTTCAAGCAGACGGGTTTCGCGGAGAGCTCAACCTCAATGGGCAATATAAAGCCGGCGTCAATATTTTCCGTTTCAACGGTTCTATCAGTTATGAAGAACAAGATGGCGGTGAAGTCTCCCAGCGGATACCAACTAATCAGGATCCATTATTCTTTTTACTACAAGGTAATAACAGGACAGGGTTTTCTGTTGAAACAGGCGCGGAATTCGAACGTCCAATTGGTAAGGATATCAGCGCAAAAATAATTGGCCTTTATCGGCGTAATGATAGTGGTAATGGCGGCTCTCTTGCCTCTGGTCCTTTGCAAGAAGATGTGTTTTTGAGTAGCGTTACCGATAATGATAGTCTCAATACGGAAACCATTCTGCGTACGGAGATTGATTATAGCGGGATAAATGGACATTTGTTGGAGTTTTCCGCAGAAGGCGCGATTAACCGCCTTGATAGTGCGTTTTCACTGCTTGTTGATAGTGATGACGGCCTTGGATTGGTTCTTATTAATGTGGCTGGCGCAATTACCCAAGTAGAAGAGCGTCGCGGCGATTTTTCTCTTTCTGACTCTTTTAAAGTCGGCCCTATTGCTCTTGACGCTGTTTTTGCCGCTGAGGTTTCAAATATCGAGCAGACAGGCGGGTTTGCTGCTGATCGGTCATTCTTTTTTATTAAACCAAGTCTAACTGCTACCTACGCCCCTAACAAACAATTACAGTTCAGAGCCAGAGCATTGCGGGAAATTGGCCAATTAAACTTTTTTGATTTTGTCAGTTCCACCGACCTTGGGGATAATGAGTTAGCTTTGGGCAATCCTGATTTAAACCCTGAAACAACGTGGACGATTGATACAACGGTTGAGCGGCGTTTCGGTGATATTGGGGCTATCAGCATTACAGGGTTTTATAATTTTATCAGTGACGTTTCCGACGTACTGCCCATTGGCGCTGGCCTTGAAGTTCCCGGCAATATTGGTTCGGGCATTCGGCGCGGTGCCAGTGCGGAAATAACCCTTCCTCTCGATCGATTGGGGCTTTCCAATAGTCGCCTTGATGTTGCGGGGCGTTATCAAAATAGCGAGGTGACGGATCCGGTTACGGGTGGCATTCGCCGCTTGTCTAATGAACGTCTTTGGCGCATTGACGTAGATTTTCGTCAGGATATCGTTGCCCAAAAATGGGCATGGGGATTTGACGGAACCATTCGCGGTGATGAACTGGCCTTCGGTCTTGATGAGTTAGACAATAATATCCGCAGACCAGACCTTGATGCATTTATTGAAACCACCCGCGTAAAAGGCGTTAAAATCCGTTTGGAAATGGGCAATGTTTTAAATGAAGGTTTCGACCGTGAACGCACCGTTTTCCTGACCGAGCGCGGTTCCTCCGATGTGAACTTTCAAGAAATACGTGAGCGCAATATCGGACGTAGATTATCACTCAGTATTAGCGGTAATTTCTAATATAATTGTGCCTATTTCATATCACCGCTTATTCAACCCACGGTTACCCATGAGCCTGAAACAAAAATCGTAAACACCTTCAGCAGGTTGTAAATCAGACATTCATTTCAGCATTTTCACACGATTTCGGCTCTAATTCTATCAAGTGAGATCCTGAGGTGTAACGAGTTGGGCAAACTGACGTCTGATCCATAGCTTTTTATATCTTATCTGGCTTTTCCGTTTAGGCCTTTCCCACGCAATAGTGATGGTTTTGGGCATAATTTGCTTGTTTCCCACGAAATTTTTGCTATAAAAGCTTTTGAGTGGGATTTATCCCACACAATTATTAACGGTGATCCATGGCTATCGATAAAATATTAGACGATTTCGTAAAAAGGGCAGAGCTTTATGCCGTGTCCCACGATTTGTCTTTGTCCACTGTTTCCCGAAAACTTCTAAATGATGGGAAAGGCCTCGCGCGCATAAAAGCCGGAGGACAATGCACCCTTAAAACCCTGGAAACCGCAAATGCCAAGCTTGAAGCCTTATTGAATGATGGCCATGCAAAAGCTGACACAACATCATCCCAATCCCCAAAATCCGCAACCCGCAAGAGTAAAACGACCATGCCCAAACATGAGCCGAACACCCCCCTTATTAGTGCCTCACAAATGAGCCATCTTGATCGCTTGGAAGCCGAGAGCATCCATATTATGCGAGAAGTTGCTTCTGAGGCTGAAAATCCGGTTATGCTCTATTCCGTGGGTAAGGATAGCGCGGTGATGTTGCATCTTGCCCTTAAAGCGTTTTATCCATCCCGCCTTCCCTTCCCTTTAATGCATGTTGATACCACATGGAAATTTAAAGAGATGATAGCCTTTCGCGATCAAACGGCTAAAGACCTTGGCCTTGATCTTATTGTTCACATTAACGAAGAAGGCGTAAAACAGGGGATTGGTCCGTTTACCCATGGTTCACAAATTCACACTGACACCATGAAAACTCAAGCTTTGAAACAAGCGCTAGATAAACATAAATTCGATGTGGCTTTTGGCGGTGCGCGCCGCGACGAAGAAAAATCAAGGGCGAAAGAGCGGGTTTTTTCATTCCGTTCTGAACGACATCGATGGGACCCCAAGACACAGCGGCCAGAACTTTGGAATATATACAATACACGGATTAATCCGGGGCAATCAATCAGGGTGTTTCCTCTGTCCAACTGGACCGAGCTGGATATCTGGCAATATATATATCGTGAGAATATTCCTATTGTGCCGCTTTATTATGCCCAAAAACGCCCCGTGGTTGAACGGGACGGTGTTTTAATCATGCAAGATGATGAACGGATGCAGTTAAATGCCAACGAAAACATAAAAATGGAAAGCGTACGTTTTAGAACACTTGGTTGTTATCCACTAACGGGGGCCGTGCCATCAACGGCGAATACGCTGCCGGAAATCATACAAGAAATGTTACTAACGAAAACATCAGAACGCCAAGGGCGCGTAATTGATCATGACTCAGCGGCTTCCATGGAAAAGAAAAAACAAGAAGGGTACTTTTAATTATGTCCCATCAAGATGACCTTATTAAAACCGATATTCTTGCTTATCTTGACGCGCAAGCAAACAAGTCGTTTTTGCGTTTTATCACGTGCGGCAGTGTGGATGATGGCAAATCGACCCTGATTGGCCGCCTGCTCTATGATACAAAACTGATTTATGAAGATCAGCTAGCCACACTGGAAAATGACAGTAAAAAAACCGGTACCCAAGGCGAAGAGATTGATTTTGCTCTTTTGGTTGATGGTCTTGCGGCGGAACGCGAACAAGGCATCACCATAGATGTGGCTTACCGGTTTTTCTCCACAGAAAATCGTAAATTTATTGTGGCGGATACGCCCGGTCATGAACAATATACACGCAATATGGCAACGGGTGCGTCGACAGCCGATGTCGCGGTTATTTTAATTGATGCACGCCAAGGGGTATTAACCCAGACCCGCCGTCATAGTTTCATTACTTCGCTATTAGGCATTCGCCATATTGTGGTCGCCATAAACAAAATGGACCTTGTCGATTATTCACAAGAAACATTCGATACAATCGAAGCTGAGTATCGTGAATTCAGTAATAGCTTGGGGTTTGAAAGCATTACTTGCATTCCCATGTCTGCCTTAAAGGGCGACAACATTATTACCAAAAGTCCGTACACATCATGGTATCACGGTAGTCCGCTTCTACCCTTTCTGGAAACTGTGAATGTTTCTCAAAAAACCGAAAATGTGCCGTTTCGAATGCCTGTCCAATGGGTGAACCGGCCCAATCTTGATTTTCGGGGTTTTTCCGGCACAATCGCCAGCGGGTCTATAAAACCGGGAGACGAAATTGTTGTCCTCCCCTCCTCTAAGCGATCAACGGTGACACGCATTGTGACCCAAGATGGCGATTTAGAGGAAGGAGTTACAGATAAAGCTGTTACTTTAACTCTCGCCGATGAAATCGATATTTCAAGAGGGGACATCATTTGCGCGGGCAATGCGCCTAGTGAACAAACAGACCAGTTTTCTGCTGATATTTTATGGATGCATGATGAAGAAATGATCCCCGGGCGGCAATATTTGTTAAAGACCGCAAACCGGTCTGTCCCAGCCACCGTCACCGAGTTGCATCATAAAATTAACGTCAACACACTAGATCATCAATCAGGAAAAACCCTCGCTTTAAATGAAGTTGGCTCTTGCAAATTGTCACTAGGTCGCCCTATTGCTTTTGATCCCTATAGAGATAATAAAACAACTGGTGCTTTTGTTTTAATTGACCGCCTTACCAATTCCACAATTGGCGTTGGCATGATAAAACATTCCCTACGCCGCGCGCAAAATATCCATTGGCAAGATCTGGAAATTAACAAACACGCCCGCGCAGAACAGAAAATGCAAAAACCCTGTATTTTATGGTTTACGGGCCTATCTGGTTCCGGCAAATCGACGGTTGCAAATCTTGTTGAAAAACGCCTTTATGATCTTGGACGCCACACCTATACATTGGACGGGGATAATGTGCGCCATGGTCTAAACAAGGATTTGGGGTTCACCGATGCTGATCGCGTTGAAAATATTCGCCGGGTTGCAGAAACCTCTAAATTAATGGTGGATACCGGTCTAATTGTTTTAGTGTCCTTTATCTCGCCTTTCAAAAGCGAGCGCCGCATGGCACGCGAAATTGTTGAAGATGGTGAATTTATCGAAGTGCATATTTCAACGCCATTAGCCGTTTGTGAGCAGCGTGATGTTAAAGGGCTTTATGCGAAGGCCCGGCGCGGTGAAATCACGAATTTTACCGGTATAGACAGCGCTTACGAGGCTCCAGAAAACCCTGATATTACTTTAGATACGTCTACAATTCCGGCAGATGAAGCCGCTGATTTAATTGTGGAACATTTACGAGATAAGGGATATTTATCAATCTAGACTGGGCCTATGAACTCGCCTTTTATTACAGGCTTTCAAATTTAATCCGTCGTCTTAACGAGACGCGCGTGAACGTGAAAAGTGACCAGTTTATTCTGGTTACTTGTCTTTATAATCCGCCCGATGATGATTTTCGTTCCAATTGACAAGACCCAACATCGCATAATCGATGGACGTGACCCCCGCAAGGGTGCGCAAGAAAGTTTCAGCGCCTTCTTGTCTATCCTTCAACATCAACGCCCCTTCCACGAAAAAATCACCGGCCCGAAACGGGCTTTCAATGTGATATCCGTCTTGGGTATAAAAAGTATGGAGGGCTGATAGAGGGTCCCGTAAATCTTCGTTATTTTCCACTAGATAATTAAGCTGAATAAAGCCGCAAACCTCTTCAGCTTGCGCTAAACTAAAATCATATTCTTCCGGCCAGTAGTCCGGAATATATCGCGCTTGCAAATCGTAACACATGATACGGGTTAACACCTGCCGCCACTCATCGCTGATCAGACTTGAGTTACTCAAATCATAATCATCATCACGCAATGACACTAAATACCATAAGGCTTGCACATTGCTTAAACATAAAACCAATGGCTCTTTTGCATGACAACCGGGTAGCTCTGTGCGCCGACTATCTCCAATAGGTCCGTATCCTAGCATTTCACTAAGGTTTACTTCCAATTGACCTAATGCATTCGTATGCACCTCTTTAGGGCAATAACCAACCTTACCCGGATTAACCAGCCCGACCATGCCGCGGAACAGCGTGGATATAAAACTGGAGGCACCTGCGGCGCGCAGCCCATTGCGGAAAGAAACATTGGCGCATCCCTTTCTTCGGTAGGCGGCCGGGATAGGCAGAGATTTTTCGGCTCCATGAATAGCCGCGTTTTCTAGAGCATATTGTTGGGGATAGTTCTCCCGATCACTCGACCAAGCAAACCCCGAATACTCGAATAAGCAAAAATACCGGTCATGAAATAAGGCCGCAGAAAGAGTGCGTGGGGATTCCGTATCCAATATGGCACCGGGTAAAATCTCCCTTAATACATCAGGTGTGCTAACCCCGTCAGAATAGTAATGGGCCGGAACAAACCAGACATTACCACTAGGCCCTGTTTTATCCACAAACAGAAAATGATGTCCCGTCCGGACATAATTGCGCTGCCCTTTTGTGCCTAATTTAGTGGTGCAGCTTTGCCGCGATAAATTATCGGTAAAAAGCTTATAGGCGTTTTCTGTGCGTACATCAAAAATATCAATCGCCTGACAGCCAATAAACACACCCCATTTATCATATTTTGTATAAAGATTATAACATCCGGGATCATAGTCAGTGGCTTGCTGATTCCAATTATTGATGGAAGCCACCCCCTCAATCGAATCAATTTTATAAGCAGGTCCAAGGCTGGCGCAGCCTGTTGCGAATATAAAAAAACAGCAAATCAACAAATAAATATTAAAACGCATTTTCACTATTGAGACCCTTAATTTCGGAAACTGCAATTACCTATAAAGTAGATTATGGCAAATTCAAATACTGATACAATCACAATAATAGCGTAGCCATAATATTGATTCTGTTAATCCGGATAGGTTTAATCATGAAGAAAATCGGATAAAACCCACCCTAAACCAACGTCGCAAGGGTTTATGACGTTTTCTTGGAATTACTAAAAATCTTGTTCTTTTTTGGCGGATTAGGCGATTGTTTCTCTTGTGCTTCTCTTGCCAGTTCCTCTAGCTTTGAAACCGCTAATTCCGGCGATTTCACTTCAGGCACAACAAGCCCCATGGAAAAGACAACCTTGGCCGCATCTTCCACACTCATATCCAAAATGCGCAGTGATGACCGTTCCACAAAAATTAAGAAACCTGAAGTGGGGTTTGGAACAGTGGGAACAAAAATACTAACAATATTGTCCCCCTGATCGGCTAGAATTTCGTTCATTTCTCCGCGCGCATCCCCCACGACAAATGCGATAGCCCACAACCCATTTTGCGGATATTGCACCATTGCCACCTCTTTAAAGGAGCGATCTGATTGTTGCAGCGCCGTTTCGAAGACATTTTTAAAAAACCGATAAAGACTTCGCACAATGGGAACAGAATCAACCACATTCTCCCACGCTTTAATGATGGCACCGCCAATAAAATTGCGGGTTAGCGCGCCCAGAATGATTAAACCAAATATCGCGACAATGACCCCGAACAAAGGGATTGCCTGTAGGTATTTTTCTAAATTGGTGCCGCCATCGGGTAACCAGTTGCGGACAAAACGGTCAGCATTTTTTAAAGGGCCATTGAGAAACCATAAAATAATGGCAACGGTAATGCCAATTGGCGCGGTGATAACCACACCAGCAAAGAAGTTTGACCGTAAACGCGGGATAAGCCCGGTCTTTGAGGGCTGAATTAATGGATCCCCTTTTCCTAAAGCACTATCCGGCGTGTCATTGGCATTATCTTGCAAAGGCCCATCGGGTGTTTTTTTAGACATTAATTTTGCTCATTTCATCGGTTTATTTAAAGTCTTGTATTCTCGTTCTT